>CAYZSE010000081.1:0-15775 GCA_964481035.1 uncultured Geminicoccaceae bacterium | reverse complement strand
AGGCATGGAGATCGCCCTTGCCGTGCTCGTCGGCATCATCGCCACGTGCGCCTTCTACCTGATGCTCAGCGGCAATCTCATCCGTTTCATCTTCGGGCTGGCGTTGTTGAGCAACGCCGCCAACCTCGTGATCTTCGCCGCCGGAAGGCTCACCTACGCCGCACCGCCGCTCATCGCCGACGGTGCCGAGGAGCCCGCGGGCACGGTCGCCAACGCCCTGCCGCAGGCATTGATCCTCACCGCGATCGTCATCGGCTTCGGGCTCCTCGCCTTCACCCTCGTCTTGGTCTATCGCGCCTATCGCGCCCTCGGCACGGTCGAGGGCGACGCCATGCGCGAGGCGGAGCCGGAAAAGGCATCCTCTTGATGCTGTTGACGCTCGCGCTCGTCACACCGCTCCTCACCGCGGTCCTGACCTTCCTCGCTCGGCGGACGCCGCAACTCGAGCGCGGCATCGCCGTCGGCGGCAGCGCCACGCTGCTCGCGTTCGGTCTCGCTCTGGGTGCTCGGGTCGTCGCGGAAGGCCCCGTCGCGACCCAGATGGGCGGCTGGCCGGCGCCTTTCGGGATCACCCTCGTCGCCGACCTCTTCAGCGCGGCCATGGTCGTCATCACCGGGATCATCGCGCTCGCCGTTTCGGTCTACGGCCTCGGCGAGGTGACGCGAAAGGCCGAACGCTTCGGCCACCACACATTGCTGCAGGCGCTCATCCTGGGCGTCACCGGCGCCTTTCTCACCGGCGATATCTTCAACCTCTACGTCTGGTTCGAGGTAATGCTGATCGCCTCGTTCGGCCTCCTCGCCCTCGGCGGCCGGCGCGAGCAGATCGATGGCGCGGTAAAGTACGTCATCTTGAACCTCGTCGCGACGCTGGCGTTCTTGACCGGTGTCGGCCTTCTCTACGGCGCCACCGGCACCCTCAACATGGCCGACCTCCGGGGTGCCGTCCGGGCGCTCGACAACGACACCGTCGTGCTGACGACGGCGGCGATGTTCCTCTTCGCCTTCGGGGTCAAGGCGGCCTTGTTTCCGGTCTTCTTCTGGCTGCCGGCCTCCTATCACACGCCGTCGGTGACGACCTCGGCCGTCTTCGCGGCGTTGCTGACCAAGGTCGGCGTCTACGCCCTGATCCGTGTCTTCACCCTGATCTACGACGCCGAAATGCCGGGCATCCAGGATCTCCTCATCTGGACCGCCGGCTTGACCATGCTGACGGGCGTTCTCGGAGCCGCGGCGCAGAACGAGATCCGCCGCATCCTCTCGTTCCACATCATCAGCCAGATCGGCTACATGCTCTTGGGCCTCGCCGTCTTCACCCCTTTGGCGATCGTCGGCGCGATCTTCTACATCCTCCACCACATCGTGGTGAAAGCGAACCTCTTCCTGATCGGCGGCGTCGTCGCCAAGCTCACGGGCTCGGAGGATCTCGCCCGTATCGGCGGCTTGTGGCAGCGCACGCCGTGGCTCGCGGTCCTCTTCTTGATCCCGGCGCTGTCCCTCGCCGGCGTCCCGCCGCTCTCGGGCTTCTGGGCGAAGCTCATCGTCGTCAAGGCTAGCCTCGATGCCGGGCACTACGGCGTTGCCTTCGTGGCCCTGCTGGTGGGCCTCTTGACCCTCTTCTCGATGTCGAAGATCTGGCTCGAGGCGTTTTGGAAGGATCATCCCGACCCCGACGGCGCCGCGTCGCTGCGCCTCGGCCGCTCGGAACTGTGGACGCTGGTTCCGCCAATCGTGGCCCTCGCCTCGATCACCGTCGCCATCGGCGTCGTGACGGCGCCCTTCTACGACGCGTCGGTCGCCGCTGCCGAGCAGCTCTTGAGCCCCACCGCCTATGTCGAGGCCGTCCTCGGAGCCCGACCATGAACCTCTTCGCCCTCAACCTCATGATCGCCCTCGGCTGGGCCGCCGTCTCCGGCGGCTTCACCGGCACGAACCTGCTCTTGGGCTTCGCCGGCGGCTTTCTCGCGCTCTACCTGACCCGACCGCTGTTCGGCACGGAGCCGCCTTATTTTCGCCGCACCTTCGGCGCGATCGGGCTCATCGCCTTCTTCCTCTACGATCTCGTCCGCTCCAGCGTGGCGGTCGTCTGGGACGTGTGCACGCCGGAGATCCATGCCCGCCCGCGCATGATCCAGGTGCCGCTCGACTGCAAGGACGACACGGCGATCATGCTGACCGCGAACCTGATCTCGCTCACCCCGGGCACGCTGAGCGTCGACGTCAGCCCCGATCGCTCGACGCTGTTGATCCATGCGATGTTCGCCGAGGAGCCCGACGAGGTCGTCCGCGACCTCAAGCGCGGCATGGAACGGCGCGTCATGGAGGCGCTCAGATGATCATCGAGACCATGCTCTCCGGCCTCATGGCGACCGCCGTCGCCGTCGCCACGCTCTTCCTCATCGCGGCGTTCCTGCTGGCGACGGTCCGCCTCATCCTCGGCCCGACCCTGCCCGACCGCGTCGTGGCGCTGGATCTCTTGACTATGCTGGTCGTGGCCCTTCTGGCGCTGTTCGCCCTCGCCAGCGGCATCGCCGCCTATCTCGACGCGGCGCTCGCCCTCGCTCTGGTCGCCTTTCTCGCCACCGTCGCCTTCGCCCGCTTCATCGACCGCGATCCCAGGGAACCCTAGAAATGAGCGGCATTCTCGAGGTCCTCGCAGCCGTCTCGCTCATACTCGGCGGCGCGCTCGGCTTCATCGCCGCGTTGGGCGTCCTGCGGATGCCGGATGTGTACATCCGCATGCATGCCTCGACCAAGGCCGGCACGCTCGGCGTGCTCTTGATCTTGCTCGCGCTCATCTTGACCGCCGGCGATGGCGGCTTGATCGGCAAGAGCATCGCGGTCTTCGCCTTCGTCCTGCTGACCGCGCCGATCGGCGCGCACCTGATCGGCCGCGCCGCCTATCGCGCCGGCCTCGAGCCCTGGCAGTGGCAGAGTGATGCGCCGACGACCGCCGACGACGCCGGCGAGCGGCCGCCCGCCGCGCCGTGAACTCGCAGCTCGGATCGATCCGCGATGCGCATCCTCGTCTGTGAAGATCAACCCGACCTGCGGCGCTCGCTCGCGCGGGCGCTCGAGCTCTCCGGCTTCGCCGTCGATCAGGCCGAAGACGGGACGGAAGCTCTCAAATACGGCCTCGCCGAGCCCTACGACGCCATCGTGCTCGATCTCGGCCTGCCGCAGGTCGACGGCATGTCGGTTCTGCATCGCTGGCGCGAGGAAGGCTCCGACATCCCGGTGCTCATCCTCACCGCCCGCTCGCGCTGGTCGGACAAGCTCGCCGGCTTCAACGCCGGTGCGGACGACTACGTGGTGAAGCCCTTCGAGATGGACGAGGTGGTGCTGCGGCTGCGCGCCCTGATCCGCCGCTCGGCCGGCCAGGCCTCGGCAGTGCTCACCTGCGGCCCGGTCCAGCTCTTCACCTCCGAGGGCCGCGTCGCCGACAACGGCGGCACCGTCGAACTCACCCCGCAGGAATTTCGCATCTTCGCCTACCTGATGCATCATCCCAACCGCATCATCACCCGCCAGACCCTGGCGGCGCACGTCTACGATCGGCACAGCGAGCGCGAGTCCAACGTCATCGACGTCCTCATCAGCCGTATCCGACGCAAGCTCAGCGTCAACGTGATCCACACCGTGCGCGGCCAAGGCTATCGATTGTCGCCGCCGCGCGCATGAGTCACTGGAACCTCGAGCGGCGGATGCTCGCCGCGGCGCTCGTCTGGCTGGTGCTCGCCTGGGGGCTGGGCGGCACGGCGCTCGCGCTCGTGTTCCGCGGCGCCGTGCTCGACCGTTTCGACAGCAAGCTGGAGGCGCTCTTGGAGAGCCTCGCCTCGGGCGTCGAACGCAGCGCCTCGGGGGCGCTGACCGTGACGCGGGCGCACCCGAACTTCGCCGCGCCGAGCGCGGGCTGGTACTGGCTCGTCGACGACGGCCGCCAGCGCACGACCTCCGCGCCCGCCGACGAACTCCAGGCCTTCCCACTGCCGCCAATCCCGCTCGCCGGCACGAGCATGAGCGAAGGCCCGGGACCAAACGGCACCCGACTGCGCGCCGCGAGCCGCGCCGTGCCGCTCGAAGGCGGCGGGCGCGCCGTCCTCGCGGTGGCCTTGGACCGCAGCGAGGTCGACCGCGAGATCAGGAGCTTCGCCTCGCTGCTGGTGGCGGCCGCGCTCGGCCTCGGCGTCGTTCTACTCGTCGGCATCCTCGCGCAGACGCGCTTTGCCCTGGCGCCGCTGCGCCGGCTTCGGGGCGATCTCGTCGAGGTCGAGGCCGGCCGCCTCGAGGCCGTGCCGGAGGCTTACCCGCCCGACATCGTTCCCGTCGCCGAGGCCATCAACAAGGTGCTGGAGCGCGATCAGGCGCTCGCCGCCTGGGCCCGCAAGAGCGCGGGCAACCTCGCGCACGCGCTCAAGACCGAACTCGCGTTGTTGCGCCAGCTCGCCCGCGACGGCGCAAGCGGATCGGCCCTGGTAACGGCCACCGACCGCATCGCCGGCATCGTCGACCACCACCTGAGCCGCGCCACCGTCGGCCCGGCGAGCGGCAGCCGGGCGCGCGGCGACACGCAAGCGGTGGTCACCGCCATTGCCAACTCGCTGGCGCGAATCTTTGCCGACCATGCCCTCGCGATCCACCTCGATCTCGCCGACGCGCTGGATTTCCGCGGCGAGGTGCAGGATCTCGAGGAAATCGCCGGCAACCTCATGGAAAACGCCTGCCGACACGCCGCGACCGAGGTCCGAGTGCGGGTCTTTGCGGAAGCCGGCCGGCTCGTTCTCCTGGTCGAGGACGATGGCCCGGGACTGCTGCCGGAGGAGAGAGTGCGGGCCACGGCGCGTGGAGAGCGGCTCGACGAGAAGGGGCCGGGCGCGGGGCTGGGGCTCGCCATCGTCAGCGATCTCGCCGAATTGTACGGCGGCCGTCTCGATCTGGGTACATCCGAGCTGGGCGGGCTGGCCGCCCGCGTCGAGCTTCCCGCGGTCGCCGGCTGAAGGCTCAACGCACGGGCGAGACAAACCCTTCGGGTTTGAGGGTCACGACCGAGCAGTCGACTTGCTGCAAGACGTCTTCGGCCGTGTTGCCCATGAAGAACCCGGGAATGCCGGTCCGCGCCAACGTGCCCATCACGATGAGATCGACCGCCCGATCCATCGCGAAGAGCGGCAGAACTTCCTCCGCGTCGCCCTGCACGAGATGCAGCTGCGGTGCGACTGGCCCGGCCAGATAGGGCGCGACCGCCTCTTGGAAGAGAGCCTGACGGCGCTCGGCCTCCTGCTCCAGCTCATGGGCGACTTCCGCGGGCGCCGGGGCGAGGCCACGCCGAGGACCGCGGGCCATGCGCTCGCCGGGCGTCGACCAGGCGTGAACGACGTGCACGTCACCCTCGTCGTGGGCGGCGATCGAGGTGGCGAGGTCGAGAATGAGCCGCGTCATGGCGCGGCCCGCCTCGCTGGTGTCGCCGACGTCGACGGCCGCCATCACCCGACCGTAGCGTTCACCGTCGGCGCGAACCTTGTCGATCCAGACCGGCGCCGGACACTTGCGGATGAGGTGGAGGTCGGTGCTGCCGAACAGCCGCGCGCGCGTGCCGCCGGGCGCGGCCGCGGTCTTCATGACCAGATCGTGGCCGTTGCGCTGGACGAATTGGATAACCTCCCGAAAGGGGATGCCGACGAGCAATTCCGTGCGCACCTGCAACCCTCTGGGACGCAAGACCTCGGCCACTTCCTCCAGGTCCGCGGTGGCTCCGGCCTCCACCTGCTCCCAGCCCGGTGAGTTGCCGCCGCCGGCGAGGTCGAGGATGCCGCCGTCGCTCGGCTCGCCTACACAGCGGGCGAGCGTGAGCGTCGCGCCGTTGCCGATCGCGAGGTCGGCCGCCCGCTCCAGCGCCGAGTCCGACGCCACGACGTCTTCGAACACGAAGAGAATGGTCTTGAAGCGGCGCATGCGAAGTCTCCGGTCGTCGCTGGAGCAAAAACGGCGCGGACCAATAGGTTCCGCGCCGTTCCAGGCGGCCGCGAGCGGCGCTCGGGGGAATGCCCCGCCCGCTCGAGCCTACTCCTCGCGCTGGCCGAGGAGCATCAAAAGCATCTGAAAGAGATTGATGAAGCTCAAATAGAGCGACAGCGCGCCGAGGACGGCGAGCTTGGTCAGCGCCTCGCTGCCCTGCCCCTCGTCGTAGACCTCCTTGATCCGCTGGGTGTCCCAGGCGGCCAGGCCGGTGAAGACGACAACACCGATGACCGAGATCGCGAACTGCAGCGCCGAGCTGCCGACGAAGATGTTGACCACCATCGCGATGATGATGCCGAAGAGGCCCATGATCAGGAACGAGCCGATCTTCGAGAGATCACGCTTGGTCGTGTAGCCGTAGAGGCTCATCGCCCCGAACATGGCCGCCGCGATGAAGAACACCCGGGCGATGCTGGTGCCCGTGTAGATGTGGAAGATCGAGGCGAGCGACAGGCCCATCACCCCGGCGAAGGTCCAGAACAGCGCCTGGGCGGTGAAGGCCGAGATCGCATCGACTCGGAACGACAGAAAGAAGACGAAGCCGAGGGGCGCCAGCATGACCACCCACTTGAGCGGCGTGCCGAAGATCACGGCCATCATCGCCGGCGAGGCGGCGACGAACATCGCCACGGCGCCGGTCAGGCCGAGGCCCATCAGCATGAAATTGTAGACCCGCAGCATGTGCTGCCGCAGGCCCTCGTCGTACGCCGCCGCATCGACGCGCCCGGCGGCGATCGTCCGATTGAGGGCTTCCACGTCCATCCTCCTCGTGAACCGCGCCGCCGCCACGCCGACCTCGGCGCAACCGCAGGGCGACTACCTGCTCGGAAGGTGGGGAAGCCTTGCTCATTGTTCAAATCGATTTTATGTCCGGCCTTGATCGAAAGGAACGATCATATTCATGCCGACCCTGCAGCAGTTCCGCTATCTCGTGGCCCTGGCCGAGACGGCGCATTTCGGGCGCGCCGCCGAGCGCTGCCACGTCAGCCAGCCGACGCTCTCGGGCCAGCTCAAGGAGCTCGAGCGGCGGCTCCAGGGCCGGCTGGTCGAGCGCGACCGTCGGCTGCGCGTCATCCTCACGCCGCTCGGCCGAGAGGTCGCACGCCGTGCCCGCCGCGTGCTGCGCGACGTCGACGACATCAAGGAGCTCGCCGGCCGGCTCGGCGCCGATCCCGCCGGCACCATCCGCCTCGGCACGCTGCCGACGCTCGGGGCCTATTTCCTTTCGGTCGTCGTCCCCGACCTGCACCGCACCTTTCCCGACCTCAAGCTGTTCGTTCGCGAAGGCACGGCCGAGGCACTCTTGACCGCGCTCGAGGAAGGCGCGGTCGATGCTCTGCTGTTCCCGCTGCCCGTCCGCAGCGATCAGCTGGCGACGGCATCGCTGGTCCGCGAGCCGCTCCTCATCGTCGTCCCGGCGGATCACCCGATGGCGCGCCGCCCGAGCGTCGGCCCCGAGGCGCTTCGGGGCGAGACCGTGCTCGCGCTGGAGCCCGGCCACCGCCTGCACCTGCAGGTGCAAGAGCTGTGCGAGACGATGGGCGCCGATCTCAGCCACGATTTCGCCGGCACCAGCCTCGACACGCTGCGTCTCATGGTCGGGATGGGCATGGGCATCGCCTTCCTGCCGGCGCTCTATGTCCGCTCCGAGGCCCTCAAGGACCCGGCGGTGGCCGTGGTGCGGCTCGAAGGCTCGCCTCCCGACCGCCGCGTCGGCCTCGTCTGGCGACGCCAATCGGCGCGCGTCGAGGCGTTCGTCAGGCTGGCGGGCGCCATGCGCGGGGTCTTCGCCGAGCATGTGCCCGAGGTGATCGTCGAGCCACCGGAGGTCTGAGAGCCTCGCTGTGCGCGCGCTGGCGGAAGGATCGGCAAGAGCCTACAAGGCCGTCTCTCCATAAGTGAAGACATGGCAGTCGCCGATGGCCGATCCGATCCCTTTCATCGACCTCCAGAGCCAGCGCACGCGGCTCGGCCCCGGCCTCGAAGAGGCCATCCTCGAGGTGGTTCGCGGCGGCCGCTACGTCCTCGGCCCCGAGGTCGCGGCCTGCGAGCGGGCCCTCGCCGAATTCGCCGGCGCCAGGCACGCGCTCACCTGCGCAAGCGGGACCGACGCGCTCGCGCTCGCGCTCATGGCCTTGGGCGTGCGTGCGGGCGACGCCGTTCTCTGCCCGACCTTCACCTTCGCCGCCACCGCCGAGGTCGTCGCCTGGCTCGGCGCCGTGCCGATCCTCTGCGACATCGACCCCCTGACCTTCAACATCGACTGCGGCTCCGCCGAGCGCGGCCTCGCCACGGCAAAGGAGCACGGGCTCACGCCCAAGGGCCTCATCCCCGTCGACCTCTTCGGCCACCCGGCCGATCACCGCCGCCTCGCCGAGCTCGCCGACGCGCACGGCCTCTGGCTCCTCGACGACGCCGCCCAGGCCTTCGGTGCCACCTACCATGGCCGGCGGCTCGGCACCTTCGGCAAGCTGACGGCGACGAGCTTCTTCCCGGCCAAGCCCCTGGGCTGCTACGGCGACGGCGGCGCGCTGCTCTTCGACGACGACGCGCTCCTCGAGCCGCTCCTGTCGCTCCGCGTCCACGGCCAGGGCGCGGACAGGTACGACAACGTGCGGATCGGCATGAACGGCCGCATGGACACGATCCAGTGCGCCGTGATCCTGGAGAAGCTCAAGGTCTTCGAGGACGAGATCGCGGTGCGAAACCGCATCGCCGCTCGCTACGCCGAAGCGCTCGCCGATGTCGTCGCCGTGCCGACGGTCGCCCCGGACTGCGTCTCGACCTGGGCGCAATACACCGTGACCCTCGCTTCGGGCACCGATCGCGCGGCCTTTCAGGCCCGGCTCGGCGAGGCGGGAATCCCGACCGCCGTCTACTACGGCAAGCCGCTGCACCGACAGACCGCCTACGCCCGCTACCCCGCCGCCGGCAACGGCTGCCCTGTCGCCGAGGACCTCTGCGCGCGCGTCGTCAGCCTGCCGATGCACCCCTACCTCGACGCGCCGACCCAGGACCGCATCTGCGAGGCGGTCGAGGCGGCGCTCGGCCGGGCCTGAGCGTCACGGCTCCATCAACGACCCGTGCGCCTCGTTCAAGAGGCGGGCGAAGTTCACGAGCATGCCCGCCGTCGCCCCCCAGATGTAGCGGTGCTCGTACGGGACGACCCAATAGGTCCGCTTCACGTCGTTCTTGATGTAGCTGTCGCGGCGGTGGTTGGTCGGCTCGACGATGAAGGAGAGCGGCACCTCGAAGACCTCGGCGACCTCGAACGGGTCCGGGCGAAACGCGACCGGCGGCTCGACCCAGACGACGATGGGGAAGACCCGAAAGCCCGTGATCGTATCGTAGGGGCTGAGCTCGCCGAGGATGCGGCAGCGGCCGGCGGTGAGCCCGATCTCCTCCTCGGCCTCGCGCAGCGCGGCCGCCGCAGGATCGGGGTCGTCCTCCTCCATTCGCCCACCGGGGAAGCTGATCTGGCCGGCGTGGTCCCTCAGGTGCGCGGTGCGCTGGGTGAGGATGACCGTGGGCTCCAGGCGCCCGACCACGCCGACGAGCACCGCCGCGGGGCGGCGCGCGTGGCCGACCCGACGATGGCCCTGATCGCCGGTGATGAGCTCGAAGGGCGGCCGCTGCTTGATCCGCTCGCGGATCGCTCCCGGCGTCAGCCAGGTCACGGCGCAGCCTCGTCGAGCGCGAAGAAGCGCTCGCCGCTCCACACCCCGAGCCGCCCGTCGGCGCCCGGTTCGGCGAGCTCGACGAGGTCGTAGAACACCGGGCGTAGCAGCCGCGCCTCGAGCCCGCCGCGGCAGGCGACATAGGGCGCCTCGCCGCCTGTAGGCTGCGGGCGCATCGTCAGCGGGTGCGTGGCATCGATGGGGTACCAGTCGCCGAGGTTCGTGCGAACGCGCAAGCGCCGCTCGCGCCCGCAACCTTCACCGGCCAGCTCGGCACCGACGAACGGCACGTCCTCGACATGCACGATGGTGCGCTCGACCGGGGTCACGAGCCAGTAGCCGCCATCGACCGTGCGGTGCAGAACCGAAGCGAAAAGGCGGACGATGCCCATTCGCGCGATGGGCGAGCCACGGTAGACCCAGGCACCGTCGCGCCTTATAGCGATGTCGTAGTCGTCGCCCGGCGGACGGCCGGCCGCGATCTCGCGCTCCAATTGCGCGAGCGCATCTTGAATTCTTCGATTCGCCGCGGCCGCCACCATGCGCTAAATGTGAGGGTTAGGTTCGCTCTGGGCAAGTCGCTCCGCGGCGACCAGCAACGAGGGAGGGCGCACGTTGAGCCTCAGCGAAGCCGAACTGGTCGACGCGGTCGACGGCGCCATCGACCGGCTGGCCGGCGTCAAGGCCGAGGTGGCCAAGGTCATCTTCGGTCAGGACGAGGTCGTCGAGCTGAGCCTGACGACGCTCCTCGCCGGCGGTCACGGCCTGCTCGTCGGCATGCCGGGCCTCGCCAAGACCCGCCTCGTCGAGACGCTCGCCACGGTTCTCGGCATGGCGCAAAAGCGGGTCCAGTTCACGCCGGACCTCATGCCCGCCGACATCCTCGGCTCCGAAGTTCTGGAGGAGGGCGAGGGTCAGCGGCGCTTCCGGTTCATCGAAGGTCCGATCTTCTGCCAGCTCTTGATGGCCGACGAGATCAACCGCGCGAGCCCGCGCACCCAGGCGGCGCTGCTCCAGGCCATGCAGGAGCGGCGCGTCACCATCGCCGGCGCCGACCGGCCGCTGCCGCATCCCTTCCACGTGCTCGCGACCCAGAACCCGGTCGAGCAAGAGGGCACCTATCCCCTGCCCGAGGCCCAGCTCGACCGCTTCCTGCTGGAGATCGACATCGCCTACCCGGATCTCGAGGCCGAGCGCCGGATGATGGTGGCGACGACGGGCACGAGCCAGGCGAGTGTCGCGGCCGTGCTCGACCCGGACGGCCTCGAGCAGCTGCAGGGGCTCGTCCGCAGCATTCCCGTCGGCGAGCAGGTGGTCGACCTGATCCTCAGGCTCGTGCGGGCCGGCCGCCCGGAGACCAGCGACGATCCGGCGCTCGCCCAGCAGATCGCCTGGGGTCCGGGGCCACGGGCGAGCCAGGCCCTGATGCTCACCGCGCGTGCCCGCGCCCTGCTCGACGGCCGCCTCGCGCCCTCGGCCGAGGACATCGGCGCGCTCGCCTACCCGATCCTCAAGCACCGCATGGCGCTGACCTTCGGCGCCCGCGCCGACGGCTTGACCCTCGCCGAGGTCATCGACGGCCTCGTCAAGCGCACGCTCGGGGCATGAGCGAGCGCTCCGCCGTCCGCCGCCGCCACGAGGCCGAGCGGGTCGGCGCGCGCCTGCCGCCGCTGCTCGTCGCCGCCGACCGCGTCGCCAGCACCGTCGCCCAGGGCGTCCACGGACGGCGCCGCGTCGGCGTCGGCGAGAGCTTCTGGCAGTTCCGGCAGTACCAGTGGGGCGACGCCACCAGCGCGATCGACTGGCGCCAGTCCGCGAAGAGCGACCGCGTCGTCCTGCGCGAACAGGAATGGGAGGCGGCCGAGAGCGTCTGGTTCTGGGTCAACCCCGCGGCGTCGATGCGGTTTCGCTCGCACCAGGGCCCGACCAAGCACGAGCGCGCCCAGGTTCTGGCGCTGGCCCTCGCCTCGCTGCTGCTCCGTGCCGGCGAGCGGGTGGCGGCCCTGACCTCACCGAGCCCGCCGATGTCGGGCCGCGCCGCGCTCGCCCGCCTCGCCGACCAGCTCGATCCCGCGGCCGGCCGCGAGGTCGCCGCCGCCGAAGCCGCCATGCCGCGGCGGGCGCTGCCGCGCTACGCGCGCTGCGTCCTGATCTCCGACTGGCTGCTGCCGCACGAGGAGATCGAGCCGTGGTTGCGCTTCGTCCGCTCGATGGGGGTCACCGCCTTCGTCATCGTCGTCCTCGACCCGGCCGAGCTGGAGCTGCCCTATGCCGGCCGGGTCCGCTTCAAGGGGCTCGAAGAGGAGACCACCGCACTGATCGGCAACGTCGACCGCATCCGCACCGAGTACGCCCACCTGCTCGACGAGCATCGGGCCGCGCTCGCCGACACCGTGCGGCGGCTCGGCTGGCAGATGACGCTGCACCGCACGGACCACGCGCCGGCGACCGCGCTGCTGCCCGCCTACATGGCCCTCGGCGCCGGGGCCGTGCGCTGATGCTCGGCGCGCTCGCCTTCGCCCAGCCGTGGCTTCTCTTGGGCCTCTTGGGCCTGCCCGCGCTCTGGTGGCTGCTGCGCCTCGTGCCGCCGCCGCCGCGCGAGGTCGAGTTCCCGCCGGTACGATTTCTGCTGCTGCTCGCCCGCCGCGAGACGACGGCCCGGCGTACGCCCCTGTGGCTGTTGCTGCTGCGGCTCGCCGCCATCGCGGCGCTGATCCTCGCCGGCGCCCAGCCGCTCTGGAACGCCACCGCGGCGCTCGGCGGCCGCGGGCCCCTGGTGCTGGTCGTCGACGACGGCTGGGGCTCGGCGCCGCACTGGCGGGCGCTGCGCGAGCGGGCGACGGCCGAGCTCGAGCGGGCGGCGCGCGAGGGCCGCGACGTCGTGCTCCTCACGACCGCGCCCGGCCCGCAGGACAGCGCGCCCACCACCACCGACGCCGCCATCGTCGCCGAGCGCGTGGCCGCCCTGGAGCCGCGTCCGTGGTGGCCCGACCGCGCCGTCGCCCGGGCCGTCCTCGAAGCGCTCGATCTGGAGGCGGCGACCTCGCTCTGGCTCAGCGACGGCATCGCCCGCGATGGCACCGCGGTGAGCGACGCCCGCGCCCTCGGCGCCGCGCTCGCCGCACTCGGGCCGGTCCGCGTGGTCGCCCCCGACGCGGCCAGCCGGGCGAGCGTGCTGGTGCCGACCCCGGACCCGGACGGCGGCCTCGCACTGGCCCTGCACCGCGCCGACGGGACGACGCCCGGCGCCCTGCTGGTGCGCGCGCTGGGCGGGACCGGCGAGGTCCTGGGCCGCAACGAGGTGGCGCTCGCCGCCGGCGAGGTCGCCGCCACGACCCGTTTCGATCTGCCGCAAGCCCTCGCCGAGCGGGTGCGGCGCTTCGAGCGTGCGCCCGTGGCCAGCGTCGGTGACGTCGTCCTGACCGATCAGGGCCTCGGCGCGCGCACCGTCGGCATCATCGCCACCGGCGGCGAGGCCCAGCCGCTCCTCGCCGAGCGCTTCTTCATCGAGCGGGCACTCGCCGGTCGCGCTCGGGTCACGACCGGGTCGGTCGGCGAGGTCCTCGAGGCGGACGTCGCCGCCGTCGTGCTCGCGGACGATCAAGAGCTCAGCGTCGGCCAGGAGGCGGATCTCCGCGCCTGGATCGAGGGCGGCGGCGTGCTCCTGCGCTTCGCCGGCCCGAACCTCGCCGAGCGCGTCGACGACCCGCTCGTGCCGGTCCGGCTGCGCGCCGGCGGCCGCCTCCTCGACGGCGCGCTGTCGTGGTCGGAGCCATTGGCGCTCGGCCGCTTCGCGAGCCCGGGCCCGCTCGCGGGCCTGCCGATAAGCCCGGACGTGCGCGTGCGCCGCCAGGTCCTCGCCGAGCCCGCGCCGGAGCTCGCCGACGCGACGCTCGCCGTTCTCGCCGACGGCACGCCGCTGGTCACCGGCCGACCGCTGGACGACGGCTGGCTGATGCTCGTCCACACCACCGCCAACACCCAATGGACCGATCTGGCCCTGTCGGGCACCTTCGTGGCGCTGTTGGAGCGCGTCGCCGACCTCGGCCGCGGTCGCCGTCCGCCCGCCGACGAAGGAATGCTGCGACCGGTGGCGGTGATGGACGCCTTCGGCCGCCTCGGCGAGCCCGGCGCCACGCTCGGCCCGGTCGCCGCTGAACGATTCCTCGCCGGCGAGGTCGGACCCGCTCGGCCGCCGGGCATCTACGAGAACACCGCCACCGGCGCGCGGCGCGCGCTCAACCTCGCCCAAACGCCGCCGCCGCTCACCGCCCTCGCGCCGAGCGACTACGGCCGCGTTCCCCAGGGCCTCGCACCGCTCGGCGAGGTCGACCTCAGGCCGTGGCTGCTGCTCGCGGCACTGGTGCTCCTGCTGGTCGACCTGGTCGCGGTCGGGCTGCTTCGCGGCGTCGGGCGCCGCGCCCGTCGCGCCGCCGCAGCGGTGCTCCTCGCCATCGCGACGACGCCCGTGGCCGCGCAGTCCTTCGATCCGGCCACGCTCGCGCTGACCACGCCGCTGGCTTACGTGAGGACGGGCGATCGCGAGGTCGACCGCATGGCGGCGGCGGGCCTCGAGGGCCTCGCCATCACGCTCTGGCGCCGAACCTCGATCGAGCCGAGCGATCCGGTCGCGGTCGATCTCGCGCGCGATCCGCTCGACCTCTTCCCGATCCTGTTCTGGCCCCTGCCCCAGGTCGTGGTCCCGCTCGACGCGGCGGCATCGGAAAGGTTGCTCGCCTATCTGGAGAACGGCGGCATGATCGTCTTCGACACCCGCGACGCCAACCTCGCGGTGCCGGGCGGCGGCGGGACGCCGGGCATGCAACGCCTGCAGACGCTGCTGCGCGACGTCGAGCTGCCCGCGCTCGAGCGGGTCGGCGGCGAGCACGCGCTCACCAAGAGCTTCTATCTGCTGCAGGACTTCCCCGGGCGCTTCGCCGGCCAGGCCGTGTGGGTCGACCGCCCCCAGCCGGGCGTCAACGACGGCGTGTCGGCGATCGTCATCGGGGCCAACGACTGGCTCGGCGCCTGGGCGGTCGACGACCGCGAGCAAGCGCTCCTGCCGACGGTTCCCGGCGGCGAGCGCCAGCGCGAGATGGCGCGCCGCGTCGGGGTCAACTTGGTGATGTACGCGCTCACCGGCAACTACAAGACGGACCAGGTGCACGTGCCCACGCTGTTGGAGCGGCTCGGCCAATGACCGTCGTCGACCTGCTCCTTCGCCCGCTCGTTCCGAGCTGGCTCTTGGCCGTGCTGGCCGGCGTGGTCGCCGTGGCGCTGGTCCTCGCCCTGCTCGGCCGTCTGCCGGCAGCGGGCTGGCGGGTGCCGCCGCTCGTGCTGCTCTTGGGCGTGCTCGCCAACCCGGTTCTCTTCCGCGAGGAGCGTGAGCTCGTGCCCGACCTCGTGCTCGTGGTCGAGGACGACAGCGCCAGCATGGGTGCCGGCGAGCGGCCGGAGACGACGGCGGCCGTGCTCGAGGCGCTGGGCGCCGACCTCGCCCGCTACGACGATCTGGACGTCGTCGCCGTCCGCGCCCCGGGCGGTCCCGGCGGCACCGACCTCGTGGCGGCGATCGAGCGCGCGCTGGTCGAGGTCGACCGCCGGCGCTTGGCGGGGACCGTCGTCGTCTCCGACGGCCAGGTTCACGACGTGCCGGAGGAGCTGCCCGATTGGGTCCGCGAGCGGCCGGTCCATCATGTCGTGCCCGGCGGCCCCGACGAGACCGACCGGCGGATCGTGCTCGAGGAGGTGCCGACCTACGCGATGGTCGGCGAACCCGACGGCTTCACCTTCCGCCTCGCCGACGAGGGCGCGCCCGACACGCCCGAACGGGTGATCGTCCGCCAGAACGGGCGCGTCATCGAGGAGGTCGTGGCGTTGCCCGGCCGCTCGGTGCGGGTGCCCTTCGAGCTCGAGCGCGCGGGCGAGAGCGTGCTCGAGGTCGAGGTCGAGGGACGCGACGGCGAGATCAGCGAGCTCAACAACCGCGCGGTCGCCTTCGTCACCGGCGTGCGCGACCGCTTGCGGGTGCTGCTCGTCTCGGGCGAGCCCTATCCGGGGCTGCGCGTCTGGCGCAACCT
>CAYZSE010000080.1:9706-15906 GCA_964481035.1 uncultured Geminicoccaceae bacterium | reverse complement strand
CATGCGCGCGGCTCGGTGCAGAGGAGGCGGTGATGGAAACCCAGGTACAGATCGAGACGTCGGCGTTCACCGGCACGCTCACCTTCAGCCAGGCGAGCGTGGTGACCCGGACACAGGCGGCGATCGTCGTCGCGCTCAGCAACGACGCCGGCGAGCGCCTCGTCATCACGTTGCCCAAGGCGGCACTCAAGCAGCTCGGCGACTGGCGCTCGCTGTTCTGAGCTCACGACCGGGCCTCGCTGTCACCGGCGCTCCGCATCAGCGCGACGAGCTCGTCGTCGTCGACCTGGTGGAAGTCGGCGTAGTGGTGGCCGACGGCGAAGAAGGGCTCGGGTGTCGCGAGGCAGACGACCTCGTCGGCTTCACGCTCCAGCGCGACGATCGCATCGACCGGCGCCACCGGCACCGCCACCACCACCCGCGCCGCGCCACCGGCGCGCACGCCGCGGACGGCGGCCAACATCGTCGTGCCCGTGGCGATCCCGTCGTCGACGAGCAGCGCCGTCCGGCCGGCGAGCGAGGTCGCCTGGCGGCCTTCGAGATAGACTTGGCGGCGGCGGCTGATCTCGGCGCGCGCCTCCGCCTCGCCGGCCCGCAGATACGCCTCGTCGCCGCGCGCGAACGCCGCCGTCTCGGGGTTGAGAACGAGCTGCGGCGGCGTGCCGTCGACCACCGCGGCGAGGGCGAACTCCGGCTGGCCGGGCGCGCCGACCTTGCGCACGAGCAGAAGATCGAGCGGGCAGTCGAGCGCGGCCGCGACCTCGAGCGCCACGGGCACCCCGCCGCGCGGCAAGGCGAGCACGACCGGGTCGGGCGGCGGCCGGCGCCGCAACTGCGCCCCCAGCGCGCGACCGGCGGCACGCCGATCGGCGAAGACGCATTCCTTCATCGCCCTTCCTTTCTCACGTTCGATGCCCGGCGACGGCGAGCGAATCACGATGACGGGTCGTGGGAGCACGGCAACTTCGCGGCATGCCGGCAGCCGACGCCGGCTGTCGATGCGGGAGGATCGCCATGCACGCGAACCTCGCTGCGTGTGCCGCGTTGCTCCCTGGCGGGGCGAGCTTCATGCTTGCGCTCCGCGCGACGGGGCCGGCCCATCGCGCCCCAGCGCGCCGGGCCGGGGTCGGTCGCGCACTCGAAGAACGGGGAAGTACGGCCGACGATGGCTGCGAGATCGACGACGACCGCGGCGAAGCTGGCGTTCCTGCGCCGCCCCTCGTCGCACCCGGAAGCACCGGTCGCCATTCGAATCGTCGAAACCCATTTCTCGTGGGTCTTTCTCGGCGATCGCGTGGTCCGCAAGCTGAAGAAGCCGATCGGCACCGATCGCCTCGACTTCCGCCGCGTCGACCAGCGTGGCCGCGCCTGTCGCGACGAGGTTTTGCTCAACAGGGCGCTCGCGCCGGACATCTATCAGGGCGTCGACCGCCTGGTCGTGGACGATGACGGCCACCTCGCGCTGGTCGCCGAGGCGGCGGGCGAGGGCCGCATCGTCGACTGGCTGGTGCGGATGCGCCGTCTGCCGGACGCCCGCGCGCTCGACCGGGTCAGCGCGGCGGCGCCCGCCCTGGTCGAGGCCGTGGCGGACCGCCTGGCGGCGTTCTACGCCCATGGCGTGCGGGAGGATACGGGCCCCGCCGATCGTCGCGACCAGATCGAGGCGCGGCTCGCCGACCTCGACGCGGGCCTCGCCCATTGGCCGCCGGCGCGGAGCGTCCTCGGCGCGCTGCACGGCTTCGCGCGCGACCGCGATGCGCTGCTCGTGGCGCGCGCCCGCGACGGGCGCGTCGTCGACGGGCACGGCGACCTCCGGCCCGAGCACGTCTATCTCACGCGCCCGCCGCGGGTCATCGATCGCCTCGAGTTCGACCCGCGCCTGCGCGTCGTCGATTGGCTCGAGGACATGGCCCTGCTCGGCGTCGATCTGGAGCGCGCCCGCCGCTCCTGGCTGGCCGCGGCGCTCGAGCGCGCCGTCGCCCGGCGCCTGAACGACGCCCCGCCGGCCGAGCTGCGCGCCTTCTACCGCGTCGCGCGCGCGTGCCTGCGCGCCCGGCTCTGCCTCGATCATCGCGCCCGGCCCGGACGGCTGACCGCCGCCGGCTGGACCCGGCGGGCGCGCGCCTATCTCGACATCGCGCACCGGCACGCCGAGGGTCTCAGCCGGCCGTGAGCGCATCGAGCGGCTCTCCCTCGTGGATCGCGCGGATGGCCGACGCCAGCAGCGGGGCGCAGCTCACCGTCTCGAGCACCGCGAGGCCGCCACGGTCGAGCCGCGGCGGCTGGACGCTGTCGGTCACCAGAAGCTGGGCCAGCGGGGCCTTCCCCAAGGTCGCGGCCGCGTCCGCGCTGAAGACGCCATGGGCGACGCAGACCCAAGCCGGCCTCGCCCCGGCGGCCGCGAGCGCCCGCGCGCCGCGCGCGATCGTCCCGCCCGAGCTGATGAGATCGTCGATGACCACCGGCACCGCGCCCTCCACGTCTCCGACGACGAGGTCGCCCGAGACCACGCCGGCCGAGCGGCGTTTGTCGAGCACCGCGCGGCCGATCACGCGAGGATGACGCCGCCGCAGCGCCTCCTCGAAGAGCTGCGCCCGCTTGAGGCCGCCGGGGTCGGGCGCAACGACGACGAGGCGCTCGCCCGCGAGGAGCTGGGCGAGGCGCTCGATGAACAGCTCGCGGGGATCGAGGGTGAGCTTGGGGATGCGGAAGGCGTTCTCGAAGGCGGCGGGCTCGTGCACCTCGAAGCCGACGACGGCGTCGAGCCCGACGGCCTCGAGCATCTGCGCGAGGTAGCGCAAGGCGAGCGGATCGTGCGGCTTGGTCCGGCGGTCCTTGCGGGCGTAGGCGAGATAGGGAAAGACCCCGGTCACCCGCCGCGCGCCCGCGTCCTTGAGCGCGCCGACGAGCATGAGGACCCGCAGGAGGCGGTCGTGGACGGCCCCCCCGACGCCGCCGTCGAGGCTCTGCACGACGAAGGCGTCGGCGCCGCGCGGGTCCGTTTCCGGGCGAACCTTGACCTCGCCGTCGCCGAAGACGCGCTCCTCGACGGGCTCGACCGCGGCGCCGAGACGCTCGCCGACGCGCCGGGCGAACCCGACGCCGGGCGCCAACGCGTAGAGGTGAGGCGGCGCCGCCATCTCAGATCCCCGCGGCGAAGTCCTCGCGGATCGCGAGGTGGTTCTCGACCTCGACGACACCGGGGATCTCGGCCGCCGCGATCTCGATCGCGCGGCGCTCCTTCGCGGTCTGCGCCACGCCCCAGAGCCGGACGCGACCGCCGTCGACGACCATCGTGACCGCTCGCGCCGAGGCGAAGCCGGCCTCGCGCAGCGTCCGCTCGAAGCGATCTTTGATCGCGAGGTCGTCGAGCGGCGTGGTCTCGCCCCGAGCGGTGCCGCCGCGTGCCATCATCCGCACGAGGTCGGAGCGCGTGACGATGCCGACGACGCGGCCGTCCGCCAGCACCGGCAGGCGCTTGACGCCGCGCTCTTCCATCAGGCGCGCGATGGTCTCGACCGGTGTGTCCTCACCGACGAACTCGAGATCGGTGCTCATCACCTCGGCCGCCGTCCGGCCGTGCGCCTTGGCGAAGGCGTCGGCCCGGCGATCGGGATCGGCGAAGAGGTCGACCCATCTCGCCGGCCGGCGGCGGTCCGGACCGGCCTCGGCGCGGATCATCAGGTCGGCCTCGCTGACGATCCCGACGAGGCGCCCGTCGCCCTCGACCACCGGCACGGCGCTGATGCCGTGGTGGATGAGCAGTCGCGCAATCTCCTCGACGGCCGTGACCGGGGTGACGGTGATCACGAAGCGGCTCATGACGTCGCTGGCTCGCATGGCCCAGCCCTCCTTACATTCCAGAAACACTAATCTACAACCCTCCGGTTCCTGGGTCGTTGACCTCCGTCAAAGGTCGAACATCGAGGCTCGCGTAGAGTTTCGCATCGAGGAGGCGCCCGATGATCACCCTTGCCGAAGACAGCCTGCTGCTGACCGATCTCTACGAGTTCAACATGCTCCGCGCCTACCGGCGGGCCGGCATGGCCGAGACCGCGTCGTTCGAGCTGTTCGTGCGCAAGCTGCCACCGCGGCGGCGGTTCCTCGTGGCGGCGGGCCTGGAGCAAGCGCTCGAGTTTCTGGAGGACGCGCGCCTCACCGAGACGGAGCTGGCGTGGCTCGAGGCCGGCGGCCGCTTCGACACGGCCACCCTCGAGGCGCTCGCCGGGTGGCGCTTTCGCGGCGACGTCGACGCCGTCCCGGAGGGCACCGTCGTGTTCGCCGACGAGCCGATCCTGCGCGTCACCGCCGCGATCGAGGAGGCACAGCTGGTCGAGAGCCGGCTGCTCAACCTCGTGCATTTCCAGACGCTGATCGCCGCCAAGGCCGCGCGCTACCGGCTCGCCGCCGGCAAGCGGCGCCTGCTCGACTTCGGGTTGCGCCGGGCGCAAGGCGGCGAGGCGGGGCTCTTGGCCGCCCGGGCCGCCTACCTCGCGGGATTCGACGGAACGGCCACCGTGCTCGCCGAGCAACGCTTCGGGGTGCCCGCCGCGGGCACGATGGCGCATTCGTTCGTCCAAGCGCACGGCGACGAGCTCGACGCCTTTCGTCATTTCGCCCGTGGCTGTCCCGACGCCGTGGTCCTGCTCATCGACACCTACGACACCCTCGCCTGCGCGCGCCGCCTGCCGCCGCTGGTGCGCGAGCTCGCGGCCGAGGGCATCACGGTCCGGGGCGTGCGCCTCGACAGCGGCGACCTCGCCGGGCTCGCCCGCGCGGTGCGCGCCATCCTCGACGAGGGCGGTTGCCCGCAGGTCGCGGTCTTCGTGAGCGGTGGGCTCGACGAGGACAAGATCGCCGACATGGTCGCGACGGGCGCTGCCATCGACGGCTTCGGCGTCGGCACCGACCTCACCGTCTCGGCCGACGTCGCGGGCCTGGATGCGGCCTACAAGCTCGTCGCCTATGGCGGCACGCCGCGGCGCAAGCGCTCGACCGGCAAGGCGAGCTGGCCCGGCCCCAAGCAGGTGGTCCGCCGCCACGACGCCGACGGCCTGCTCGCCGGCGACCGCCTGGCGCTCGCCGCGGACGAGCCTTCGGGCCTGCTCGTGCCCGTGATGCGCGCCGGCCGGCGCCTCGCTCCGGCCCCGACCCTCGACGATGCGCGCGCCCGCGCCGCGGCGCAGATCGAGGCGCTGCCGGCGCCGCTCCGCGCCCTCGCCCCCGGTCCCTCGCTGGAGGTCGCCATCGATCCACGCCTCGCGGCGTTGGCCGAGGCCTGCGACGCGGCGATGGAGGGGCAGAGCTGAGCCGCTGCGCGGGCGCGGCCCGAGCGGGGTTTCCGATGGGCACGGGAGAGGGAGTTGCGTAACGGGCCGCTCTGGAGCCCCCTGCCGATCGACCGCCTCCGCTTTTTGACGGGACGCCTCGGCCGCTCCCTGTGGCTACGGCCGGCCGTCTATGCGCTGGCGGCGGTGGCCGCGCTCGTGCTCGGCCCGGTCTTGAGCCGGAGCGTGCCGGAGCGATACCTCACGGTGCTCGCGCCGGATGCGCTGGAAGGTCTGCTCTCGATCCTCGCCTCCAGCCTGCTCGCGGTCGCGATCTTCGCGCTCGGCACCATGGTCCAAGCCTTTCAGGCCGCGGCCGGATCGGCAACGCCACGGGCACGGCCGCTGTTGGCCGAGGATCGCACTGCGCAGAACGCGATCGCCACCTTCATTGGCGCCTTTCTCTTCGCGGTGCTCGGCCTCGTCGGGCTCGCGCTCGGCGTGTTCGACGCGGGCGGCCGCCTCGTGCTGTTCGTCTTGACGGTCGGCCTCGTCGTCGTCGTGGCGGTCACGCTCGTCGGATGGCTGCAGGCGCTGGCGTCGATGGGTGGCGTCGGCGACACCTTCGCATTGGTCGAACGCGCGACGACCGAGGCCTTCGCCGGCCTGGCGCGATCGCCGCATCACGGCGGGCGGCCGGCGCAAGGCGGCCCCGCAGGCGGCATGTCGGTGCACGTCGACCGTTTCGGCTATGTCCAGCACGTCGACGCCACGGCCCTCGAGGCGCTCGCCGACGAGTTCGCTGCCGACGTTCACCTGCTGGCCCGACCCGGCGACTGGGTCGACCCAGGCCGACCGCTGGCGGTCGTCGCATCCGCGGCCGCTTTGCCGGAGCACGTCCCCGCCGCCGTCCGCCGGGCCTTCACGCTGGGC
>CAYZSE010000080.1:1180-9606 GCA_964481035.1 uncultured Geminicoccaceae bacterium | reverse complement strand
CTGGGCTGCGCGCGCTGTCCCCGGCGGTGAACGATCCGGGCACCGCGATCGCCGTCATCGACACCGCGACGCGGGCATTGGCCGACTGGCGGCGGCGAGCGGGAGAGATCGAGCCCGAGGTCACGCATCCTCGGCTGCGGGCGCCGGCGATCGACCTCGATGCGGTGCTCGAGGACGCCTGCGGCGCGCTTGGCCGCGAGGCCTGCGGATCGGCCGACGTCGCGGCCGTGTTGGACGAGCGTCTGGGCGGCCTCGCTGGGCTCGGCGATGCGGCCTTCACCGCGGCCGTCGAGCGCCATCGCGCCCGCCTGCGGAGCCGGGCTCGGGCCTAGCGTCGTCAGGACAGCTTGCCGCGGCGAACGCCGGTGGTCCCAGCCTGGCGACGCCGAGCCGCGCGGGGCGCGGCCAGCGGTGGCGAGCCACCAGCCGAGCCGTCGTAGACCAACGCATAAATTGATATTTAACCACTATATTTCTACTTAAACGATAGTTACCCTCGGCCAGCATCCAGGAGATACCGAATGCGCCGCGCCCTCGCCATCATCGCACTGACCACGGCCCCGCTGCTCACCCTCAATCCCGCCCTCGGCGCCTCCGACGGCAACGTCGGTGGCACGTCGACCGGTTCCCTCGACATCACGCTGGAGATCCCCACGCTCGTCCGCATCAGCAGCTTCGACGACATCGATCTCGGCACCTTCGACGGCACGACGCCGCTGGACGGCGACGACGCTCTCTGCGTCTGGTCGACGACCGGCGGTTATCGGCTCGGTGCTACGGACGGCACCTCGGACGGAACCTTCACGCTCACGGGAGCCAGCGGCGACGCGTTGGTCTATGGCGTCGAGTGGGAGGATGAGAGCGGCAGCCGCACTGCTTTGACCGAGGATATCTGGGCCGGCGACGCGGGCACGCCGTTGAGCACCAACGCGGCAAACCCCTCGTGCGGCGGTAGCACCAACTCCACCGTCTACATCACGATCGCCGAGGCGGCGATCGGTGCCGTCGGCGCCGACACCTACAACGGCACGTTGACGCTGACCGTCGAGCCGATTTGACGCTCGCCGGCAGCTCCGGCGCGGCGGTGACGCTCTTGGCGGCGCTCGCGTTCGCGCAGACCGCAGCGGCGGCCCCCGGCAAGGTGCGGATCACCGACCTCGGTGATCTCGCACTGGGCCAGTGGGCTGGCCGCGGTGGGATCGCCGCGGAGGACTGGCACTGCGTGCACGTCATCGGCGGCCCCAAACCGCGCACCTTCCGCCTCGAGGCGTTCGGGAGCGGGCCGGGCGGCGATTTCGAGCTCCGCAACGGCGGCGCGCGCCTCGACTACACGGTCGCCTATGACGACGGCCGCGGCTTGCGGCCTTTCCGCCGTCCGGGCGCGAGCTTGGACGGTCTGCACGGCAGCGGCACCGGCGCCGAGTACAACGGCTGCCGGCGCGGCGACCGCGCGCAGCGGAACCGGGTGCGTGTCGAGGTCGGCGAGGCCGAGCTCGCGCGCGCGCCCGCCGGCCGCTTCCGCGGCACCCTGCTGTTGATGGTGGTTCCCGAATAGAGCTCATGCCGGAACGCATCGCCGGTCTGGTGGGGGCAGGGATCGTGCTCTGGATGGGTTTCGCCTCGCCGATCGCAGCGCAGATCGTCACCACCGGCCCGCCGCCGGGCTTCGCCGACGTGAACACGGCGCAGCCGGCGGTCGTCGACCTGTGGTACGACGGAAGTCCGCTGGGCACCGCCGACGTCCTCGTTCGGCCCGGCTTCGTTCGCTTCGACGACCCGAGCGCCGTGGCGGATCTGCTCCCCGGGGAGGTCGACCGCGAGGCCGTCGCCAGCGCCCTCACGGGCGAGCTCGCGAGCCACGCCGATCGCGTCTGCGGGGCGGTTCCGGCACCCGACTGCGGCGTTCTCGTCCCGAATGCCGCCGGCGTGATCTTCGACGCCGCCACCTTTCGCCTCGACCTCTTCGTGTCGTCGGACCTGCGCAGCCTGCAGGACGGCGAGGCCGTCTTCTTCACGCCACCGGGCTGGCAACCCTCGGCCGTTCAGAGCTTCGACGTCGCGGCCTCGATCGTGCCGGGGGAGACGACCCAGGCGGTCCTCTCCGGCCGCTCGATCGTCGCCAGCGGCCCGACACGACTCCTCGCCGACTACGGCCTCGACGTCGACACCGGCTTCTTCACCAACACGCTGCTGGGCCAAGCCGAGATCCGCGCTTGGCGGGTCGAAGGGGGGCTGGGGCGGGCCAGCCCGATCCCGGTCCTCGGCTCGCGCCCCTTCGTCGGCGCGAGGCTGGCGACCACGTTGGACACGCGCCGCGACCGCGACAGCGTGCGCGGCTCCTCGCTCGTCGTCACGCTCTCGCGACGCTCCCAGGTCCAGGTGTTCCGCGACGGGCGCTTACTGACCGCGCAATCGCTGCCCGCCGGCACCCAGCTCGTCGACACCTCGGCATTGCCGGTCGGGAGCTACGACATCGAGGTCCGCATCGTGTCCCCGGCGGGCGTACGCGAGGAGACCCGCTTCTTCGTCAAGAGCATCGACCTGCCGCCCGTCGGCGCGCCGCAGTTCCTCGTCGAGGCCGGCGTCTTCGCCGACGACGAGCAGGCGCCGTGGCCGGCCCTCGGTGACCGCCCGTTCCTGCACGGCGGCGCGCGCTACCGGGTGACCGATTCCCTCGGGATCGGTGTCGACCTCGCGGGCATGTCGGACGCCATCGCCGGCAGCGGTGAAGCCTTCGCGCTGTGGCGTGGCGTGGAGCTCGGCCTCAGCGGCTTCGTCACGAGCGACGCCGCCTTCGGCGGGGCGCTCGCGGTGCGCGGGCTCTTGGGCAACTTGTCCTATGGCCTCGCCGCTCGCCGCACCTCGGGCGACGCCGGCCCGGGCCGCATCGACAGACGGGGAACGGACGACGATGGCGACGACGTCTTCGTCGCCGATGATCGGCTCGATCGGCTCACCGGCTCGATCGGCGACAGCACCCAGTTCGACGTCAATCTGGGCTATGGCTTTGCCAACGGTGCGCGGCTCGGCTTTCGCGGCTTTTGGAGCGACGACGGCGTCGACGGGGCCACCTACTCGTTCGGCCCCAATCTCTACTGGCCGCTCGGCACGTTGGGCGCCACACGCGTCGACCTCCTCGCCGACGCGGCGACCAACAACGACGAGAGCTTCGTTCTCGCGCGCCTGCGCCTGGCCTTCGCGAGCGGACGCTGGCGCCTCGACGGCACCGCGGGCTATCGCCACAGCGACCGCGGCAGTGCCGACGACGGCTTTCAGGGCGGCGTCGCGTTGGGCCGCAGCTGGCAGCGTGACGGCCGCGGTCGCGTCCAGGCGCTGCTGCGCGCGGATCAAGTGGCGGGCGACACGTCGTTCGGCGCGAGCGTGGACGCCGAGGGGCCGCCGGGGTCGATGCTCGTCAGCGTCGATCGCGACCTGGACGCCGACGGCGTGCAGCTGGCGTTGACCGGGCGGACCGTCGCCCTGGCCTCCGGCGGCGGGGTCGGCATCAGCGGAACCGACGCTCAGACGAGCGCCCTCGTCCTGGCGGTGGAGGGCGAGGGCGACGCCGTCTTCGAGGCGCTCGTCGACGAGCGGCCGCGTGGGCAGGTCGCCGCAGGGGACCGGCTGGTGCTGCCGCTGCCCTCCTTCGAGAGCTACCGGGTGCGCTTGCGCCAGACCGATGGGGCGATCGTCGCCTACGACGGCGAGACCCGCGAGCGAACGCTCTACCCCGGCACCGTGGCGACCGAGCTGTGGCGGGTCCAGCCGCTGGTGAGCGTCTTCGGCCGGCTGCTCGATCACGACGGGGAACCGCTCGTTGATGCGACCCTGCTCACCGAGCCCCGCTACGTGACCGACGGCGCCGGCTACTTCCAAGCCGATCTGGGCGTCGACGTGGACGGCGTGGAGGTGAGCGCCGACGGCCGGCGCTGCCGCGCGGCGCTGCCCGCGCTGCGAGCGACCTCGACCTATCAGCGAGTTGGAGATGTGCGATGCGTTACTGGCGGGGGCTCTTCGGCTTTGTCGCGTTGAGCCTCGGGCTCGCCGCCGGACCGGCGGGGGCGGAGATCGCGCTCGACCGGGTTGTCGTGGAGCTCGACGACGAGGCGGGCGGCCGCGCCGACATCGAGGTCCGCAACGTCGGCGCGGAGACCGAATACGTCGTCGTCGACGCGGCCGAGATGATCGCGCCGGGCACGGCCGACGAGCGCCGAACGACGACGTCGGACCCGGAGGAGCTCGGGCTCCTGGTCACGCCTTCGCGCCTCGTGCTGGAGCCCGGGGCGCGACGGATCGTGCGCCTCGTCCGTCTCGCCCCGGCGCCGGACCGCGATCGCATCTGGCGCCTCGGCATCCGCCCCGTCGTCGGCGAGATGGCGAGCGAGACGACCGCCGTCAAAGTGCTGATCGGCTACGGGGTGCTCGCGATCGCGCGACCGAACGATGCGCGCAGCGAGATCGTCGCCAGCCGTGCCGGTCGCACGCTCGAGCTCCGCAACGCCGGCAACACGAATGCGCTTCTCTTCGACGGCGAGCAGTGCGACGCGGCCGGCGCCGGATGCCGCGAGCTGCCCGCTCGCCGTCTCTATCCGGGCAACAGCTGGACGGTGCCCCTGCCCTACGACACGCTCGCCCGCTGGCAGGTGCTCGGACCACGAGGCAGCGCCGAGCAGTCGTTTTGAGCGCGGCTCAGCTTCCCGAGGGCACGAGGAAGACGCGCGCACCGGAGGGGCAGCGGAGGAAGCTGCCCTCCTCGGGCACCGCCATTTCGGAGGGATCGACCTGCACGACCGGCACGTAGCCGATCATGGCGCCGTCTGCGCAGGTCGCTTCGATCATCGCCTGCGTCGCGGGCGACGGGATGACGGCCGTGATCCGTGCGGACGCTCGCGACACCGGTCCGGTGGCGCCGTCCGAGGCGGCTGGAGCGATGGTGCCGAGCGGCACCTCCCGGCGCGGCTCGACAACCGCGCGGAACGCGAGGAACGCCAGTGCCGCGGCCAGGGCCAGCAGCGTGGCGACGATGAGACGAGAACGCCGGTACGTCACGAGGCACCCCGTTCGGCAAGGGGAAAAGACCAGCAGGTCTGCCTCGAAGGCTAGGGCGAAACGGTGAGCGAAGGCTTAACGCGCGCCGCTCAACCGGCGGCGGGGTCGCGGCCGCCGCCCCGCACGGCGCCCTCGCCCGGCGGTGCGACGATATCGAGGAGGCGCGCGCCGGCGGGGCCGGCGATGAAGTTGTGCGGGGTGCCCGACGGAACGAGGCAGACGTCGCCCTCGTCGAGATCGAGTTCATCCTGGCCGACGAGCAGCACCCCCGAGCCCTGCGCGACCACGATCCACTGCTCCTCCGCGCAGCGCTGGACCTCGCCGGCGGCGTTGGAGGCGAGGGTGACCACCGCCAGCATGGCGTGCTTGCCGGAGAACAGCCGGGTCTCGATTCCGGGCGCCGGCGTACGGGCGAACCCGCCTTCGGGCGCGTGGAGATTGAAGCACGTGGCGGCCATCGCGGTACCTCCCCGAAGTTGAAGCCTCGAGCCTAATCCAACCGCACGGCTGGGCGAAGCGGTTCGCGCGGGTGGCTGGTCCGGGCGCCATTGCCGACCTACATCGGCGTCATGGCGCAAGATGATTTCGAGGCGATCGTCGTGGGCGGCGGGCCGGCCGGGCTGACCGCGGCGCGGGTGCTCGCCGACGCCGGCCGGCGCGTCGCGCTGGTCGACCCGAGCCCCGCGGCGCGGCCGCCGAGCGGGCGGACGACGGCCGTCATGCGGCCGCAGGCGGAGCTTCTGCGCCGGCTCCAAGCCTGGCCCGCGAGCGCCGAGGAAGCGCCTCTGCGCGGCCTGCGCATGGTCAATCACGCGCCCGTCGGCGGCGCCACCGAGGTGCTGTTCGTCGCCGAAGACCTCGGCGTCGACTGCTTCGCCTGGAACGTCGCGAACCGCGATCTCGTCGCGGCGCTGCACGCCCGCGCGGAGGGCGACATTTCGCTGATCGCCGGGCGCACGAGCGAGCTCTTCCGCCGCGCCGGACGGTGGCGGGTCACCCTCGAGGACGGCCGCGTGCTCCAGACGACCCTCGTGGTCGGCGCCGACGGCAAGAATTCCGGCGTTCGCCGGGCGTTACGGATCGGCGCCCGGCGGCACGACTATCACCAGATCGCCAACACCGCCCGGCTCGCGATCGAGGGCGAGCACGACAACGTCTCGACCGAGGTCCACAAGCCGGGCGGCCCGTTCACGACGGTGCCCGCCGGGCCGCACGCGCTCAGCCTGGTCTGGCTGGAGAGCGCCGCCGAGGGCAGACGGCTCGCCGAGCTCGACGATGCCGACTTCATCGCCGCCGTCGAGGCCGCAGACGGTGGCCGGCACGGCCGGGTGACGTCGGTCGAGGGCCGCGCCGCCGTGCCGATCACGGGCCTGCTCGCGCACCGGCTGACCGGCCCCGGCGGCCTGCTCCTGGGCGAGGCGGCGCACGCCGTCTCGCCCCTGGGCGCCCAGGGCTTCAACCTGACGCTGCGCGACTGTGCGGCGCTCGCCGAGCTCGCCGCCCACCCCCGCTTCGCCTCGGCCGACGCGCTCAAAGCCTACGAGCACGCCCGGCTCGCCGAGACGCGGATGTACTTCTGGTTCATCGACGCCTTGAACCGCGCCGTGCTGCGACCCGAGGCGGCGGTCGGTGTCGTCCGCGGCCTCGGCCTGCGCGCCGTCGACGCGCTCGGCCCGGTGCGCCGCGAGCTCATGGAGCGGCTGATGCAGCCGCGCCCCCTCTCCCTTACTCGAGTGCCCGCATGACCGACCGTCTCACCGTCTTCTACAACGGCGCCTGCCCGATCTGCGGCGCCGAGGTCCGCCACTACCAGAAGCTCGCCGCCGCCAGCGACGCGCCCTTGGCCTGGGTCGACATCAGCCGCACGCCCGAAGCGCTGGACGCTCACGGCATCGACGGCGAGGGCGCCAAGCGGCGGCTCTACGCCAGCGGGCCGGACGGCCGGCTCATGGGTGGCGTCGAGGCCTTCGCCCAGCTCTGGGAGCGGCTGCCGCGCTATCGCTGGCTCGCCCGCCTCGCCCGCCTCGGCCCCGTCCGTCCCTTGGCCGAGGTCCTCTACGAGCGGATCCTCGCGCCCGGCCTCTACCGCTTCAACCGCCGGCGCGAGCGCCGCCTCGCCGCTTGACCTGACAGCCTCCGTCATCGAACTGTAGCCTTCTGTTCGTTCGCAGGAGGACCATCGTGCGCAACATCTTGCTCGCGGCCGCGGCCGCGCTCGTCGTCGGGTGGGCCGGCACGGCCAAGGCGGAGACGCTCAGGGTCGGCGTCGAGGGCGCCTATCCGCCCTTCTCCTTCATCACGCCCTCGGGCGAGCTGCAGGGCTTCGACATCGACATCGCCAACGCGCTGTGCGCCGAGATGGGCGTCGAGTGCCAGCTCGTCGCCCAGGACTGGGACGGCATCATCCCCGCCCTCCTCGCCGGCAAGTACGACGCGATCGTCGCGTCGATGTCGATCACCGCGGAGCGCCAGCAGGTCGTCGACTTCACCGACAAGTACTACCAGACCCCGGCGCGCTTCGCCGCGGCCGAGGGCGCCGAGTTCGACTTCGCGGGCGACCTCGAGGGTGTGCGCGTGGGGGTGCAGCGGGCGACGATCCACGACAACTACATCACCGACAACTACCCCGAGGTGGAGATCGTGCGCTACGGCACGCAGGAGGAGGCCAACCTCGACCTCCGGGCCGGCCGCGTCGACATGCTCTTGGCCGACAGCATGACGCTGAACGAGGGCTTCCTTGCGACCGACGCCGGCGCGGGCTTCGCCTTCATCGGCCCGGAGCTGACCGATCCCGAGTGGTTCGGCGAGGGCGCCGGGATCGCCATCCGCCAAGGCGAGGGCGAGCTCGAGGAGCGCCTCAACGCCGCCATCGCCGCCATCCGCGCCGACGGCACCTACGACGAGATCCGCCAGAAGTACTTCGACTTCGACATCTACGGCGGCTGACCGCCCGGCCGGGGGTTCCCGGCCGGCTTTCGAGGGGAGGGTCGGCTATTCGCCCTCAGTCGCCCTGAAGCGCCGCGATGCGGCGGCGTAATTCGTCCGGTATCCAGGCGTCGCGCGGCGCGAGCGTGCCGGCGGACTGCATGGCCGAGGCGATGGCCAGCGCCTCGCGATAGGCTGCCGCGGCCTCCGCCGCCTTGGCCTCCTCGCCCGCGACCGTCGCCAGCTTCCAATGCGACACGATCAGATCGCGCTGCCAGCCGGCGTTGCCGGGGTCGGCTTCGGCGAGGTCTTGTCGGATGGCGAGGCTCTGCTCGTAGGCGGCAAGCGCGCCGGCGAGATCGCCTTGCTCGCGGCGGACGTCGCCGATCCTATCCTGGCTCACCGAGAGATCGCGCTGCCAGCCGGCGTTGCCGGGGTCGGCTTCGGCGAGG
>CAYZSE010000080.1:0-1080 GCA_964481035.1 uncultured Geminicoccaceae bacterium | reverse complement strand
ACCGAGAGATCGCGCTGCCAGCCGGCGTTGCCGGGGTCGGCTTCGGCGAGGGCGGCGTTGCGCTTCTGCGCGTCCTCGTAGCGGGACAGGGCGAGGTCGAGATCGCCCCGGGCCCGGGCCAGATCGCCGGCGAAGCCGGCGGCGTCGGCGGCGCTGCCCTCGTCGCCGGTGCGCTCGGCGGCCGCCGCCCCGGCGGTGAAGGCCACCTCCGCCTCGGCGAGATCGCCCGCCCGCATGGCGAGCCCGCCGCGGTTCAGCCACGCCCAGGCGTCGTCGGCATCGAGCGCGGTGATCCGCCGGTAGGCGTCGAGCGCGGCGCGCGTGTCGGTCCACCAGGCGAGCGTCGCCGCCTCCCGCCACGCGCGCAGCGCCGCGGCTCTCTCCTCGGCCGCCTGCGCCTCGGCGGCGGCGAGGCCGGCCTCCGCCCGCTCGGCCACGTCGGTGAGCAGCGCCGTCAGCTCGGCCGGATCGCCGCCCGCGGCGACGCGCTGCAACGCCTGCTCCAGGCCCGGCGGTGCGTCCGGCTGGCGGGCCTCGCTCGTCAGCGCGACGATGGTGGCGCGGAGGTCGTCGAGATGGCGGTCCTTGGCCGCGAGCTCGCCGGCGAGCGCCGCCTTCTCCTCGCGCAGCGAGGCGAACTGCTCGACGATGGCGCCGGCGTCGACGGTCGTGCGGCTCGCCTGGACGAAGGCGAGGGCGAGGCCGCCCACGACGAGGAGCAGGGCCAGGACGAAGACGTAGAGCGGCAGGCGCAGGACCAGCCTGCCGGCCGTGCGCTTGTCGACGACGGGGATGCGATCGGACTTGAGCGCGGCGTGGAACAGCCCGGCGACGACGAACAGCGCGAAGCCCGCGAGCACCAGGGGGTGCCGCAGGGCGGCGGCGACGGCGGCAAAATCCACATCCATGGCGCTCGCGCCCGACGGTCGTCGTCAATGACAGCACACAACCGCAAACCGCCGCGCGCCGCAAGCGACGCATCGCCGCCCGGCGGCACGCCCTTGCGGTGGCGGCGGGCCGGGCTCCACCCTCGTTGGATCCGCAGGAAAGACCGCATGAAGGTCATCGAAGCGGGCGGGG
>CAYZSE010000079.1:12928-16106 GCA_964481035.1 uncultured Geminicoccaceae bacterium | reverse complement strand
GGTGCCAGAGTCCCACTCGCCAGGGTAGTCGTGGCCGCGGGCAACCCGATAGAAGCCGAGCCTCTCGTCGTCGTAGAAGCCGGCTGATTCGGCCGCGTCGATGCGCCCGGCCTGCAGCGCGCCGAAGATCTCGCCGCCCGGGGTCTGCTGCGGCTCGACGCCGATCTCGCCCATGACTTGGCCGGCGATGCCGGCGCTGCGTATGCGCAAGCCCTGCAGGTCGCCCAAGGCAGCGACCGGCTGCGAGAACCAGCCGCCCACCCGGCAGCCGGTGTTGCCGCACGGCGGGCCGACCACGCCGGGCCGCTGGTGCATCGGGTCCGCCGCTCCGACGCGGCGCAGTGTCTCGGGTGCGGTGTCGACAGCGCGGGGCGCAAGGCGGGCGCGCCCTGTTCGAAAAGCGCAAACGGAAGGTGACTTTGTTACAGATCGTGCTCGGGTGTGTGGCCCAGTCTCCGACCGAACATGATTTATGGAGGAAGGTGATGCGCCACCTCGCCGTCGTCGTGCTGCTCGCCTGCGCGAGCATGGCCCCCGCCGCCCGGTCGCAGGATGCGGGCCCGGGCATCGTCACCGTCATCACCAGCCCGGAGCCCCAGAGCCAGCTCATGGCGCTGATCCTGACCGCCCAGGCCAGGCAGCAAGGGGCCGGCGCGCACATCCTGCTCTGCGGCCCCGGCGGCGACCTGGCGCTCGACGAACCGCCGGCCGCGGCAACCGCGCCCCAGCCGCCGCGCGACCAGTCTCCGCAGGGTCTCTTGCGCCTCCTCGTCGAAGCCGGCGCGACGGCCGAGGTGTGCGCCCTCTACCTGCCCGGCAAGCGCCTCGACCCGGAGGCGCTGATCGAGGGCGTCGGTGTTGCGCAGCCGCCCGACATGGCGGCGGCGATGTTGGCGCCGAACACGCGCCTGCTCACGTTCTAGCGCGTTTCCCCAAATGCTTGACCATCCCGCACCCCCGCCCGGCCGCCCATGGCAGCGTAAACTCGTGGGCGGCCGGGCGGGGGTGCGGGATGGGCGTAGATCAACCTGACAGGGAGACGCGCTAGGTCCCGGGGGGCGAGCGCCGGGGCGCCGGCGGCGAGTGCTCCGACCGATGCATGCCCGCTCGGCGGACGGCGGCCGGCCGAGCGCGGGGCGAGAGCGCGATGTGTCGCGGCCGCCCAAGGGGGCATGGGACGGGCGGCGGCGCTCTGCTAGAGACGGCACGAAGTGCGGCGAGCTCGTCCTGGTTTCGAGGCTCGCCGTAGTCTTGCGGGCATCGACCGGGATCAGCGGGAGTTCGGCTTGAGCGAGCGGATCGGAGTGATGGTGTGCGGGCACGGCTCGCGGTCCGAGGCGGCCGTGCGGGAGTTCGCGGTCGTGGCTCAGAGACTGCGCGAGCGCTTCGCCGAGTGGCCGGTGGCGCACGGCTATCTCGAATTCGCCGATCCGGTTCTTCGCGTCGGGCTCGACACGCTCCGCGAGCGGGGCTGCGCGCGCATCCTCGCCGTGCCGGGCATGCTGTTCGCGGCGAGCCACGCCAAGAACGACATCCCGTCGGTGCTCAACACCTACCAGCGCGAGCACGGGCTTCGCGTCGACTACGGCCGCGAGCTCGGCGTCGATCCGAAGATGATCCGGGCCGCGGCCGAGCGGGTGCGAGAGGCGCTCGACCGCGCGAATGCCGCGCACGGCGTCTTGCCCAACCACGAGGTCTGCCTCGTCGTCATCGGCCGCGGCGCCTCGGATCCCGACGCCAACAGCAACGTCGCCAAGATCGCGCGGATGCTGTGGGAGGGGATGGGCTTCGGCTGGTGCGAGACGGGCTACTCGGGCGTGACCTTCCCGCTCGTCGAGCCCTCCCTGCGCCACGTCGCCAAGCTCGGCTACAAGCGCGTCGTCGTCTTTCCCTACTTCCTCTTCACGGGCATCCTCATCGACCGGATCTACGGCTTCACCGATCGCGTCGCCGCCGCCAACCCCGAGATCCAGTTCGTCAAGGCCGGCTATCTCAACGACCATCCGCTCGTCATCGACACCTTCGCCGAGCGGGTCACGGAGATCCTCGACGGCCAGAACGCCATGAACTGCGCGATGTGCAAGTACCGCGCCCAGGTCCTTGGTTTCGAGGCGGAGGTGGGCGCGCCGCAGGCGAGCCACCACCACCACGTCGAGGGCCAGGGCGCCTCGGCCCCGGGCTCGAACGTCGCCGATTGCCCGCTGTGCGACACCTTCTGCACCGGCGCCTGCCGCGTCGTGGCCGAGCACGACCATCACCACCATCACGGCGACGGTCACGACCATCATCACCACGCCCCCTACCCCCACGCCGACCACCCGCACGGGCCGAAGAGCGTCTTGAAGGGCTGACGGCGTGGTCGCGGGCCCGCGGCTCGGTTGAGGCGACCCCATGAGCGACGCGCGCGGACGGTGGGACTGGAGCGACCTGCAGGTTGACGCCGAGCGAAAGCTCGTCCTGGAGGCGGCCGGCGGCGGCGCCGTCGCCTTCACGCCGAGCGCTCCGGCGGCGGAGCGCACCGTCCGGGCGGAGGTCGTCGCCGCCCTCCTGCTCGGCCTCGGCACGGGCTGGCCGCTCCACCCCCGCGGACTCCGGCTCGAGCATGCCATCATCGCGGGCCGCCTCGACCTCGCGGGCGTAGCGGCCACCGCGGCAGGGCTGCCGCCCGCCAACCTCGCCCTCGTCGGCTGCCGCCTCGCCGACGGCGCCAACCTCTGCGGCGCCACGCTGGCGGGCATCGCCCTCCCCGGCTGCGAGCTCGCCCTCCTCGATGCCGTCCAGCTCCGTTGCCGCACCCTGCATCTCGCCGGCACCACGATCGACGGCCCGTTGCGTTTGCGCGGTGCCGTCGTCGACGGCGCGGTGGACGCACGGCAGCTAGCGGCGCTGGGCGTCATCGACCTCGGCGAAACGCGGATCGCGGGGCGCGTCGACCTGCGCGAGAACCGCGTTCGCGACGGCGCCCCGCCGCCGACATTGAGCCTCACCGCGGCACGCATCGACGGCTTCCTGTGGGCGTCAGGGTGCACGTTCGACGAGGTGAAAGGCGTCGACGCGCACATCGGCTCCGAGGCTCTGTTCAACCGACTGCGCGCGCGATCGGTGCTGCTCACCCGAGCGCGGATCGCGGGGCATTGCCAACTCGAAGGAGCGCGGCTCGGCGACGGCGAGGCGGCGC
>CAYZSE010000079.1:0-12828 GCA_964481035.1 uncultured Geminicoccaceae bacterium | reverse complement strand
GCGCGGCTCGGCGACGGCGAGGCGGCGCTGATCGCCGACGGCGCCCGCTTCGAGGGCGGTCTCATTTGCGGTTCGCCGCGCGACGGCCACCGGTTCGAGGCGGCCGGCGAGGTGCGGCTCGTCGGGGCGCACGTAGGTCGCGAGTTGAGCTTGCACGGCGCCAAGCTCCACCACCCGGGCGCCGACGCGCTCGTGCTCAGCCGCGCCGAGGTCGCCGGCCGCGTCGTGCTGTCCGACGTCGAGGCGGCCGGGTGGGTCGCGCTCGACGCGGCACGGATCGCCGAGGACGTGTGCCTCGTCGGCGCGCGGTTGGAAAATCCAGGTGGCTTTGCCCTCAGCGCCGCAGGTGCCGAGATCGCCGGCAGCCTCGTCGCCTACGCGGAGGGCCACCCGGCGTTCTGCGCGCTAGGCGAGCTGCGCCTCGCGCGGGCGCGGATCGGCAACCAGCTCAACCTCACGGGTGCCAGCCTCTGCAACGTCGGCGGCGTCGCGCTCGGCGCGGACGGCATCGAGGTCGGTGGCGACGTGATGCTGCGCGACGACGGCGGCACGCCGTTTCGCGCCCGCGGCAAGGCCAGCTTCGCCGCTGCCGTGCTCGCGGGCGTGGAGATCCTCGGCGCCCGGCTCGACGCCGCCGGGGCCGAAGCGGCCCTCGTCCTCTTCGGTGCCGAGGTCCGCGGCGACGTCCAGCTCACCGCCGGACGGCACGGTCCGCTCGTCGTCGTGGGCGGGATCGACGGGCGGGGGCTACGGGTATCGGGCGCCGTCGATGGCCGCGGCGCGCTGCTGCGGCTGGCACCCGGGCCCGCCGACGCCGCCCACCGGGTCGCCCTCGCGCTCGACGGCGCGCGCATCGCGGGCGACATCCTGTTCGGGCCGCTGCCGCTGAGCGGCAGTTCGACGGGCGGGCGCGCGCCTGGCGTCGTCCTCGGCTGCGTGCGCCTCGACGGCGCGCGGATCGAGGGCGACGTCAACCTCGGCGACGGCGTCTTTCTGGTGCCCGCCGCGGACGGCGAGGTCCTCCATCGCCGCCGGCACGAGGCGGAAATTGCTGAGCAGGTCCGTGTCCTGCGCCGGGGCGTGTGCCTCTCGGCGCGACACGCGAGCGTGGCGGGCGCCCTCGTCGGCCGCGGGTTCGGGCCGCGCGGCGCGGTGGCGGCGATGGCGGCGGAACTCGCAGACGAGCCGCTCCTGGTCGGGGACGAAGGGGCGGCGGGCGAGGCGACGGCGCCGGTCGCACCGAACGGCCTGCTGGACCTCGGCGGGGCACGGCTCGCCACCCTCGACGCTTTCGGCGACGGGGGCTGGCCGGAGCCCCCGGAGCTCACGGACCTCGACGGCTGCACCTATGACCGCGCGGTCGTCGACACGCCCGGCCGAGCTCTCGCCTGGATCACTCGGCGGGCGCCGCCGACGCCGCAGCCCTATCTGGAGCTGGCCCGGGCGCTGCGTCGGCAGGGGCACACGAGCGAGGCCGATCGCGTCGTGATCACAGCCCGCCGGCGGTTCTGGCGCGGCGGCGACGCGCCGGGCGCGCTCCGCTGGCTGGCGTGGCTGCTCGACGCCACGTCCGAGTTCGGCTACGCGCCGGGGCGGGCATTGGGGCTGACCTTGGGGCTGGTCGCCGTCGGCGCGATGGGCACCGGGGTCGCGCTGCGGCACGGCTGGTTGATCCCGAAAGTAGCGTCGGGGTCGGCCTGGCCCGATGCGGTCGTCTTCGCCGTCGGGGCCTTCCTGCCCTTGCTTCCGGCCGGCGCCCCCGCGTTCGATGGACCGGGCTGGCTGTACGTCGTCGTGCTGCTTTATCAGGGCGTCGGCTTGGTCATGACGTCGATCCTGGTGGCGACGTTGACCGGGCTGTTGCGCCGCGAATGAGATGGCGTCACCCGTCGAGCAGTCCCCGAACCCGGGCGACGACGCCATCGAACATGGGTTCGGTGAGCCGGCCCGTGTTCACGTTGTAGCGGGAGGTGTGGTAGCTCGCTACGAGCGTTGGGCCGTTTTCGAGCCGGATCGTGGCGCCGTGGACGAAGGGGTGGCCGGTGGCGCGGTGGCCCAGCGCCCGCAGGCAGGTCGCATGGGCAATGCGGCCGAGGCACAGGACGACCGACGGCGCAGGATCGGCCCGCAGCTCGTCGAAGAGGAACCCGCGGCAAGCCTCGACCTCGGCTGCGGTGGGCTTGTTCTCCGGCGGCGCGCAGCGGACGGCGTTGGTGACCCGGCAGTCGACGAGCCTGAAGCCGTCGTCGACGCTAGCTCCGTAGATGCCGCGGGCGAAGCCGTGCCGCGCCAGTGCGGCGTAGAGGATGTCGCCGGCAAAGTCGCCGGTGAACGGACGGCCACTGCGGTTGGCGCCGCCGCGGCCCGGCGCGAGCCCGACGACGAGCAGCCGCGCGGCGGGATCGCCGAACGAGGAAACCGGCGCGTTGTGCCAAGTGGGCTCGGCGGCACGGTTGCCGACACGATAGGCGACCAGACGCGGGCAGCGTCGACAGTCGAACGGTGGCTCGGCGCGCGTGCCGTCAGTTGGCACGCTGCCCGCTGGCGGCGCTGTCCTCCTCGTCATCCTCGTAGTCGTAGTCGTCGTGCACCGGCCGGCTCGGCCCTCCGCTGCGCGCAATGTCCGGCTCGAGATCGTGCAGCTCGACGAAATGATCGGCCTGTCGCCGCAGCTCGTCGGCGACCATGGGCGGCGACGACTGCAAGGTCGACAGGATCGACACCTTGACGCCCTGGCGCTGCACCGCCTCGATCAGGCGCCGGAAGTCGCCATCGCCGGAGCATAGGAGAATGTGATCGACGTGCCGCGCCATCTCCATCGCATCTACTGCTATTTCGATGTCCATGTTACCTTTATATTTACGACGACCAGCGACGTTGGTGTACTCTTTTAGAGGCTTCGTCACCAATGAGTAACCATTGTAGTCTAGCCAATCGACAAGCGGCCGCACAGGTGAATACTCCTGATCGTCGAGCAATGCTGTGTAATAATAGATGCGCACGAGCTGCCCATGATCGCGAAAAATATGGCGCAGACTTTTATAATCGATATCGAAACCGAGCGATTTTGCGGTTTGATATAAGTTAGCTCCATCGATAAAGACGGCATAGCGCTCGTCGGGCTGGATGGGGAGGATGGCATGATTGCCTTGAGCGGGCATGGCGGATCCGAATCCTTCGGCGACATTTGGTTGCAACAGTAGCATAACACGGAAAGTATCCAGCGATACGATTCGTGTACGTAGCGTGGTTCATGAGACGATCGGATAGCGCTGTCAATGCGTTCAACGCCACCTTCGGTATGCGATCGCACGCGGACGCGATTGCGCTACCGCACCATGCTTCGTATATGGGAAGCTTAGTTGTAAATCGCAAAGGTTTGATAACCCATGGCCCGTATCACCGTCGAGGACTGCGTCGAGCGCGTGCCGAGCCGCTTCGAGCTCGTCATGCTGGCGGCGCAGCGGGCGCGCAACATCTCGGCCGGTGCCGGCCTGACCGTCGAGCGCGACAACGACAAGAACCCGGTCGTCGCCCTGCGTGAGATCGCGGACGAGACCGTCGAGCTCGACCATCTCCGCTACGAGCTCGTCCACGGCCTGCGGCGCCATCTGGAGCTCGGCGGCGACGACGAGGCCCGCGCCGAGCTCGAGGCTGAGAGTGCGCCGCCGCCTGGGCTGCACGAAAGCGGGCTGCCGCCCGAGCTGTCCTACGCCGACGAGGCCGACATCGCCGCAGAGGGCGAAGCGGGCGGTCGCGAGCCGGGCTGAGCATGCATCGCAGGGAGGCACCGTCGCCTTGTGCGCCTATCGGTCGGCCGAGCAGCCGCCGTCCGTGGCGCCGGCCCCGCGCCGGCGACGCCCCGTCCTGCGACAGTACGAGCTCGTCGAAAAGGTCAAAGGCTACGACCCCCGCGCCGAGGAGGACCTGCTCAACCGCGCCTACGTGTTCGCCATGCAGGCGCACGGGCATCAGCTGCGCGCCTCGGGCGATCCTTACTTCCACCACCCGGTCGAGGTCGCCGGCATCCTCGCCGGCCTGAAGCTCGACAGCGCCTCGATCGCGACGGGCCTGCTGCACGACACCGTCGAGGACACCGGCGCCACCATCGAGGACATGGAGCGCTTGTTCGGCCGCGAGGTCGCTCGCCTCGTCGACGGCGTCACCAAGCTGAACAAGCTCGACCTGCGCTCGCCGCACAGCGCCCAGGCGGAGAATTTCAGGAAGCTCTTGCTCGCGATGTCGGAGGACATCCGGGTGCTCCTCGTCAAGCTCGCCGATCGCCTGCACAACATGCGCACGCTGCACTTCATCAAGTCGCGGGAAAAGCGCCAGCGCATCGCCTTCGAGACCCTGGAGATCTACGGCCCGCTCGCCGAGCGCATCGGCATGGACCAGATGAAGGCCGAGCTCGAGGATCTCGCCTTCGCCGAGCTGTTTCCGGAGCCGCGGGCGTCGATCATCGCCCGCCTCGAGCAGCTGCGTCGCGACGACACCGGCCTCGTCGAACGGGTCGTCGACGGTCTGCGCAGGGTCTTGCATGACGCCGAGATCGAGGCCGACGTCTACGGCCGTGAGAAGACCCCGATCTCCATCTGGCGCAAGATGGAGCGCCGCAACATCGACTTCGAGCAGCTCGCCGACATCATGGCGTTCCGCGTCATCGTGGCGGATGTCGCGAGCTGCTACGCCGCACTCGGCGCGGTGCACGGCGCCTACGTGATGCTGCCCGGGCGCTTCAAGGACTTCATCTCGACACCCAAGCCCAACGGCTACCGCTCCCTGCACACCACGATCGTCGGCCCCGAGCACCGCCGCATCGAGGTCCAGATCAGGACCGAGGAGATGCACGATGTCGCCGAGCTCGGCGTCGCCGCGCACTGGGCCTACAAGCAGGGCGAGCGCACCACCGACGGTCGCCAGTACCGCTGGCTCCGCGAGCTCCTCGACATCCTCGAGCACGCGGCGAGCCCGGACGAGTTCCTCGAGCACACCAAGCTCGAGATGTTTCAAGATCAGGTCTTCTGCTTCACGCCCAAGGGCGACCTGATCGCGTTGCCGCGCGGCGCGACACCGATCGACTTCGCCTACGCGGTACACTCGGAGGTCGGTGACCACCTGCAGCACGCCAAGATCGACGGCCGTGTCGTGCCGCTCAGGACCCGCATCAACAACGGCGACCAGGTCGAGATCGTCACCAGTCCGCGGGCGCGCCCGAACCCCTCGTGGCTCGCCTACGTCGTCACCGGTCGGGCGCGGGCGCGGATCCGCCGCCATCTTCGGACGCTCAAGCGCTCGGAATACATCCAGCAGGGTCGCGAGAGCCTGCAGCGGGCGGCGGTCGCCCGTAAGGTCGTCGTCACCGAAAAGCAGCTGGAGAAGGTCTCCTCGATCTTCCAGCAGGGCTCGCTCGAAGACCTGCTGGTCAGCGTCGCCGACGGCTCGACCGCGGCGCGGCACGTGGTCGAGGCCGTGCATCCGCACCTCAAGGAGGCGGCTCAGCCGCCGTCTCTGACCCAGGAGAAGCTCCGGCTGCCCGCCGCCAGCGATACCGGCGGCGACGCCCAGGGGCCGATCCGCGGCCTGCCGCAGGGCCTCGCCTTCCAGTTCGCCGGCTGCTGCCGGCCCATTCCCGGCGACGACGTGGTGGGCGTGGTCCGCACCGGCCGCGGCATCGTCATCCACCGCTTGGACTGCCACGTCGTCGAGCGCCTCAAGGACCAGCCGAGCCGGCTGGTGGAGGTGCAATGGGCGAGCCGCGGTGCGCGGGCGCCGCATCGCTTCGTGCTGCACGTCCACGACGCGCCGGGCGTGCTCGGCAGCCTCAGCACGACCATCGGCAATCACGGCGGCAACATCGTCAACCTGCGCCTCAAGCCGTTCCGCCACGACGAGGTCGAGATGACGATCGACGTCGAGGTCGAAGGGCACGGCCAGGTCCAAGCCTTGAGCAACGCGCTCTTGGCCAACCGCGCGGTCCGCTCGCTCGCCTGCCAGCCCTGAGCGTGACGGCGCGCGCTTGGCCGCCGCGCAGGGCGGGTCTATAACCCCGCGACCTCGACGCCCGCCCAGGGATTACGCATGACCGCTCGCTTGCGCCTCGGCGTGAACATCGACCACGTGGCGACGCTGCGCAACGCGCGGGGGGGCGCGCATCCCGATCCCTTGCGTGCGGCCCGGCTCGTCGCCGAGGCGGGCGGCGACGGCATCACGCTGCATCTGCGCGAGGACCGCCGCCACATTCGTGATGCCGATCTGCGGGCGATCTGCGCGGCGGCGCCGTTGCCGGTGAACATGGAGATGGCGGCGACCGACGAGATGGCGGCGATCGCGCTCGAGGCGCGGCCGCACGCCTGCTGCATCGTCCCCGAGCGCCGGGCGGAGCGCACGACCGAGAGCGGGCTAGACGCCGCGGGCCTCGGCGCGCGCCTCGCCGACATCGTCCAACGGCTGCGGGGCGGCGGCATCCGGGTCGCGCTCTTCCTCGACGCCGAGCCGGTGCAGCTCGACCAGGCCGCGGCCGCCGGCGCGGACGCCGTGGAGCTGCACACCGGCGCCTACGCCGAGACGACCGGGCCCCACCGTCAAGTGGAGCTCGAGCGTCTGCGGGCGGGAGCGCGACGGCTCGCCGCGCTCGGCATCGAGTGCCACGCGGGGCACGGGCTCGACTACGACAACGTCGGGCCGATCGCGCAAATCCCCGAGGTGGCGGAGCTCAACATCGGCCACTTTCTCATCGGCGAGGCGGTGTTCAGGGGTCTCGTGCCGGCGATCCGCCGCATGCGCGAGCTCATCGACCGGGCGCGGCCCGGTCGATGATCCTCGGCATCGGCGTCGACCTCATCGACACGCGGCGTGTCGCCAAGACGCTCGAACGGTTCGGCGCGCGCTTCACCGAGCGTTGTTTCACCGCGGCCGAGCGGGCCAAGGCCGACCGGCGCGCCGCCCGCGCCGAGACCTACGCCAAGCGCTTCGCCGCCAAGGAGGCGTGCTCGAAAGCGCTCGGCACGGGCTTTTCGGCGGGCGTCTTCATGAAGGACATCGGCGTCGTCAACCTGCCGTCGGGGCAGCCGACGCTCGCGCTCACCGGGGGTGCGGCGGAACGTCTGCGGGCGCTGACCCCGGCCGGCATGCGCACGGACCTGCATCTCACGCTCACCGACGAGCCGCCCCTGGCGCAGGCCATCGTCCTCATCACCCTTCGACCGGCCCAATGATCAAGAACCTTCTCGAGACGCTGCGCACGCTCATCTACGCGGTCCTGATCGCGCTGGTCGTCCGCACGTTCCTCTTCGAGCCCTTCAACATTCCCTCGGGCTCGATGAAGCCGACTCTCCTGGTCGGCGACTACCTGTTCACCTCGAAATACGCCTACGGCTACAGCCGCCACTCGCTGCCCTTCAGCCTGCCGCTGATCCCCGGGCGCATCTTCTCGAGCCTGCCGGAGCGCGGCGACGTCGCCGTCTTCAAGTTGCCGGCGGACGGGCGAACCGACTACATCAAGCGCATCATCGGCCTGCCCGGTGACCGCATCCAGATGCGCGACGGCGTGCTGTTCATCAACGGCGAGGCGGTCGAGAAGGAACGCCTCGGCACCTTCCTCGACGAGGAGAGCGGCCGCGAGATCGCGCGTTTCAGCGAGACGCTGCCGAACGGGCGCAGCTACGAGGTCCTCGACATGCTCCAGGGCGGGCCGCACGATTCGACCCGGGTGTTCGAGGTGCCCGAGGGTCGTCTCTTCGCGATGGGCGACAACCGCGACAACTCGATGGACTCGCGCACCGGCTTCGTCGGCTTCGTGCCGGTCGAGAACCTCGTCGGCCGCGCCGAGATCATCTTCTTCTCCACCGACGGCAGCGCCGCCCTCTGGGAACCCTGGAAGTGGCCGTTCGCCATCCGCTACGGACGCTTGCTTGACAACATCGATTGACCATGCGGCCTTGGGCCTCGCCGAGCTCGAGAGCCGGCTCGGCTATCGCTTCCGGGAGCGAGGGCACCTCGCCCGCGCGCTCGTCCACCGGAGCGCCGGCGAGCGCGCGGGCGGCGACAACGAGCGCCTCGAGTTCCTCGGCGATCGGGTGCTCGGGCTCGTCGTCGCCGATCTCGTCTTCCACGGCTTCCCCGACGAGCCCGAAGGCGGGTTGTCGCGCCGGCATACCGCGCTCGTCCGCCGCGAGACCCTGGCACTCGTCGCCGAGCAGTGGCGCCTCGGCCCGCACCTGCGGCTCGCCCCGAGCGAGCGCGCCGCCGGCGGTGGAGCCAACCCGGCGATCCTCGCCGATGCGGTCGAGGCGGTGATCGGCGCGGTCTACGAGGACGGGGGGTATGCCGTCGCGAGCGAGCTCGTCTGCCGCTTCTGGGCGCCGCGGCTGCGGGCGGTCGCAACGGCGCCCCGGGACGCCAAGACGGCGCTGCAGGAATGGAGCCAAGCGCAGGGCTTGGGCCTGCCCGTCTACCGCGAGGTCGAGCGCACAGGCCCGCCGCACGCGCCGGCCTTCGTCGTCGAGGTCGCCGTGCCGCACCATCCGCCCGAGCGCGCCCGCGGCCGCTCCAAGCGCGGCGCCGAGCAGGAGGCGGCGTCAGCGCTGCTGGCCCGCCTGGAAAAGGCCGCGCCGTGAGTGCCCCCGCCGCGACCCGCTGCGGCTTCGTGGCGCTGCTCGGCGCGCCCAACGTCGGCAAGTCCACCCTGCTCAACCGCCTCGTCGGCACCAAGGTGTCGATCGTCTCACCCAAGGTCCAGACGACCCGCCGCCGCGTGCTCGGCATCACCGTCAAGGACCGGACCCAGCTCGTCTTCGTCGACACGCCGGGCATCTTCGATCCGCAGAAGCGGCTCGACCGGGCGATGGTCGACGCGGCGCTCCAGGGCGGTGCGGACAGCGATGTCGCCCTCGTCGTCATCGACGCCAAGCGCGGGCTCGACCGCGCCTCCGAGCTCGTCCTCGACCGGCTGGGCGCGGGCGAACGCCGGCGCATCCTGGTCGTCAACAAGATCGACCTGGTGAAGCCGCCGGCGCTCCTGCCGCTGATCGAGAAGCTCAACGCGCGCCTCGCCTTCGAGGCGACGTTCCTCGTCTCGGCCGAGAACGGCGACGGCTGCGATGCGCTCCTCGCGGCCCTGCCCGAGCGGCTGCCCGAGGGGCCCTGGCTCTTCCCCGAGGACCAGCTCTCGGACCTGACCGACCGGGCGCTCGCCGCCGAGATCACGCGCGAGCATCTCTTCCGCCGGCTGCACGAGGAGCTGCCCTACAGCCTCACGGTCGAGACCGACGCCTACGCGGCGGCGCCGGAGGGGCGAGAGGTGCGGATCGACCAGACGATCTACGTCCGCCGCGGCAGCCAGAAGGCGATCGTCATCGGCGAGAAGGGCCAGCGGCTGCGGCAGGTGGGCGAGGCCGCGCGGCTGGAGCTCGAGCGGCTTCTCGGCTGCCGGGTGCATCTCTTCCTCTTCGTCAAGGTCCGCGAGGGCTGGCCGGAGGACCCCGAGCGCTTCCGCGAGATGGGGCTCGACTTCCCCAGCGGCTCGTGACCGTCGCCTGGGACGACGAGGGCATCGTGCTGGCGCGCCGGCGCTACCACGAGGCGGCGCTCTGGATCTCGTGCTTCACCTTCGAGCACGGCCGGCACGCCGGCTGGGTGCCGGGCGGCGCCGCGAGCGCCAACCGCGCGCTGTTCGAGCCCGGCAACCGCCTGCAGCTCCGCTGGCAGGCCCGGCTCGCCGACCAGCTCGGGCGCTACGCCGCCGAGCCCGTCGACCTCTTCGCCGGCCGGGTGCTCGACCGCGGCGACCGGCTCGCAGCCCTGCAGGCGGCGGTGACGCTCCTGGAGACGGCGCTCGGCGAGCGCGAGGCGCACCCGCGGCTCTACGCCGGGGCGCTGACGCTGTTGCGCGCGCTCGCAGGCGCGGCACCTTGGCGCGGCGCCTATCTGCGCTTCGAGCTGCTGCTGCTCGCCGAGAGCGGCTTCGCCCTCGACCTCGAACGCTGCGCCGTCTCCGGCGCGACCGCCGATCTCGCCTTCGTCTCGCCACGCACGGGCCGCGCCGTCGCCCGCGGGGCGGCGCCCGCCTACGAGGATCGGCTCCTGCCGCTGCCGGCAGCGCTGATCGAGGGCGCGGAGCCGGACGACGAGGACTTCGCCCGGGGGTTGCGCTTGACGGGACACTTCCTCGAGCGGCAACTCTACCACGCCCTCGACCGGGCGGCGCCGGCGGCGCGCGACCGGCTCGAGCGCCTAGCCCTGGAGACGCTCGACCGTGGCCTCGCCCCCTGAGCCCCTGGACGAGGGCGAGGTTCGCCCGATCGACCTGCGCGAGGCCTTGAGCCAGCGCTACCTCGCCTACGCGCTGTCGACGATCACCTCGCGCTCGCTGCCGGACGTCCGCGACGGCCTGAAGCCCGTTCAGCGCCGCCTGCTCTACGCCATGCGCGAGCTCAAGCTCGACCCCGCCGGCGCCTACAAGAAGTGCGCGCGCATCGTCGGCGACGTCATCGGCAAGTTCCACCCGCACGGCGACGCGGCGGTCTACGAGGCGCTGGTCCGGCTCGCCCAGGACTTCACCCAGCGCTACCCCCTGGTCGACGGCCAGGGGAATTTCGGTAATGTCGACGGCGATAACGCGGCGGCCATGCGCTACACCGAGAGCCGGCTCACCGCCGTCGCCGCCGCCCTCTTGGATGGCCTCGACGAGGACACCGTCGACTTCCGGCCGAACTACGACGGCAGCGACGACGAGCCCGCGGTCCTGCCCGCCGCCTTCCCCAACCTGCTCGCCAACGGGGCCGCCGGCATCGCCGTCGGCATGGCGACCTCGATCCCGCCGCACCACGTGGGCGAGCTCGCCGATGCCCTCGTCGTGCTCTTGAAGAACCCCGACGCCGATGAGGACCGCGTGCTCGCCTGCATCCATGGCCCCGACCTCCCGACGGGCGGGCGCCTGGTCGAGGACCGGGCGTCCATCGAGCAGGCGTATCGCACCGGCCGCGGCAGCTTCCGCCTGCGCGCGCAATGGCGCCGCGAGGACACGGGCCACGGCACCTATCAGGTGGTCGTCGACCAGATCCCCTATCAGGTGCCGAAGGCGCGGCTCATCGAGCGCATCGCCGAGCTGTTGCACGCGAAGAAGCTCTCGCTCCTGGGCGACGTGCGCGACGAGAGCGCCGAGGACGTGCGCCTCGTGCTGGTGCCGCGCGCGCGCACGGTGCCAGCCGAGCTGCTGATGGAGCAGCTCTTCCGGCTGACCGAGCTCGAGACCCGCGTGCCCTTGAACCTCAACGTCCTCGACGCCCAGGGCGTGCCCGGTGTCATGGGCCTCAAGGGTGCGCTCGAGGCGTTCCTCGCGCACCGGATGGAGGTGCTGGTCCGCCGCTCGCGGCACCGGCTCGCCAAGATCGAGGACCGGCTCGAGATCCTCGAGGGCTACCTCAAGGCCTTCCTCGACATCGACCGGGTCATCGCGATCATCCGCGAGAACGACCAGCCCAAGCCGATCCTCATGGCCGAGTTCGACCTCACCGAGCGGCAGGCCGAGGCGATCTTGAACCTGCGCCTGCGTCAGCTCCGAAAGCTCGAGGAGATGGAGCTCAAGGCCGAGCAGGACCGGCTCAAGGCCGAGCGCGCCGATCTCCACGCCCTGCTCGACGACGAGGGGCGCCGGCGCAAGCGCCTCACCGACGAGATCCGCGCGATCAAGAAGACCTTCGGCGGTGATCCGCGGCGCACCGTGGTCGACGTCCCGCCGGCGCCGGTCGACCTCGATGTCGAGGTCGCCGCCGAGCGCTACGCCGTCACCGTCGTCGCCTCCGAGCAGGGCTGGCTCAGGGCGGTTCGCGGCAGCGTCGCCGATCCTGCCGAGCTGCGCTACAAGGAGGGCGACGGGCCGCGCTTTTTGATCCCCGCCCAGTCGACCGACAAGCTCTTGATCATCAGGGACGACGGCCGTTGCCACCTCGTGCCCGTCGACAAGCTGCCGGGCGGCCGTGGCCTCGGCGAGCCCTCGAGCCTGTTCATCGACATGGAGCCGGCGACGCGGATCGTCGACATCCGCGTCCACGATCCCAAGGGCTCGCTCGTGCTGGCGACCCGCGCCGGCCGCGGCTTCAAGGCCCCGGAAGCGCAGATCGCGGCGCAGACCCGAAGCGGCAAGCAGGTCGTCAACCTCGCCGGCAAGGACCGGCTGGCAGCGGCGTGCAAGCTCCAGGGCGACAGCGTCGCGGTCCTCGCCACCAACCGTAAGCTCTTGATCTTCGCCGCCGACGAGCTGCCGGAGATGGCCCGCGGCAAGGGCGTGATCCTCCAGCGCTACCGCGACGGCACGCTCGAGGACGTCATGAGCCTCGATGTCGGCCAAGGCCTGAGCTGGATGACCGGCACCCGCCGCCGCTTCGAGCGCGACCTCACCCCCTGGCGGGCCGCCCGCGCCACCGCCGGCCGCAACGCGCCCCAGGGCTTCCCGCGCGAGGGCGGCTTCGAGGACGTCGTGGCGGGGCCGGGCAAGGAGGGCGAGGACGCTTGACGTCGGGCGTCCGGGCGGGCTCGATGCGCGGCACGTCTCGAAGGACACCGATCATGCTTCGCCGCACCGCCCCTCCCGGCGAGGTCTTGAAGGGCGAGCTCGACGAACTCGGCATCGCGCCGACGACGCTCGCGCAGCAAATCGCCGTGCCGCCCAACCGCATCAGCCAGATCATCAACGGCAAGCGCGCCATCACCGGCGACACGGCGCTGCGTCTCGGCCATTGGTTCGGCACCGAGCCCGCCTTCTGGCTCAACCTCCAGGCCCAGCACGACCTCGCCCTCGCCGAGCGCGCGGCCGGCGCGGCGATCCGC
>CAYZSE010000078.1:0-16242 GCA_964481035.1 uncultured Geminicoccaceae bacterium | reverse complement strand
CGTCGGCCGTGTAGTTGCCGTCGTGATGCGCCACGGGCAGCCGGACGACCGCTCCAGGCGCCCAGCCGCGGGTGAAGTCGGAGGGTTCGCCCGTCACCTCGATCTCGAGCCACTTGCTCACGAAGCGGCGCTCGCGGTTACCGATCAGCGCGCCGGGCAACATCCCGGCCTCGCAGAGGATTTGAAAGCCGTTGCAGATACCCAGGACGCGCCCGCCGCGGTCCGCGAAGGCGAGCACCGCAGCCATGATCGGCGCGCGGGCGGCGATGGCGCCGCAGCGGAGGTAATCCCCATAGCTGAAGCCGCCGGGCAGGCCCACGACGTCGACCGCCGGCAGCGCGTTGTCGCCGTGCCAGACGCGGGCGGCCGGACGGCCGCCGATGCGCTCGAAAGCCATCGCGAGATCGCGGTCGCCGTTGGAGCCCGGAAAGGTGATGACGGCGGCACGCACGGGTCCTACCCTGCCAGATCGACGCGGTAGGTCTCGATCACCGGGTTGGCGAGCAGCTTGTCGGCCATCGCGCGGGCGGCAGCGAGCGCGTCCTCCGGCCTCGCCTTTTCGATCTCGAGCTCGAACACACGGCTCTGCGCGACATCGCGGACATCGCCGAAGCCGAGCTGGACGAGCGAGCGATGGATGGTCGCCGCGGCGGGGTCGAGCACGCCGGGCTTGAGGCGCACCTCGACGCGAACCCTCACTGCAGCGTCTCCGGTCCCGAGAGATCGCGCGGACCCGCCTCCGGCAGGATGCCGAGCCGGCGCGCGACCTCCTGGTAGGCCTCCTCGACCTTGCCGAGGTCCTGGCGGAAGCGATCCTTGTCGAGGCGCTCGTCGGTGCGGACGTCCCATAGACGGCAGCTATCGGGGCTGATCTCGTCGGCGAGCACGATCCGCACGTCGTCCTCTTCCCAGAGGCGCCCGAACTCGAGCTTGAAATCGATCAGCTTGAGCCCGACGCCCAACAGCAGGCCGGAGAGGAAGTCGTTGATCCTCAGCGAGTAGCTGATGATGTCGTCCATCTCCTGCACCGAGGCCCAGCCGAAAGCGGTGATGTGCTCCTCGGAGACCATCGGATCACCCAGCTCGTCCGACTTGAACGAGTATTCGAGGATTGTGCGCGGCAGGCGCTCGCCCTCGCGCAAGCCCAATCGCTTGACGATGCCGCCAGCTGCGAAGTTGCGGATGACCACCTCGATCGGGATGATCTCCACCTCGCGGATGAGCTGCTCGCGCATGTTCAAGCGCCGGATGAAATGGGTCGGAACGCCGATCTCGCCGAGGCGCACCATCAAATGCTCGGAGATACGGTTGTTCAGGACACCCTTGCCGGTGATCACGCCGTGCTTGCGATTGTTGAAGGCGGTCGCGTCGTCTTTGAAATACTGGATGAGCGTGCCGGGCTCGGGACCTTCGAAGAGGACCTTGGCCTTGCCTTCGTAGAGTTGCCGTCGCCGGGACATGGCCACACTCGCTCACCTCGTCATCGCGCGGCCCCGGCGCCGCCGGATCCCAACGCCGCGCTCGTATAGACCAGCTGACCGGCGGCGGCAACGCGCCGACGTTGAAGCCGCGGCCGACTTGGCCTATAGAGTTCAAGCATCACATGAAGATGGATGGACAAGTGATGCATGTTCTTCGCGCTTTCGTGGTTGCCCTCGCTCTGCTCGCGGTGGCGCCGCAGCCGGCTCGAGCGCTCACGGGCGAGGAGGTCGTGAGCCGCGCCGAGTTCGCGCTCGACGGCTTCTTGGACGTTCTCGCCGCCGACGACGTGACGCGGGTCTACGTGCAGAACGCCTATGCGGTCATCGTCATCCCCGACCTCATCAAGGCCAGCTTCGTCGTCGGCGCCGAGCACGGCGTCGGCGTCGTGATGGTCCGCGATACCGCCTCCGGCCGGTTCGGGCCGCCCGCGTTCATGGAACTCTACGGCGGCAGCTTCGGGCTGCAGGGCGGCGCCAAGAGCAGCGACGTGATCATGACGGTGATGAACCCCAAGGCGGTCGAGGCCGTCCTCGACGGCGACATGAAGCTCGGTGCCGACTTAAGCCTGGCGGTGATGCGGGCCGGCGGCGCCTTCGGGGCGGCCACGACCACGGCCTTGGGGGAGGACCTCTACGTCTTCGAGCGCACGGCCGGCCTGTTCGGCGGCGCCAGCCTCGCCGGCGGCGGCATCCTTCCGCAGCGCGCGCTCAATCACGCCTATTGGGGGGCCGGCACGACACCTCAATCGATCACCAGCAGCTTCGATCTGGTCGATGCCCGGACCGCCGCCTTGCAATCGACGCTGCTCAAGTTCTGAGCCGGCCGGCGCCCGCGCGACCGGCGCCGGCCGCCGCCGCTCCCTGGTGCACCGTCGGGCCGGCGCTTCGCTGGGGGGTCAGGCGCCGCGACCGAGCATGCGCGCGAACGTCGCGTCATGGTCGACGAAATGGTGTTTCAGGGCGACCGCGGCGTGGCCGAGCACGGCCGCTGTCAGGAGCCAGCCGCCGATGACGTGGACGTCGTGGGCCGTGGCGGCGAGCCAGGGCACTTCGGCCCGCGCCGGAATGGTGAACAAGGCGAAGACCTGTACCGCCTTGCCCTTGAAGACGGCCATCACGACGCCGGATGCCGAAAGCAGGACGGTACCCAGCATCAAGACCGCGTGCATCGTCTTGCGGGCGAGCGCCTCGGCCGCGGGCGTGCCCGCGATCGCCCCGGGACGCACGGGTTGCAGCGTGCGCCAGAGCGCGCTCCAGCCGACCACGGCGAGGACCAAAACCCCCAAGGCCTTGTGCGGCGCGAGCAGAGCCGCGCGCGCCTCCTCGCCAAGGAGCTCGGCGGCGAGAAGGCCCGACGCCAAAAGAGCGATGACGAGCGTCGCGAGGAGCCAGTGGGTGATGACGGAGACGGTGCCGTAGGTGTGCGCGTTGTCGCGAATAGGCATCGATAGACCTCGTGGGCTGTGACCTTGCGCCCGTTCCCGGGCGTGAGGTCACACATGCATTATGTCTATCTCATATGTCAAGCGATGCCGCGCTCAGCCCGTGTGCTCGGGATGCTGACGGATCTCCAGGGCGCGCCGCTCGACCTCCTTTCTGAACTCTCGGCGCAACGCTGCCGCGCGCCAGCGCCGTTCCTCCACCGGGGTCTCGATGCGGAGCGGCGGCACGCGGGCCGGCCTGCCATCCTCGTCGACGGCGACCATCGTGATGTAGCAGGTGATGACGTGGCGCTCGGCCTTCTCGATGATGTTCTCGGAGATCACCCGGATGCCCACCTCCATCGAGGTGTGGCCGGTGTAGTTCACCGCCGCCATGAAGGTCAGCAACTCGCCGACATGCACCGCCTCGCGGAAGAAGACCTGGTCGACCGACACGGTGATCGCGTAATGCGCCGAGTAGCGCGAGGCGCAGGCGTAGGCGACCTGGTCGAGCAGGCGGAGGATCGCGCCACCGTGGACATGGCCCGAGAAATTGGCCATGTCGGGCGTCGCGAGGATCGTCATGGTCAAGATCTTGTGTTGCGGTTCCTTTGCAGCGGCCATGAGCGTCGTCCGGTGGTTGTCGGCGAGACGAGACACCTATCAGGGATCGCTTTGCGCCGCAGCAGCTTTGCGCCGCCGCCAGCGACCGGCGTTTCAGTCCGCATCGCGTTGCGAGAAGGTGGCGACTTCCGTGCCATCCTCGGCGAACAGGGCCAGGACGGCGCCGTCGCGGCGAAAGGTCGAAGTCCGCTCGAGGGCGCTCAAGAATGCCTGTTCGAGTTCCATGGGCAGACTCGCGCACGCCATTCGCGTCGCTGCGAGCGGGCCGATCTCGATCGCGCCGCTTCCGGCGACGGCATAGCCACCGGTGAAACGGTTGCAGCCGCCGGCACCGACGACGCGCCCTTGGCTCTCGAATCGGACGAATTGCTCGACCTGGACGTTGGCCGCGGTCTCGCCGAGCCGGGTCGGCGCCCATTCGCTACCCGCCAGGGGATCGGGCGCAGCCACCTTGGTCGCCGCCGCGCAAGCAGCCAAGGCCAACGCCCACCCCAGGACCCAAGCGTGCCGCATGGCCGTCCGCCCCCTCTTCCCGGTGCGCCGGCTCACCGAAAGGCCGGCTCGTCGAAGCTTCTGAGCTTGCGGGAATGCAGCACGTCGGTGCCACCCTCGCGCAGGATCCGCAAGCTCTCGATGCCGATCTCGAGATGCTGGCTCACCCGCTGGCGGTAGAAGCTGTCGGCCATGCCGCGCAGCTTGAGCTCGCCGTGCAGCGGCTTGTCCGAGACGCAAAGAAGCGTACCGTAGGGTACGCGGAAGCGAAAGCCGTTGGCGGCGATGGTGGCACTCTCCATGTCGACGGCGATCGCGCGGCTCTGATTCAAGCGCTCGTAGAGCTCGGCGTAGCGCAGCTCCCAATTGCGATTGTCGGTCGTCGCCACGGTGCCCGTCCGCATCCGCGTCTTGAGATCGAGGCCCTCGAGGCCGGTAACGCGGGCGACCGCCTGCTGCAGCGCCACCTGGACCTCGGCGATCGGCGGCACGGGCACGAACAGCGGCAGCTCCTGGTCGAGCACGTGGTCGTCGCGGACATAGCCGTGCGCCAGCACGTAGTCGCCGAGCTGTTGCGAGCGCCTGAGCCCGGCGCAATGGCCGAGCATGATCCAGCAGTGCGGCCGCAGGACCGCGAGATGGTCGGTGATCGTGCGCGCGTTCGAGGGCCCGACGCCGATGTTGACGAGCGTGATGCCGCTGCGGTCGGGACGAAACAGGTGGTAGGCCGGCATCTGCGGCAGGTTCGCGAGCGGCTCGCCGACCGGCCCCTCCAGAAGGTGGCCGGGCGGTGCGGTCACGGCATTGCCGGGCTCGACCAGCGCGTCGTACTCGTCGCTCGTCGCCACGGCCTTGCGCCCGAAGGCGACGAAGCGGTCGACATAGCGTTGATAGTTGGTCAGGAGCACGAAGCGCTGGAAATACTCGGGGGCCGTCGCCGTGTAGTGGTAGAGCCGCTGCAGCGAGTAGTCGGTTCGCTCGGCGGTGAACAGCGACAGCGGCTGGATCGGTGTCTCGGGCGGGCGGTAGAAGCCGTTGGCGACGCGGTCGTCGGTGTAGCGCAGGTCCGGCAGGACGAAGCGCCTCCACAGCCCGGCCAGACGCTCGCTGGCGAGTTCGAGCCCCGAGCGGTCGACGACGAAGGGCAATGGGATCGGGCGCTCCGACCGGCCGACGACCATCGGTACCCGGTGGTGCCGCATGAGGCGCTCGGCGTTGTCGAGGAGGTAGCCGCGAAACAGCCGCGGCCGGGTGATCGTCGTGCCGAAGATGCCCGGGTCGGTGAGCGCCCCGAAGGCGAGCCGGGCGTCGATGTTGAGCCGCTCGGCGTCGACCCTGAGGCCCAGGAACGGATAGGTCGCGGCTCGCGGCGCGGACGGCTCGCCCCCCGTCTCGAACTCGCGAAAGCCGGCGTGGATCATCTCGGCCGCGCTGTCGTACAGCTCGACGACCCGCTCGACGACCCGGGTCGGATCATCGAGCGCCACGGGCTCCTGCACCCCGAGCGCCCTGAAGGTCTCCTCCAGCGCGTGCATCGCCACCCCTCCTCATGCCGCCTCGACGTTGCTACCTCAGGGGCGGCGCCGGTGAAAGCGCCGGCCGCATCGGCGGCGTCCGCGTCGCGCCCAGCCCAGGGATGCCCCTTCGCCCATGGCCCCGCCCCTGTTGACCTTGAAGGAGGCCCGCCTCGCCATCGGCCAGCGCGTGCTGTTCCGCGATCTCGACCTCAAGCTCGAGCCCCGGGCGCGCGTCGCTCTGGTCGGCCGCAACGGCGCCGGCAAGTCGACGCTGTTGCAGGTCATCGCCGGACGGCTCGCGCTGGACGGCGGCGAGCGCGCCACGGCGCCCCGCGCCCGCTTCGCCTACCTGCCGCAGCAGCCGTCCTTCCACGGCGCCGGCACGGCGCTCGGCTGGCTCGCCCGCGCCGACGAGGAGGCGCCCGCGGGCTTGGCCGCGCACACGGCCGAAGCGGCGCTCGCCGAGCTGCAGCTCGCCGCGGATGCCGATCCGAGGACGCTGTCCGGCGGCCAGCAGCGTCGTCTCGCCCTCGCCCGCACCCTGGCGGTCGACGCCGACGCGCTGCTCCTCGACGAGCCCACCAACCACCTCGACCTCGACACGATCCTCTGGTTGCAGGCGCGCCTGACGGCGCACCCGGCGGCGGTGGTCCTCATCAGCCACGACCGGGCCTTTCTCGACGCGCTCGCTCGTCGCTGCTGGTGGCTCGATCGCGGTCACGTGCTCGACCTCGAGGTGCCCTTTCACGAGCTCGACGCCGCCATCGACGCCCGGCTTGCGGCCGAGGCCAAGGCGCGGGCCAAGCTCGACAAGCGCATCGCCGAGGAGACGCGGTGGTCGCGCGAGGGCATCACCGCGCGCCGCAAGCGCAATCAGGGACGCCTGCGGCGCCTCCAGACGATGCGTGCCGAGCGGGCGGGACGGCTTTCCGTCCCGGGCTCGGCCAAGCTCGCCGTCGCCGCCGCGCCCGCCTCAGGCTCGCTCGTCGTCGAGGCCGAAGGTATCACCAAGAGCTTCGCCGGTCGCGTGATCGTCCCGCCCTTCTCGACCCGGATCATGCGCGGCGATCGGGTCGGGCTCATCGGCCCCAACGGTGCCGGCAAGTCGACGCTGCTGGCGCTGTTGACAGGTCGGCTCGCGCCCGACGCCGGCCGGCTGGAGCTCGGCACCAACGTCGAGATCGCCTGGTCCGAGCAGGACCGCGCGTCCTTGGACCTCCAGCGCACGCCGTGGGAGGTGCTCTGCCCCGAAGGCGGTGACCAGATCGAGGTCCGCGGCGCCCGCCGTCACGTCGCCGGCTACCTCAAGGACTTCCTCTTCGACGAGGCCCAGATCCGAGCACCCTGCCGCGTGCTCTCCGGCGGCGAGCGCAACCGGCTCCTGCTCGCCCGCATCCTCGCCGAGCCGTCGAACCTCCTGGTCCTCGACGAGCCGACCAACGACCTCGACATGGACACCCTCGACATGCTGACCGAGGTCCTGGGCGACTATGGCGGGACGCTGCTCGTCGTCAGCCACGACCGCGACTTTCTCGACCGCACCGTGACCAGCACGATCGCCTTCGAGCCGGACAGCCGGCTCGTCGAGTACGCGGGCGGCTACAGCGACCGGCAGGCTCAGCTCGGAGCCGAAACCGGCGCGGTGCCGTCGGGCGACACCCCCGCCAAGCCCGCCGCAACCAAGGCCGGCGGCAAGGGCTACACCACGCCGGGCAAGGAGCGGCAGCGACGGGAACGCGAGGTCGCGAAGGCCGAGCGCGAGGTCGAGCGCCTGGCCGCCGAAATCGCCGCGATCGAAGCCGAACTCGCCGACGCGGATCTCTTCCGGCGCGCACCCGACCGGGCGGCGGCGTTGGCTACCCGTTTGACGGAACTGCGCGTCGATCAGGCGACGGTGGAGGCCAGGTGGCTGGAGCTTGCGGACGCCCTCGAAGCCGAGAGATACTGAGGCGAAGGCGGCTTCGAGGACGCGAACGCGAGGAGTTGGCGATGGCGTGCGTCGACAAGCTCTACGGCCTGGAGGCGCCGCGGCCGCTCGCCGCGGACGTCGGGCGCGGCATCGACGACCGCGGCGACAGGGTGCCAGATCCGCGGGCCGGTACCACCTCGAACCCATCGACGCCGCTGGAGGAACCCATGAACGCCCGGCCTGCCCCCGAGATCGCCGACCGTTCCTGCCCAGCCGCGTTCGACTGGGCGGACCCGTTCCATTTCAGCGAGCAATTGAGCGACGAGGAGCGGCTCGTCGCCGACACCGCCCGGGCCTACGCGCAGCGGAAGCTCCTGCCGCGGGTGATCGAGGCGACCCGCAACGAGCACTTCGACCGCGCCATCATGACCGAGTTCGGCGCGCTCGGCCTTCTCGGCATGACCATCCCCGAGGCGTACGGTGCTGCCGGCGCGTCCTACGTCGCCTACGGCCTCGTCGCCCGGGAGATCGAGCGCGTCGACAGCGGCTATCGCTCGGCGCTGTCGGTCCAGTCCTCGCTCGTCATGCACCCCATCTGGGCCTACGGCGACGAGAACCAGCGCCGCAAGTGGCTGCCGCGCCTCGCCACCGGCGAGCTCGTCGGCTGCTTCGGGCTGACCGAGCCCGACGCCGGCTCGGATCCGGCCTCGATGTCGACGCGCGCGGTGAAGGTCGACGGCGGCTATCGGCTCTCGGGCGCCAAGACCTGGATCACCAACGCCCCCATCGCCGATCTCTGCGTCGTCTGGGCGAAGTCGCAGGCGCACGGCGGCAAGATCAAGGGCTTCATCGTCGAGCGTGGCGATCCGGGCCTCGCCACGCCCAAGATCGCGGGCAAGCTGTCGATGCGCGCCTCGGTCACGGGCATGATCCAGATGGACGAGGTCTTCGTGCCCGAGGAGAACCTTCTGCCCAACGTCGAGGGGCTCAAGGGGCCCTTCGGCTGCCTCAACCGCGCGCGCTTCGGCATCGCCTGGGGGGTGTGGGGGGCGGCCGAGGCCTGCTGGCACGCAGCACGGCAGTACACCCTCGACAGAAAGCAGTTCGGCCGGCCCTTGGCCGCCAACCAGCTCGTCCAGAAGAAGCTCGCCGACATGCAGACCGAGATCGCCCTGGGCCTGCAGGCGGCGCTGCGCTGCGGGCGGCTCATGGACGAGGGGCGTCTCGCGGCCGAGGCCGTCTCGCTCATCAAGCGCAACGCCTGCGGCAAGGCCCTCGACATCGCCCGGACGGCGCGCGACATGCACGGCGGCAACGGCATCGTCGACGAGTACCACGTCATGCGGCACAGCTCGAACCTCGAGACCGTCAACACCTACGAGGGCACCCACGATATCCACGCCCTCATCCTCGGCCGCGCCCAGACCGGGATCCAGGCCTTTACGGGGGCATAGATGACGCCGCCCGCGGTGAATGCGCGTGCAGCGTCGGCTCGCTGCTCTCGGCGCCGGCGCGGGTTTCCCGGTGGTTCGGCGGTCACGCTCGACGCCGCCGGTGACACGCGGCGATGATGGCGTCGGAGCCGGCGCGCCGGCGGGTACCGAGCGTTGCGGTCGAACCCTAGTTCGGCGGGCAGTCGTTGATCGGGGCGGCGCGGACGATGGGAAAGCAGTCGGCCCAGGCGTCGGTGCGCGGCGGCCACGGGGTGAGGAACGGGGCGTCCCAGTCGTAGGTGAGCACGCCCAGGGCCTGCAGATCACGGACGCGACCGTCGAGATACTCCTTCATGACCGCGAACCGGCCGTCGCGGAAGGTGGCGATCCAGACGTCGTTGGTCACCTGCTGGCGGCCGCGGCGGAGCTCCCGGAACTGGATCTCGACGGCGGCGCGGCCGGCCTCGAGGTCGATGTAGAAGGCGTCCGCGGGCAAGTAGAAGCTCACCTCCTCGGGCGGCGCCGCCGCCTCGACGCCGCAATAGACGTCGAGGTCGTGCAGGAGCGCCTCGCGGCCATCGAGGCGCGTCGTCGGGAAGGAGAAGCGGACATCCTCGGTGACGAGGCTCGCGAGCAGGTCGCGATCGCAGTCGGCCCAGGCCCGTGCCATGTCCAAGAAGGCCCATTGCACCTGGCCGCGCGGCGTGTCGCGCGCCTCGAGCGGCCCGCCATAGGTGACGTTCGCATAGGGTGCGGCAGCGCTCGGCCCCGTGGCGAGGGCGAGGCCGGCGGCGACGGCAAGGGCGGGTGCGGTCAGGACGAGCGGCATCGCGGCTCCGATCCGAGGTGATGAAAAGGGGCCCGGCGCCGTGCGCCGAGCCCCGCTGTCCCGCAGCACCGGGGCGCGGTCAGTTGTTCATCCGGTTCTCGACCAGCTCGTCGACGACCGCCGGCTCGGCGAGCGTCGACGTGTCGCCGAGCGCCTCGTGCTCGTTGGCGGCGATCTTTCTCAAGATGCGCCGCATGATCTTGCCCGAACGGGTCTTCGGCAGGCCCGGCGCCCACTGGATGTAGTCGGGCGTGGCGATCGGGCCGATGTCCTGACGCACGTGCTTGACGAGATCCTTCCTGAGCTCTTCCGACGGCTCCACGCCCGTCTGCAGGGTCACGTAGCAGTAGATGCCCTGGCCCTTGAGGTCGTGCGGGAAGCCGACGACCGCGGCCTCGGCGACCGCCGGGTGCGCCACCAGCGAACTCTCGACCTCGGCCGTGCCCATGCGGTGGCCCGAGACGTTGATGACGTCGTCGACGCGGCCGGTGATCCACCAGTAGCCGTCCTCGTCCCGCCGCGCGCCGTCGCCGGTGAAGTAGGCGCCCTTGAAGGTCGAGAAGTAGGTCTGGATGAAGCGCTCGTGGTCGCCGAACACCGTGCGCATCTGCCCGGGCCAGCTGTCCTTGATGATGAGGTTGCCCGAGGTGGCGCCCTCCAGCTCGTGGCCCTCGCTGTCGACCAGCGCCGGTTGCACGCCGAAGAAGGGCAGCGTCGCCGAGCCCGGCTTGAGGTCGGTGGCGCCGGGCAGCGGCGTGATGAGGATGCCGCCGGTCTCGGTCTGCCACCAGGTGTCGACGACCGGGCAGCGGCCGTCGCCGATGACCTGATGATACCAGCGCCAGGCCTCCGGGTTGATCGGCTCGCCGACCGAGCCCAAGAGGCGCAGCGACTTGCGCGAGGTCTGCTTGACCGGCCCGTCGCCCTTCTGCATGAGCGCGCGGATCGCGGTCGGCGCGGTATAGAAGATGTTGACCTGGTGCTTGTCGACGACGTTCCAGAAGCGCGCGATCGTCGGGTAGTTGGGCACGCCCTCGAACATCAGGGTCGTCGCCCCGTTGGCGAGCGGCCCGTAGACGATGTAGCTGTGCCCGGTCACCCAGCCGACATCGGCGGTGCACCAGTAGATGTCGCCATCCTTGTAGTCGAAGACGTACTGGTGCGTCATTGCGGCGAAGACGAGATAGCCGCCCGAGGTGTGCAAGACCCCCTTCGGCTTGCCGGTCGAGCCCGAGGTGTAGAGGATGAAGAGCGGATCCTCGGCATAGATGCGCTCGGGCGGACAGTCGGCGGAGGCGTCGCGCATCAGCGCCGAGGCGTCGAAGTCGCGGCCCTCGACCATCGGCACCTCGATGCCGGAATGACGGAACATCAAGACCTTGACGCCGCCCGGGCACTTGCTGAGCGCGGTGTCGCAATTGGTCTTCAAGGGCACCGTCTTGCCGCCGCGGAACCCGCCGTCGCAGGTGATGACCATCGTCGAGCCGCAGTCGTTGATCCGGTCGGCGAGGCTGTCCGGGCTGAAGCCGCCGAAGACGATCGAATGGACCGCGCCGATCCGCGCGCAGGCGAGCATCGCATAGGCCGCCTCGGGGATCATCGGCATGTAGATCGTCACCCGGTCACCCTTGCGGACCCCTTGGTCCTTCAGGATGTTGGCGAGCTTCGAGACGCGCTCGTGGAGCTGCGCGTAGGTGATCTTGTCGTCGAGGTCCGGGTTGTCGGCTTCCCAGATGATCGCCGTCTGCTCGGCCCGCTCGGCGAGATGCCGGTCGACGCAGTTGTAGCAGACGTTGAGCTCGCCGTCTTCGTACCAGCGGATGTGGACGTCGCCCGTGAACGACACGTCCTTGATTTTGGTCGGGAAGTGATACCAGTCGAGGCGTTTCGCCTGCTCCGCCCAGAAACCCTCGGGATCGTCGATCGAGCGCGCGTACATCTCCTGGTACTTGGCCGAATCGCAGTGCGACGCGGCGGCAAAAGCCGCGGGGACGGGGAACACGTCCGTCATGAGCCTCCTCCGGTGACCTCGAGCGCGCGCTGTTGGATCGCCGCGCTTTTCGCCGCGCATGGTGCAAATCCCCGCGCCGCAAGACAACAGACACGGCGTCGCGACCTTGGTCGCGCGGTGTTCGCCTTCAGCCCGTAACGACACCGGTCGTTTCGAGCCACCGCGCGAAGGTCGGCCAGATGCGCTCGACCATGACCTCGACGCCGCGGGCGGTCGGGTGGATGCCGTCGGGCTGGTTGAGCGCCGGCCGGCCGGCGACGCCGTCGAGCAAGAAGGGATAGAAGGCAGCGTCGTGCGCGGCGGCGACCTCCTCGAAGGCCGCCTCGAAGCGCCGGCCGTAATCGGCCCCGAGGTTGGGAGGCGCCAACATCCCCGCCACGAGCGCGCGCACGCCCGCTGCGTCGAGCTGGTCGAGGATGGCCTCCAGGTTTGCGCGGACCTCGGCCGGCGGCACGGCGCGCAGGCCGTCGTTGCCGCCGAGCGCCACGACGACGTGGCTCGGCTCATCGGCGAGCAGCCACCCCACCCGCGCCGCGCCGCCGGCCGTCGTGTCGCCGGAGAGCCCCGCGTTGAGAACCTCGCAGGCGTAGCCCGCGGCCTCGAGCCGGTCCGCCATCCGCGCGGGAAAGCTCTCCGCCGCGGCCAGCCCATACCCGGCGCTCAGGCTGTCGCCGAGGAAGGCGATCCGGCAATTCTCCCCGGCCTTGGCGGCGCCGAGGTTGAGGACCGCGGCGAGCACGCCACATGAGATGACGACGCCGAGCTTCGAAGAGAGAGACCGCATCGTGGCGCCCTTGATCCTACTGGAAGACGTGCACCTGACGCTTAGGGCGCAGGGCGGTGCGGTCAACGTCCTGCAAGGCGTCGACCTCGACGTCGCCGCCGGCGCGTCGCTCGCCGTGGTCGGGCCGTCGGGCTCCGGAAAATCGAGCCTCCTCGCGATCATCGCCGGCCTCGAACGGCCGACGGCGGGTCGCGTCGTGGTCGGTGGCGTCGAGGTGTCGGCGCTGGACGAGAACCGGCGCGCGGACTGGCGGCGCCGCGAACTCGGCATCCTCTTCCAGTCGTTCCACCTGATCCCGACCCTGACGGCGCTCGAGAACGTGGCGGTGCCCCTGGAGCTCGCCGGCGACCGCGCGGCCGACGCGCACGCCGAGGCGGCGCTCGCCCGGGTCGGTCTGGAGCACCGCCTGCACCATCGCCCGGCGCAGCTCTCGGGCGGCGAGCAGCAGCGTGTGGCGCTGGCGCGCGCGCTGGTCGGCCGCCCGCGGCTGATCCTCGCCGACGAGCCCACGGGCAATCTGGACGGCGAGACGGCGCGCGCCGTCACCGAGCTCCTGTTCGATCTCCCGAAGGCCCATGGCGCCACGCTCTTCCTCATCACCCACGACCCGAGCCTCGCCGCTCGCTGCGACCGCCAGGTCGCGATGGCGGGCGGCCGCATGGCCAACCGTTCGGGGGTCCGGGAGCACGCCGCTTGACCCGCCAACTGGCGCTGCGCCTCGTCTGGCGCGATCTCAAAGCGAGCCCGCACCTACTCTGGATCGTCGCGGCGCTCGCCCTCGGCGTCGCCACGCTCGCGGCCGTCGGCACCGCGCGCGAGGCGGTGCTCGCGGCGCTGGAGCGCGACGCGGCGGTGCTGCTGGGCGGCGATGTCGCGCTCGAGACCACGGGCGCGGCCATTCCGTTCGAGGAGCGGGCCGCGGTCGTGCCGGACGACGCGCGCAGCTCCGATGTCGTGCGCACCAACACGATCCTGCGCAGCGCCGCGGGCGAGGAGCTGACGGTCGCGCTCAAGGGCGTCGACGACGCCTACCCCCTCTACGGCGCGCTCCGGCTCGACCCGCCGCTGCCGCTGGACGAGGCGCTCGCCGAGCGCGGCATCGTGGTGGCACCCGGCGTCCTTTCGCGTCTCGGCGTCGCGCTCGGCGACCGGCTCGCCATCGGCGAGGCGACCTTCACCCTCCGCGCGGTGCTGGTGGCGGAGCCCGACCGCACCGGCGGCGCCTTCCAGATCGGGCCTCGGGTCATCGTCCGGCTCGGCGATCTCGAGGCGGCCGACATCCTCCGCGAGGGCAGCGTCGCCCGCTACGCCACACGCCTCGCCCTGCCGCCCGAGGCGGATCCGGAGCGCTTCGTCGCGGGGTTACGGGCGCGCCTCCCCGACGCCCGCTTCCAGGCCGAGACCGCAGCCGCGGCGCAGCCCGGGCTGGAGCGCCTGGTCGGCCGCCTCGCCACGTTCCTCACCCTCGCGAGCCTCGCGGCACTCGCCACCGGCGGCCTCGGCATCGCGCTCGCGACCCGAACGCACCTCCAGGGCAAGCTCGCGACGATGGCGACGTTGCGCGCGCTCGGCGGCCGGCCGGCGTGGGTCGCGACGCTCTACGGCGGCCAGATCGCGCTCTTGGGGCTCGTCGGCGTCGCGCTCGGCGTGATGCTGGGGGCCCTGCTGCCGCTCGCGCTCGCCTGGGTGCCGGCGAGCTTGCTGCCGGTGCGGGTCGAGAACGCGTTCGCGCCGTGGGCGCTCGGTGCCGCCGGCCTGATCGGCGCGCTGGTCCTCGCGGCGTTCGCCTGGCTGCCGCTGGCCACCGCACGGCGGGTCGCCCCGGCAAGCCTCTTTCGCGGCGGCGCCGAGCTGGCCGCCGCGCGCCCGACGCCGGCCGACCGGCTCGCCGTCGCCGGCCTGGCGGCGGCGCTGGTGGCCCTGGTGCTCGCGACCACCGACGACGCGCGCCTGGGCGGGATCGTCATCGCTGCCGTCGCCGCCGGGACGCTCTTGCTCCTGGGCCTCGTCCTGGTCCTGCAGCACCTCGCCGGGCGGCTCGCTCGAATCGCGCCGCCGCGCCTGCGTCTGCCGCTCAAGGAGATCGCCCGGCCCGGTGGCGAGACGACGTCCGTGGTGCTGGCCCTGGCGCTGGGCCTCGCGCTGTTGACCCTGGTGGGACAGACCGGCCGCGTCATCGACGCCGAGCTCGGCCGCCGGGTGCCCGAGCGGGCGCCGTCGACGGTCTTCATCGACATCCAGCCGTCGATGCGCGGCGCGTTCGAGCGCACGATCGCCGACCACCCGGACGCCGAGATCCTGCAGATCGCCCCCTACCTGCGCGCGCGCCTCGTCCGCATCGCCGGCGTGCCGGTGGCCGAGGCGGTGATCGGCGAGGGCGCCGCGTGGACCGTGCGCAGCGACCGCGGCATCACCTGGTCGGCGCTGCCGCCGCCGGCCGAGCGCCTCGTTGCCGGCAGCTGGTGGCCGGCGGACCACACCGGCCCGCTCTTCGTCGCCATCGAGGACGAGGCGGCCGCCGCCTACGGGGTCGGGGTCGGCGACACTCTCACCTTCAACGTCCTCGGCCGGGTCGTCGACGCCGAGATCAGGGCGATCCGCCCGGAGATCGACTGGAGCCGCGGCCGGCTCGAGTTCCTCTTCACCTTCAGCCCGGGCCTGCTCGAGAACGCGCCGCACAGCTTCATCGCCGCCGTCGACGTGCCCTCCGACACCCGACCGGCGCTGCTCGACGCGCTGAGCGAGGCGACGCCCAGCGTCACGCCGCTGTTGATCGACGAGGCGCTCGCCGCGGCGGCGGACGTGCTGGAGCGCATCCGCGCCGCGATCATGGTGGTCGCCGGCCTGACGCTGGCGAGCGGGCTGGTCGTGCTGGCCGCGGGCCTCGCCGCCGTGCGGACCCGCCAACGCTACGCCGCGGCGATCCTCAAAGCGCTCGGCGCGCGCCGCGGCGACCTCGCCCGCACCTTCCTGGTCGAGCACGCGGCCCTGGGCGGCGTCGCCGCCGGCGCCGGCCTGGCGCTCGGCCTGGTCGGCGCCTGGCTCGTGGCGGTGCTGGCCATCGACCTGCCCTTCGTCGCCGCGCCGGGGGTCGTCGCGGCGATCCTCGCCCTCGGCCTCGGGCTCACCACCGCCACGGGCCTCATCGGCCTCGCCCGCCTCGTCGCCCAGCCCGCCCAGCCCCTGCTGCGCGCGGGGTGAGAGGCGCGCGCAGCATCGCGGGCCCGGCGGCCGCCCGCGTCACCCGCGGCGGCCGTGTCGGCGCGGGTGACGCCATGCAAGGCGGGGCGATCTCCGCGCACGGGGCGACGGCGCGCGTCGTCGTCGCGGTCCCCTCGCCCGGCATCGCCGCTGCCCCCGGCGGCGTCGTCCTCGAGAGCGAGGCGGACATCGCGCGCGAGGCCTGGAGCATCTACCTGCACGCCGGCCTGAGCGACGCCATGCCGCCCGCCACCGTCTCCTTCATGGATGAGGCCGAGCGCGCGCAGATCCGCCGGTGGTACCGCCACGCGAGCGGCGGCTGACCGCCGCGCGCCTCACCCACCGCCACCCCCGGCGCGAGACCGCCGCCCGCTGCCGACTGTCGCACCCCGCATCCGCGCCCGTGGCTGCCGCCGTATCCCGAGCGATCACCGTGTCGGGAGACCGCCCGTGCCGATGCCGAACTGGCTGCAACGCCTACGCTGGTACCACGTCCTCGCCGCCCTGATGGGCGCCTCCGCCGCCGGCGGCGGCGCCGCC
>CAYZSE010000077.1:0-16386 GCA_964481035.1 uncultured Geminicoccaceae bacterium | reverse complement strand
GCCGGGCAGGTGCTGTCCTTGACGACCACCCGGCCCTGCTCGACGGCCCTCGCAAAGCACGGCGCCGGCCCATATTCGCCGAGCGTCACCGCCGCCGTCTCGACCTCGGCGACACAGCCGGCGCCGATCAGCATGTCGACCTGGATCGAGCCCTGCGGCAGGCAGAGGATCCGAAGATCGCGCGCCGGCCGGCGGATGAGCTCGCGGGTCAACGCCATGGCGACGCCGGAATAGTCCGGTGGAACGCCGACGAGCGCACCGTCGGGCACCCGATCGGCGAGATCCGGCAGGGAGAGCAGCATCGAGGCCTCCGCGATCGCGGCAACGCCATGATGTGCTACAGGAGGCATCGACCCCCGCGCCAGGGGGCGATCTCGAGGGGGTGACATGCAGACCGGCTTCGGCGCGCTCGACGGGCTCAAGATCATCGACCTCACCCGCGTCCTCGGCGGCCCCTACGGCACCCAGGTGCTGGCCGACCACGGCGCGCTGGTCCTCAAGATCGAGCCGCCCCAGGGCGACGAGGTCCGCGACTGGGGGCCGCCGTTCGATCAGCACGGCGACGCCTCCTACTTCCTCGGCGTCAACCGGAACAAGCGCTCGCTCGGCCTCGATCTCGCCGCGCCGCGCGGCCGCGAGGTGCTGCTGCGCCTCCTCGAGGACGCCGACGTCCTCATCGAGAACTTCAAGCCCGGCGCGATGGAGCGCTGGGGCCTCGGCTACGCGGACGCGCTCGAGGCGCGCTTCCCGCGGCTCATCCACGCCCGCATCTCGGGCTTCGGCGCCGACGGCCCCTATGGCGGCCTGCCGGGCTACGACGCCGTGGTCCAGGCCATGGCCGGCCATTTCAGCGTCAACGGCGACGAGGCCTCGGGCGGCATGCGCATGGGCATCCCCTTGGTCGACATCGGCACCGGCCTCTTCACGGTCTTGGGCATCCTCATGGCCGTCATCGAGCGCCAGCGCTCCGGTCGGGGCCAGTACCTCGACATGACGCTCTACGATAGCGCCGTGGCGCTGATGTTCCCGCACATCCCGAACTACGTGCTCTCCGGCAAGCCGCCCCGCCGGACCGGCAACGCGCACCCCAACATCTGCCCCTACGACAAGTTCGCCACCGCCGCCGGCGAGATCTTCGTCGCGGTCGGCAACAACCGCGCCTTCGAGCGCCTCTGCGCCGTCGTGGGCCTCGAGGCGCTGGCGTGCGACCCGCGCTTCGCGACCAACGCCGACCGCCTGACCAACAGGGACGCGCTGACGGCCATCCTCGGCGCGCGTCTCGCCGAGCTCGAGGGCCCCGCACTCTGCACCGCGCTCCTGGCCAAGGGCGTGCCCGCGGGCCCCGTCCAGGACACCGCCGAGGTCTGGGCCGACCCGCACACCCGGCACCGCGGCATGGCCGTGGAAAGGGACGGCTACGCGAGCTTCGGCACGCCGATCAGGTTCTCCCGCACTTCGGGTGAAGTGGCCCGGGTGCCTCCCCGCTACGGCGAGCACGGCCGCGAGGTGCTGCAGGACGCCGGCTTCAGCGAGGCCGAGGTCGAGGCACTGATCGCCGCAGGCGTGGTTCTCGAGACGCGGCGCCCATAGGCCATCCACCCCGACCCGCCGCTCGCCGGCCGGCTCCGAGCCCCTCGGCACGCACGCATGGCGCCGGCGAGTGGCTGACTGCCGGGCGGGGCGTGTGCGCCCTGCCCATGGGTCGGTGCACGGGCGGTCCGCCCCGGCTGATCCAAAGTTCGGGCGATGCGCGCAAGGCTCGACGGACGGCCGGTGGCCTCGGGGCGTGGCGCGGCGGACGGGCGCAATAGTCCGGCAAGAAGGGTATCGCCCGTCTCGCTCGGTCGCGCACGAGCGGATGATGCGATGCGGGGCCGCGCGGGTGCGGGCGGGTCGGGCCTGGCGCGAGGTGCGCCGAGCGGGCGCTGCCGTCAACCGAAGGCGATGCTTAAGGCGAGCCAGGCGAAGAAGGCGAGCAGGGCCAGATCGAGGAGGCGGATCAGGATCCACATCGGCGGGTCAAGGCCTGACGGTCGCTTGCGGCGCGCAGAAGGGGCCGTCGGGGCCGCCGAGCCAGACGCTCACCAGCGCCAGCGCCACCGTCGCACCGCCGAGCACCTGACGCAGCCAGAAGGCGTGGCGCGGCGCGAGCTGGACCCGGCCGGTGGCGAGGCCGAGCGCGAGCAGCGCCGGCGCGGTGCCGAGGCCGAAGGCGAGCATGACGACGGCCCCGCCCCAGGGCGTGCCGGCGATGACGGCGTAGAAGAGCGTCGTGTAGACCATGCCGCAGGGCAGCCAGCCCCAGACGAGGCCGTAGAGGACCGAGCCGGGTCCGCCGGGAGCGAGGCGGCGGACGAGCGGCTGAATCCTCGCCCAGAGCGGCATGGCGGCCGTACCGAGGCGGTCGGTCAAGGGCAGCCAGCCGGCGATGGTGAAGCCGATGGCGATCAAGAAGGCGGCGGCGAGGTAGCGCAGCGCCACCAGCGCATCGGGCTGGCTGATCGCGGCGACGGCCCCGGCGCCGAGAAGGCCGGCAACGGCGCCGGCCAGGGCGTAGCTCGTGATGCGGCCGCCGTGGATCGCCGCGAGGTGCAGGCCGAGGCGCCAGGGGGAGGCACGAACCGCGCGCGGTGCGGCGTTGGCGAGCGCCGCGGTGATGCCGCCGCACATGCCCAGGCAGTGGACCGACGAGGCGACGCCGAGGATGAGCGCGGTGAGGAGCAGGTCGAGGGGCACGAACACGGATCTCGATGGACGGTGACCATGACCTTGGCGCGCGGAGCGGCCCCGTCCATGCGACGTTGGCCTGCCCGCCCGGCCGCTCTTCGCAAGGAAGAACCGCTGGAAACGTCAGTCTGAGCCGCGGGCGAGGTTGTCGATCAGCCGGACGTCGCCGAGGCGGACGGCGCCGAACCTGCGGCCGTCCCGGTCCTCCACGTAGTCGACGACGAAGCCCGCCGCTTCGAGCGCGGCCCTGGCCGCCGCCGCCGTCGGCTCCTCGCGCAGCGCTCTGGGAAACAGCGCCGCCCGCCGCCGCGCATCGGGCGCGAATTTGAGGTTGCGTGAACTCAAGGCGAGGCCATCCGCTTCGCGCACCGTCGCGCAGCCGACGATCTCGGTGGCCATGAAGAAGGCCTCGGCCATGCCCCGCACGAGCCGCAGCTGTTGGTAGTCCTTCTCGCCGAAATAGGCCCGCGTCGCCCGCGCGATGTTCAAGAGCTTCATGACAACGGTGAGCACGCCGTCGAAATGCCCGGCGCGGTGCGCGCCGCAGAGCTCTTGCGAATAGGGGCTCTCGCTCACCCGGTAGCGATAACCGTCGGCATAGACCTCCTCGCCCCGAGGCAAAAGCAGGTAGTGCACGCCGACCCGCCGCAAGGTCCGCTCGTCCTCGGCGAGGCGATCGGGATAGGTGGCGAGGTCGTCCGGGTTCTCGAACTGGGTCGGATTGACGAAGATCGACACGAGCGTGCGCTCGTTCTCGCGCAGGCTGCGCTCCATCAGCGAGACGTGGCCCGCATGCAGCGCACCCATGGTCGGCACGAAGCCGAGGGTCGAGGCGCCGAAGGCGCGGTGGTAGTCACGCCACTCGGCGGCGGCCGCGAAGATGCGCAACGTCGTCCCTTCGTTCGTGCCTGCTGTTGGGAGAATCGCAGAAGGCGGGCACCGCTGCCAATCAGTCATCGGTCGAGCGATTTTTCTCGCTTTTTAGTGTAAAAAGGCGTATACTTTCCGGTTGCTGGGTGGGCGCGCGCCCAGCGCAAAGGTTCACGACCCGAGGACACGGCCCATGCCGGCCCCCCGCATTCTCATGGTATTGACCGCCAGTGACCGGGCGACCTCGCTCGACGCGCCAACGGGGCTGTGGCTCGACGCGTTCGCGGCACCTTACTACGCCTTTATCGATCAGGATCTCGACGTACTGGTCGCGACCGCCGACGACCGACCCGCGGTGATCGACCCGCGCAGCCTCGCCGAGGACGCGCTGACGCCCGCGGCGCGCCGTTACGGCGACGATTCCGCTGCTCACGGGGCCCTCGCCGAGGCGGTGGCGGTAACCGAGGTCGACGCCCGCGACTTCGACGCCGTCTTCGTTTGCGGCACCGGCGACGAGGGGCCGCATGCGGCCACGCTGACGCGGCTTCTGCGCGACTTTGCCGACGCGCGCAAGCCGATCGCCGCGCTCGGCGGGGCCACGGCCGCCCTCGTCGACATTGCCGCCGACGACGGCCGGCCGTGGATCGCGGGCCGGCGCGTCACGGCGCCGACGGATCATGAGGAACGCTTTCTTGCCAATGGCAGTGGCACCAGGGTCAATTCGGCCGGGCGGCTGCGTGTCAGCGGTGCCGAAGTGGTCGGCGGCGGCGACTTCCAGGCCTTCGCAGTGACGGACGGCGCCCTGGTGACGGGACAGAACGCCCAGTCCGCGCTGCACGCGGCCGAGGCCCTGCTCACCGCGCTCGACGATCTGTGAGGTCTGGGCTCAGTAGATCATGCCGAGCTCAAGCTGCGCCTCTTCGCTCATCATCGAGGGGTTCCAAGGCGGATCCCAGACCACCGCCACCGTCGCCCCGCTGACGCCGTCGACGCCGGCCACCTTCATCTCGACCTCGGGCGGCAGGGTCTCGGCGACCGGGCACATCGGCGAGGTCAGCGTCATGTCGACGTGGATCCGGTCGTCTTCGTCGATGTCGATCTTGTAGATGAGGCCCAGCTCATAGATGTTCACGGGGATCTCGGGGTCGTAGACCGTCTTCAAGACCTCGATGACCGCCTCGCCGAGCGTCTCGACCCGGGCGCGACGCTCGGGCGACAACGCCTCCTCGCCCTCGGGCGCCCCATTCAAGAAGACCTCGGCGTTCGTCACGGCCTCGTCCTGACCCTGCTCGTCCATGGCGCGTCTCCTCAGCCCAGCTTGTCGACGACGCGCTGCAAGCTGGCGACCAGCGCGTCGATGTCGGCGGTGGTGTTGTAGAGCCCGAGCGAGGCTCGCGCCGTCGCCGGATGACCGAGATGCTCGATCAACGGCTGCGCGCAGTGATGCCCGGTGCGGATCGCCACGCCGTCGAGGTCCACCAGCGTACCGATGTCGTGGGGATGCGCGCAATCCATGACGAACGACAGCACGCTCGACTTGACCGGCGCTTCGCCGACGAGCCGCAAACCCTTGATCTGCTTGAGCGCACGGGTGCCGTAGGCCAACAGCTCGTCCTCGTGCGCCTTGACCGCGTCGAGCCCGAGGTCGGTGAGGTAGTCGATGGCCCTGGCCAGCGCCGCCGCTCCCTCGATGAAGGGGGTACCCGCCTCGAACTTGTAGGGCAGATCGTTGAAGGTCGTGCCCTCGAACGAGACCGACGCGATCATGTCGCCACCGCCCTGATAAGGCGGCATCGCGTCGAGCAGCTCGGCCCGGCCCCAGAGCACACCTATGCCCGAGGGCCCGTAGATCTTGTGGCCCGAGAATACCAGAAAGTCGCAGCCGACCGCCTGGACGTCGACCTCCAGATGCTGGACGGCCTGGCAGGCGTCGAGCATGACCGGCACGCCCTTGGCGTGCGCCATCTCGACGATGCGCGCGACCGGGTTGATCGTGCCGAGCACGTTCGAGACCCAGGGCAGCGAGACCAGGACCGTGCGCGCGCCGATCTTCGCCTCGAGGTCGGCGAGGTCGAGCTCGCCCTCGGCGGTGATGTCCACGACGACGAGCTCCAGGCCCAACTGCTGGCCCAGTAGCTGCCAGGGCACGATGTTGGCATGGTGCTCCATGCGCGAGACGACGACCTGGTCACCCGCCTTCGCCCGCGGGCGGACGAAGGATTGGGCGACGAGGTTGATGCCTTCGGTGCCGTTGCGGGTGAAGATCACCTCTCGCGAATCGCCGGCGCCCAGGAAGCGTCGGATGGTGCCCCGCGCCGCCTCGTGCGCCTCCGACGCGCGCAAGGACAGGTCGTACACGCCGCGATGGATGTTGGCGTAGTCGTTGTCGTAGAAGCGCTCGAGCTCGGCGCTCACGCAGGCCGGCTTTTGCGTGCTGCCGGCATTGTCGAGATAGACGAGAGGGCGGCCGTGCATGGTCGTTCGCAGGATCGGGAAATCCCCGCGCACCCGTTCGACATCGAGGCGTGGCGTGACGTGATCGGCCATGATCTCAGGCGAGCTCCGCAAGCTTGTCGCCACCCGGCAGACGCGCGAGCAGCGCCCGTCGCGCCTGATGCTGCGAGTCCTCGTGTACGAGCTTCGCCAGGACCTCTCCGGCGAACGCGAACGACAAGATGGCCCGCGCCGTCTCCATGTCGACCCCGCGCGAGCGAAGGTAAAACAGGCTGGTCGCATCCAGTTCGCCGACCGTCGCCCCGTGCGAGCATTTGACGTCGTCGGCATAGATCTCCAGCTCGGGCTTGGTGTCGAGCTCGGCGTCGCGCGACAGCATGAGGTTGTCGTTTTGCTGGTAGGCGTTGGTCTTCTGCGCCACCTGATCGACGAAAATCTTGCCGGCAAACACACCGTGGCCGCCGGCGCCGAGAATACCCTTATAGAACTGGTTACTTTCGCAGTTGGGCGCGCGATGCTCGATACGGATGGCGGTGTCGACGTGCTCGCCGGCGGCCGGCATGTAGACGCCGTTGAGATCGAGGTCGGTCTGTTCGCCCTGGAGCGTGGCGAAGCTCTCGTTGCGCACGAGCGCACCGCCGGCGGTCACCGTGGTCTGCGCGAGCCGCGCCTGCCTCGCGACGCGCATGACGGTCTGGCCGATATGGGTCGACGTCGCCGTGCCGTACTGCAGCTTGTCGACGGCCAACTCGCCACCCTCGTCGACGCTGTAGTGATTGACGATGTTGGTGAAGCCGCCCTCGCCCAAGGCCACGTGCGTCTCGGCGAGCCGCAAGCGCGCGCCGGCGCCGACCGTGACGACGTTGCGCGGGTTGGCGACGATGGCGGCATCGCCGGTCTGCACGAAGAGAAGCTGCACCCACGGCTCGATTTCTACGCCGTCGACCACCTCGACGACCGCACCCCCATGCGCCATGGCGGCGTTGAGCGCCGTGAGCGAGCGCTCGGCGTCGCCATCGGCCAACAAGGCACCCTCGTGGTTCGCCCGCTCGGCGAAGCTGGCGATGCGAAGGCCCGCCGGCAGCGCCGCCATCTCGGACAGGCTCTCGACGAAGAAGCCGTTGACGAACACGAGCCGCTTGACGTCGCCGCCCAAGAGGTAGCCGTCGAGATCGGCGGGCTCGACCGCCACCGGCGCGGGGGCTTTGGGCGCGCGCTCGGCCAGCGGCTTCAGGCTGGTGTATTTCCAAGCTTCGGTGCGCTGGTTTGGAAAGCCCAAATGTTGAAAGCGCGCGAAGCTCGCGGCCCGAGCCGCCGCGTCGCCCGGCAAGCGGCCTTTGAGGTCGTCGAAGAGCCGAGCATAACCCCGATCGGGTTCGATACGGCGAACAGCCATCCCTATCGACCTCTCACGCGGTCGCTTCGAGGGCGTCGGCCGGCACGCTCACACCGGCATCGGCGACAATGTCGGCGTAACCCTTGCGCTCGAGCTCGAGGGCCAGGTCCTTGTCGCCGGAGCGGACGATCCGCCCCGCCACCATCACATGGACCTTGTCGGGCACGATGTAGTCCAACAGGCGCTGATAATGGGTGATGACGACGATGCCGCGCTCGGGCGAGCGCAATTGGTTGACCCCCTCGGCCACGGTCTTCAGGGCGTCGATGTCGAGACCCGAATCGGTCTCGTCGAGAATGGCGAGCTTGGGCTGAAGCACCGCCATCTGCAGGATCTCGTTGCGCTTCTTCTCGCCGCCCGAGAAGCCGAAATTGACGTCGCGCTTCAACAGGTCCTGGCGCACGCCCACCACCTGCGCGTGCTCGCGCAAAAGACGCATGAACGACGCGGCATCGACCTCGGGCTCCCCCCGCGCCTTCTTCACGGCGTTGAGCGCGGTCCGCAGGAAATACATGTTGGCGACGCCCGGGATCTCGATGGGATACTGAAACGCCAAGAAGACGCCGGCCGCGGCGCGCTCCTCAGGCTCCATCTCCAAGAGGTCCTCGCCCTCGAAGGAGACACCGCCGTCGGTGACCTCGTAGCCGTCGCGCCCCGCGAGAATGTAGGCGAGCGTCGACTTGCCCGAGCCGTTGGGGCCCATGATGGCATGTACCTCGCCGGGCGCGACCTCCAGGTTCAGCCCTTTGAGGATCTCGCCCTCCTCGACGTCCTCGATGCGCGCGTGCAGGTTCTCGATCTTCAGCATGATGGTTCCGGTCATTGCTTGGGCACGAAGGGTGGTCGCGGGCCTCAGCCGACGCTGCCCTCGAGCGAGATGGCCAAGAGCTTCCGCGCCTCGACCGCGAACTCCATCGGCAGCTCGTCCATGACCTCTCGGCAGAAGCCGTTGACCACCAGCGCCACCGCGTCCTCCTCGGAGATCCCGCGGGCGCGGCAATAGAAGAGCTGGTCCTCGGAGATCTTCGAGGTCGTGGCCTCGTGCTCAATCTTGGCGCTCGGGTTCTTGGCCTCGATGTAGGGGACCGTGTGCGCGCCGCACCGATCACCGATCAGCATCGAGTCGCATTGGGTATGGTTGCGCGCGTTCTCCGCCCCTTTGAGCACCCGGACGAGCCCGCGATAGGTCTGATCGGCCCGGCCGGCCGAAATGCCCTTGGAGACGATCCGTGACCGAGTGTTCTTGCCGATGTGGATCATCTTCGTCCCGGTGTCGGCCTGCTGCGCATGGTTGGTCACCGCGACCGAGTAGAACTCGCCGGTGCTGTCATCACCTTGCAGCACGCAGCTCGGATACTTCCAGGTGATCGCGGAGCCGGTCTCGACCTGCGTCCAGCTGATCTTCGATCGCTTGCCACGGCACAGGCCGCGTTTGGTCACGAAGTTGTAGACGCCACCCTTGCCGTCGTGATCGCCCGGATACCAGTTCTGCACGGTCGAATACTTGATCTCGGCGTCGTCGAGGGCGATGAGTTCGACCACCGCGGCGTGCAACTGATGCTCGTCACGCTGCGGCGCGGTGCAGCCCTCGAGGTAGCTCACATACGAGCCCTCGTCGGCGATGATCAGCGTGCGCTCGAACTGACCTGTCCCTGCCGCATTGATGCGGAAATAGGTCGACAGCTCCATCGGGCAGCGCACCCCCTTCGGGATGTAGACGAAGCTACCGTCGGTGAATACCGCCGAGTTCAGCGCCGCGAAATAGTTGTCGCCCTGGGGCACCACCGAGCCGAGATACTTCTGCACGAGCTCTGGATGGTCGTGTACCGCCTCCGATATCGAACAAAAGATGATGCCGAGCTCGTGCAGCTTGGCCTTGAATGTGGTCGCGACGGAGACGCTGTCGAAGACGTAGTCGACGGCGACCCCCGCGAGCATCTTCTGCTCCTCGATGGGGATTCCGAGCTTCTCATAAGTGCGACGGATCTCGGGGTCGATCTCGTCGAGCGACTTCGGCACCTCCTTTTGCACGGGGGCGGCATAGTAGCTGATGGCCTGGAGGTCGATGACACCGACCGCGGGCTTTTGCCAGTTGGGCTGCTCCATCGCCTGAAAGCGGCGATAGGCATCCAGGCGCCAAGCCGTCAACCACGCCGGTTCGGCCTTCTTCGCGCTGATGAACCGGATGATCTCCTCGTCGAGCCCCTTGGGCGCGTATTCGGCCTCGATGTCGGTGTAAAAGCCGTACTTGTACGCGTCACCCGCGTACTCCTGCACGGTCTCGAGCGCCGTTGCCATCGTCATTCCCCCGGTAGATCGGCGGCGACCGCGAGCGGCGCCACCGGTTGAAGCATGAAGCCGCCCTGGCCGAGATGCCAGCCGCCGGCCATGTCGGCGAGCGAGATGCCGTCGAGGGCCTCGCGAATCGCCGCGTTGATGCGGTTCCAGTTGGAGCGGGCGGGACAGATCTCCTCGATCCCGCACTCGCCGCTGCCGATGTCGACGCAGGCGGTGAGTGCGATCGGACCGTCGAGCGCTTCGATGATCTCCGCCACGCTGATGAGCGACGGCTGCCGCGCGAGCTGATAACCGCCCTTGGCACCCCGCTGTGACGCCAGCAGACCTTCGCGGGTCAGGGCCTTGAGGATCTTGCCGGCCATCGGCTGCGCGACCCGCGTCCGTGCGGCGAGCTCGGGGGTCGCGAGCGAGCGGTCCGCCCGCGTGAGCTCGGTGAGGAGAACGATGCCGTAGTCGGCGATGCGCGAGAGACGAATCACGCCCACTCCCAAAAGGGACCGTGTAGGTTCGCTTTGGGATATGCCTCCGACTTCGGAGCTGTCAAGCGCGATCCCCGGGGCAAACACCGAAACGCCTGCGTTTGCGCGATTTTTTAGAACGATGTCAGGCTGGGTTTCGGTCGCCGCTCGCGCCCCGCGACGCACCACCCGGCCCGCCCGTCGGCAGCGCCCCCTTGACCCCGGCCGCACCGGGTCCGCATAGAACCCGCCGCACGCGTCGACCACAAGACCGGGACGGACACACCTCCTCATGGCCGCGGTCAGCCCCGCCCAGACCCTGACGGTCACCGATCGTCTCACCGCTCCGGTTCGCCGGCTGCTCTCCGCGCCGAGCGCCAGCGGCCTGGTGCTCATCGCCTGCGCCGCGCTCGCCTTCGCCTGGGCCAATTCGCCCTGGGCCGCTGCCTATTTCCACATGATGGAGCTGGAAACGGCGATCGTCTTCGGGCCGTTTCATCTCGAGCTGCACCTCGTGCATTTCGTCAACGACGTGTTGATGGCGATCTTCTTTTTCGTCGTCGGCCTGGAGATCAAGCGCGAGTTCCTCGTCGGCGAGCTCGCCGGCGTCCGGCGTGCGGCGCTGCCCATCGCCGGCGCGCTCGGCGGCATGGTCGCCCCGGCGCTCATCTACACGGCGATCAATTGGGGCGAGCCCACCTTGCGCGGCTGGGGCATCCCGATGGCGACCGACATCGCCTTCGCGGTCGGCGTGCTCGCGCTCATCGGCGACCGTGTGCCGCTCGGCCTCAAGGTGTTTCTCCTCGCCCTCGCCATCGTCGACGATCTGGGCGCGGTGCTGGTCATCGCGCTCTTCTACACGGCCGACCTGCACGTCGAGGCGCTCTTGATCTCGCTCGCCGTGTGGGCGTTGGCGCTGCTCTACGGCCGCTTCGGCCACGCCCGGGCGGGGATGTTCCTCATCCTCGGCGCAGTCTGCTGGTACTTCATGCACGAGAGCGGCGTCCACGCGACCATCGCGGGTGTGCTCATGGCCTTGGCCATACCGCTCGGCGGCAAGCTCACCTCCGAGGACCTCGAGGCCGAGGTCCGCGAGATGATGCTCCCGCCGACGGGCGGCGTCGACGTGAAGGTCGAGCGGATCAGCTACCTCGTCGACCGCGTCCAGAGCCCGCTGATGCGGTTCGAGCACACCTTGAGCCCCTGGGTCGCCTTCGTCATCATGCCGGTCTTCGCCATCTTCAACGCCGGCGTCGCGCTCGGCGGCGGCCATCCGCACATGCCCGAGATGGCCCAGCACGCGGCGGAGACGTCGCTGATCGGTCTGCCGACCCTCGGCGCGTTCTTCGGGCTGCTCGTCGGCAAGCCGATCGGCATCGCCCTCTTCGCGTGGGTGGCCGTCGCCTTCGGCCTCGCGGCGTTCCCGCGCGGCGGCAGCTGGACGGGCGTCGTCGGCATCGGCTGCCTCGGCGGCATCGGCTTCACCATGGCCCTGTTCGTCGCCAACCTCGCCTTCGGCGCGTCGATGGAGCTCGACCAGGCCAAGATCGGCGTGCTCAGCGCCTCGGTGATCTCGGCCGTGCTGGGCTTCGTCCTCCTCGCCCGAGCGTTTCCAGCGGGCAGTGCCGAGGCCCAAGACGAGGCGGCGGAGTAGCCGACCTTCGCTGGATGGATGCGCCATGAACGAAGCCTTCGACGCCCGCTTCCTGCCCGTCCCCGGCAACGTGCTGCCGCGCTTCGCGGGCATCGCCAGCTTCATGCGGCTCCCCCAGCGGACGCTCGACGCCCTCGCCGACGTCGACATCGGGCTCATCGGCATCCCGTTCGATTCCGCGACCTCCAACCGCCCCGGCGCGCGCCATGGGCCGCGCGCGCTGCGCGACGCCTCGACGATGATTCGCCTGATGAACCAGGCGACCGGGGTCCGACCGTTCCACCTCGCCCGCTGCGCCGACCTCGGCGACGCGCCGGTCAACCCTTTGAGCATCGACGACACGATCGGGCGCGTCGCCGCGCACATCGCCGCCGTCCGGGCGGCGGGCGTGGTGCCGCTCAGCGTCGGCGGCGACCACCTGCTGTCGTGGCCGATCCTGCGCGGCCTGTCGGACCAGCGCGGCCCGGTCGGGATGCTCCATTTCGACGCCCATTCGGACCTCTACGCGCCCTATTACGGCGGCTACGACAGCCACGGCACCCCCTTTCGCCGGGCCATCGAGGAGGGGCTGCTCGACCCGCGACGCGTCGTCCAGATCGGCCTGCGCGGCACCTCGATCGACATGAGCGACGTCGCCTTCGGCGAGGCGCACGGCGTGCGGATGGTCATGATCGAGGAGCTGCGCGCCCGCGGCGGCGACGCGGTCATGGCCGAGGCCCGTGACCTCGTCGGCGCCGCGCCGCTCTATGTCAGCTTCGACATCGACGCCATCGACCCCAGCCAGGCGCCGGGCACCGGCACGCCCGAGGTCGGCGGCATCTTCGTCCACGAGGCCCAGCACATGCTGCGGCTCCTGCGCGGCCTCGACATCGTCGGCGCCGACCTGGTCGAGGTGAGCCCGCCCTTCGATCCCACCAGCAACACCGCTTGGGTCGGCGCAAGCCTGCTCTTCGAGATCCTCTGCGTGGTGGCGGAGAACGTCGCGCGCCGGCGGGACGCATGATCCGCGCGCTCCTCATCGGCTGCCTCGTGGCCGGCCCGGCGTGGGCCGGCGCGGTGACGCCGGTGGGCGACTTCTCGGTCGAGCGCTATCTCGGCACCTGGCACGAGATCGCCAGCATTCCGGCCTGGTTCCAAGACCAGTGCGTCGCCGCGACGACCGCAACCTACGCCCCTGCCGCAAGCCCCGGCCAGATCGTCGTCCTCAACGCCTGCGACACGGCCTCGGCGGAGCGCGACCGGGCGCTCGGCCGGGCTCGCTTCGCCGGCCGCACCGACCAGGCGGCGCTGGAGGTCACCTTCTTGAGCCTTCTCGGCCGGCCTCTGTGGTTCGCGGCCGGCGACTATGTGGTGATCGCCCTCGACGCGGACTATCGCTGGTCGGCCGTGGCGCATCCCTCGCGCGACTATGCCTGGATCCTCGCCCGCGAGCCGGACCTCGACCTCGCCGTCCTGGCCCGGATCGAGCGCGCCTATGCGCAAGCCGGCTACGACACCTGCCGGCTTTTGATGTCGCCAGGCCAGGAAGGCGAGCCGCGGCGCCCGCTCTGCGAGGTGGTGGCGGACGGCGCCGCGGCGCCGTGAACGTCGAGGTCGAGCATTGGCGCGTCACCAAGGGCGCGGTCGTGAGCGACGCGGGCGTGGTCGCCGCCCAGCACCATCTCGCCGCCCGCGCCGGTGCTGCGGTGCTGCACGACGGCGGCAACGCCGTCGACGCGGCGGTCGCCACCGCCTTCGCGCTCGGCGTGGTCGAGCCGTGGATGTGCGGCGTCGGCGGCGCCGGCTTCCTGGTCGCCTGGCTCGCGGCCGAGCGGCGCGCGGTGGCGCTCGACTTCCAGGGCGTGTTGCCAGAAGATGTCCGCGTCGAGGACTACCCGCTCGATCCGGCCGTCCCGCCTGGCCTGATGGGCTTTGCGGGCGTGCGCGACAACCGCAACGCCGAAGGTCCGCTCGCGGTGCTGATCCCCGGCGCCGTCGCCGGCCTCGCCCACGCGAGCAGGCGCTTCGGCCGGCTCGACCTCGACCGCGCCATGGCGCCGAGCCTTCGGCTGCTCGAGCGGGGGCTGCCGGTCGACTGGCACGCGACCTTGATGATCGCCCTCGAGGCGGCCAAGCTCTCACGTGATCCGGGCGCCCGGGCGTGGTTCCTACCCGGCGGCCTGCCGCCCCCGCCCGAGCGTCACCTGCCCAACCCCGCGCTCCAGGCCACCTACCGCGCCATCGCCGACGAGGGCCCGCAAGCCCTCTACGGCGGGCGGCGCGGCGCGCTGCTGGTCGAGGACCTGCGCGCCCTCGGTTCCAGGATCAGCCTCGACGACCTCGCCGCCTACCGGGTCGCCGAGTTCGACGCCCCCATGGCCCACCACCGGCGCGCCGCCGTCTACACCGCGGGGCCGACCTCGGGCGGCCCGCGGCTCACGGACGCCCTCGCCCACGTCGAGGCGCATCTCGACCGGAGCGCCGGCCTCGGCCCGGAGGCATGGACGGTCTACGCCGAGGCGCTGGACCACGCCTTTCGCCGCCACGAGCAGAAGCTGGGGCGGGCCGCGCCGACGACGGGCTGCACCTCGCACCTCGGCGTCGTCGATCGCGACGGCAACATGGTGGCGCTCACCTTCACGCTCTTGAACCGCTTCGGCGCCGGCGTCGTCTCGCCGCGCACCGGCGTGCTCATGAACAACGCCATCGCCTATTTCGATCCGCAGCCCGGTTCTCCCACCACCATGCGGGCCGGGCTGAGGATCAACGCCTCGAACATGTGCCCGACGGTGGTCGTCGGGGACGCCCGCGCACGCTTCGCCGTCGGAGCGTCCGGCGCCAACCACATCGTGCCGTGTACCCTTCAGCTCGTTTCCTTCATGCTCGACTACGGCCTCGACCTCGAGGCGGCGTTCCACAGCCCGCGGATCGACGCCGCCGGGCGCGACAGCGTGCGCGTCGACCCGCGGTTGGGCACGGCGACGATCGCCGCGCTCCGGCGCGAGTTCGCCACCGTCGAGCTCGCCCAGCAGCTCGTCTTTCCGAAGGTCTACGGCTCGCCCTCGGGCGTCGCCCGCGATCCGGTGACGGGGCGCGGCGTCGGCATGACCGACGTCTCCTCCGCGGTCGCCGCCGCGGCGCCGGCGGGCCCGATGGGTCGACTTTCAGAGGATCCGCGCCCCGTGCCGCGTGCCTGATGGCCGCTTTCGGGCGTGCAATCGCCACCTAAGTCGCGTTCCAAGCCGTGGGGACGCGATGGATATTCCCGGCCAATTCGTTGGAACGCTCGGTCACGTACAGCCGTTGAGCCGAGTGGAGGATGCGAGGCGCTGCCGGCGGCGTGGCGGTCTCGTCGATGCCCAGCGCGCGGTATCGACAGCCGGGCGGGCGGCGGCAGATGCCCTGGCGGGCCAATAACGACGGGCGCGGCGAGCAAGACGATGGCGAGCTGGCAAAAGACCGACGGCCCCGGTGACCACGCGGCGACCTCCGTCCACGCCGCGCGGCCGACGCCCCGGCAGCCGGCTACCGCCGCCGCGATCTCGCCCGATCCTACCACCACCGCGGTCGACCACGAGCACTGCCTCGCGGACATCATCGCGGGCGACATCGTGCCCGCGCTCCTGCGCCAGCACGCACCGTCGCCCCGGCCGGCATCCGATGCGCTCGACCAGCACGTCGCGATGCTGGCGGACGCGCTGGTCGCCCCCACCGCCGACGACCTCGAGGCGCAGATCCGGGCGTGGCGCGACAGCGGTGTCGGCCTGGAGCAGATCTACCTGGAGATCATGGCGCCGGCGGCGCGCCGGCTCGGCGAGCGCTGGTCGACCGACGATCTCGAATTCACCGCGGTGACGCTCGGCCTGTGGCGCCTGCAGCGGACACTCGCCGAGCTCAGCCCGAGCTTCGTCGCCGGAGCGCGCCACGATCGCGGGACCTGCCTCTTGACCCCGGCGCCCCGCTCGCAGCACACCTTCGGCCTGTTCATGGTCGGCGAGTTCTTCCGCCGCGCCGGCTGGCAGGTCGCCGACCTCCCCGGGGCCAGCCGGGCCGACCTGCTCGCGGCGGTCGGCACGACGCCGTTCGACCTCGTCGGCTTCTCGCTCGGCGCGCGCAACCAGCTCGACGACCTCGGCGCCGCCGTGCGGGCCATCCGCGACGCCTCGTGCAACGCGCGGCTGCGCATACTCGTCGGCGGCCCGGCGGTGGTCGACGACGACGTCGACGCCGCGGCCCTCGGCGCCGACGCCATCGCCCACAGCGTCAGCGAAGCGCTGATCGTCGCCGACCTCCTGACCGCCCAGACGGCCGCCGGTCCGATGCGTCCGGGTGCTCGTCCCTGGGATTGATGGGGTTACGGCGTCGACGTCGGCCGCTGCCCGTGCCTCATCGAGGGACGACCATGGAGCACGCTGCCGCGATCGAGGTGTCGCCGGAACGCGCCAGCATCTGCGTGCTCGACAGCGGCGGGAAGATCGTCGTCGAGGCGGAGGCGGCGAGCGAACCGGAGGCGCTGAGCGCGTAGCGGCGAGGGTAACCCTTCGAGCCGA
>CAYZSE010000076.1:9022-16538 GCA_964481035.1 uncultured Geminicoccaceae bacterium | reverse complement strand
AGGGGCGCGTGATCAGGGGCGCGTGATCAGGCGGAGAGGCTCGTCGGCTCGCCCGTCGCGGCCTCGACCAGCTCGACCCGGCGGCCGCGGGCGCGAAGTGCGAGCTCGCCGCGCTTGAGCCTGAGCGCCGCCTCGCCGAACACCTCGCGCCGCCAGCCCTTGAGGGCGGCCACCTCGGCGTCGCCGTCGGCGGCGATCTTCTCGAGGTCGCCGGTCGTGGCGATCAGGCGCTGGGCGACCTCGTGGTCCTCCGAGGCGAGGCGCAGGAGCACGCGCAGCAGGTCGACGAGCGGGCCGATGCCCTTGGGCAGCCGTGGCGGCGGCTCGACGTGCGGGCAGTCGGCCTCGGGCAGCGCCAAGGCGTCGTTGACCGCCGCTGTCACCACCTCGGCCGAGCGGTTGTCGACGGAGACGCGCTTGATCTCGCGCAGCGCTTCGACCGAGCCCGGCCGATTGGCCACGACGTCGAGAAGCACGTCGTCGCGCATGATCCGGTTGCGCGGCTGGTCGCGGCGCTGGGCCTCGCGCTCGCGCCATGCTGCGACCGCGCGCAGCACCGCGAGAAAGCGCGGATCGCGGCTCTTCACCTTGAGCCGGCGCCAGACCTCGTCGGGGTCCGGCTGGTAGAGGTCCGGGTCGAGCAGCGCCTCGAGCTCCTCGTCGACCCAGCGCGCGCGGCCGCGCTTCTCGAGCGCGTCGCGGAAGCGCTCGTAGATGACGCGGAGATGGGTGACGTCGCCGAGCGCGTAGTCGATCTGCTTTTGCGTCAGGGGGCGCCTCGACCAGTCGGTGAAGCGCGAGGTCTTGTCGAGGTTGGCGCCGGCGACCTGGCGCACGAGCGCCTCGTAGCCGACCTCGTCGCCGTAGCCGAGCACCATCGCCGCGAGCTGCGTGTCGAACAGCGGGCGCGGCAGGCGGCGGGCCCGATGGTGGAAGATCTCGAGATCCTGGCGCGGCGCGTGGAAGACCTTGAGGATGCGCTCGTCCGCCATCAGCCGGTAGAGAGGCTCGAGATCGATGTCGGACGCGAGCGCGTCGACGGCGACGGCCGCGCGGCTCGAGGCGAGCTGGACCAGGCAGAGCTGCGGCCAGTAGGTGCGGTCGCGCATGAATTCGGTGTCGACGGTGACGTAATCCTCGCCGTCGAGAGCGGCGACGAAGCGTTCGAGCGCCGCGGTGTCGGTGATCAGAGACATGTCATCCAAGACTTGGCAGGAGAATTTCGCTACATAGCGGTACCTCCGGCCAGTTCCAATGGTGACGATGCCCTCGCCGCCGACCGGCTCGCCTTGACAGGGGCGCCGGAGCGTGGGCAGACACCGCGCCGGCGCATGCCCCCGACCACGACGAGGCCCCTGATGCACCCCTACCGCACCCATCATTGCGCGCAGCTGCGCGCCGCGGACGTCGGCGAGACGGTCCGCCTCAGCGGCTGGGTGCACAGGAAGCGCGATCACGGCCAGCTCTTGTTCATCGACCTCAGGGACCATCACGGCCTGACCCAGATCGTCTTCCAGCCGGAGACCGAGGCGTTCCAGCGGGCGGAGCCCTTGCGGCTCGAGTGCGTCGTCAAGGTGACCGGCCGCGTGCTGGCGCGCTCCGAGGACACGGTGAACCCGAAGCTGCCGACCGGCGCGGTCGAGGTTCGCGCCGAGGCCGTCGAGGTGCTGGCCGACAGCCAGCCTTTGCCGCTCGAGGTCAACAGCGACCGCGACTATCCCGAAGAGACGCGGCTGCAGTACCGCTTTCTCGACCTCCGTCGCGAGAAGATGCACAAGAACATCATGCTGCGCTCGGCGATCATCGCCTCGATCCGCCGGCGCATGATCGCCCAGGGCTTCACCGAGTTCCAGACGCCGATCCTGACCGCCAGCTCGCCCGAGGGTGCCCGTGACTTTCTCGTCCCGTCCAGGCTGCATCCGGGCAAGTTCTACGCGCTGCCCCAAGCACCGCAGCAATACAAGCAGCTATTCATGATGTCGGGCTTCGATCGCTACTTCCAGATCGCGCCCTGCTTCAGGGACGAGGACGCCCGCGCCGACCGCTCGCCCGGCGAGTTCTACCAGCTCGACCTGGAGATGGCGTTCGTCGAGCAGGAGGACGTGTTCCAGGCGGTGGAGCCGGTGATAGCCGGCGTCTTCGAGGAGTTTTCCGATTTCGCCGTCGACAAGCCGTTCCCGCGCATCCCCTACAAGGACGCGATGCTGAAATACGGGGTCGACAAGCCGGACCTGCGGATCCCGATCGAGTGCGCCGACGTCGGCCACGTCTTCGCCGGCAGCGACTTCAAGGTGTTCGCGGGTGCCGTGGCCAAGGGTGCCGTCGTCCGCGCGATCCCGGCGCCAGGAGCGGTCGGCAGGCCGCGGAGCTTCTTCGACGGCATGATCGCCTTCGCCCACAGCCTCGGCGCGCCGGGGCTCGGCTACATCCAGTTCCAGGACGGCGAGGCCAAGGGGCCGGTCGCCAAGTTCCTCGACCAGCCGCGCCTCGACGAGCTGCGCCGCATCTGCGGCCTGAAGGACGGGGACGCCGTCTTCTTCGCCTGCGACCAGGAGGCGAAGGCGGCGGCCCTCGCGGGCGAGGTTCGAAAGCGCCTCGGCGAGCAGCTGGAGCTCATCGAGGACGGCGTCTTTCGCTTCTGCTGGATCGTCGACTTTCCGATGTTCGAGTGGGACGAGGAGACGAAGGCCGTCGGCTTCTCCCACAACCCCTTCTCGATGCCCCAGGGCGGGCTCGAGGCGCTCGACACCAAGGACCCGCTCGAGATCCTGGCCTGGCAGTACGACATCGTCTGCAACGGCGTCGAGCTCAGCTCGGGTGCGATCAGGAACCACCGCCCCGACGTCATGCTGAAGGCTTTCGAGATCGCGGGCTACGACCGCTCGGTGCTCGAGGAGCGCTTCGGCGGGATGTTCCGCGCCCTCCATTTCGGGGCGCCGCCGCACGGCGGCATCGCGCCGGGCATCGACCGAATCGTCATGCTGCTCGCGCACACCGACAATTTGCGCGAGGTCACGGCCTTCCCGATGAACCAGAAGGCCGAGGAGCTGCTCCTGGGCGCCCCGTCGCCGGCGAGCGAGCGCCAGCTCAAGGAGCTCAACCTCAACCTCTCGCTCACCGCCCGTGAGGCGCTCGCCGCCGCCGCGGGCGAGTAGGGCTCAGGGCTCCAGCCGCGCGGTCGCCCGGACGGTGACCCGCACCGTCGTCGTGCCGACGGTGAGCGCGGGTGGCATCGGCGCCGCGTCGCTCATGGCGCGCGCCTCGGCGTACATCGGGCGCGGCCCGGGCGATGGGCTGTCGAGGGCGAGCTCGACCCAGCCGGTGTGCTTGAGGCCCAGGCTAGCGGCCGTCAGCTCGGCGCGGCGGCTCAAGCTCTCCAGGGCCCCGCGGGTGAGCTCGTCGCGCAGCGCCCGCGCGGCGTCGCGGGAGAGATGGGCGCCGAGCCGGTTGACCGCGAGGCCCTGCGCCTGCAGCTCGCCGACGAGCGGGAGGAGTGCTGCCCGGTCCGCCGTCTCGAGGGCGAGCGTCTGCGTGGCGGTCCAGCGCGGGGGCGCGTTCTCCCGCTCGCGGGTGAAGACGTCGTAGGCGACGAGCTCGGCGTCGACCGCCGGCGCGGCTGCGGCGCGGGCGAGCGCATCGGCCATCCGCGCGTTCAAGGCGGCCTGGGCCGCGGCGGCCGTGTCGGCCTCCGCTCGCCCCTCGAGGTGGGCCGTGAAGCGGTCGTTCGTGACCTCGCGCTCGGCGATCTCCTGGAGGCGGAGCAGGGTCGGCTCGGCGGCCAGGGCCGGTGTCGCGGCGAGGAGCAAGAGCAGGGGCAGAAGATGCATCGCGGGTCTCCGATGTTCACCCGTCCGCTCGTCGCAGAGCCGTGATGAACGGAGGATTACCGAGCCGCGAGCGGCACGTCCCGACGCTGGATGAGGTAGAAGGTCGAGGCCAGCGAATGATCGGTGATCGCCACCTGGACGGTCACGGTCTCGCCGGGGGCGACGCTCGCGCCGGAGAAGGCGAGGCGGTCGCTCGGCTCGTCGCGCAGCTCGATGCCGGGAAAGCGGTCGGAGGTGAACGCGGGGCTGCGGGTGGTCGCCTGGGCGAAGCTCAAGCCGTCGAAATAGCCGCTGGGCAGCTCCAGGAACTCCCTCAGCTCCATCTCGAACACGCTCCAGACGTGGGGCGTCCGGTTGGTCACGACCTTGCGCAGGACGAAGCCGCCACCGGCGGCGAGGGGGGCGGGCTCGCCGAAGCGGGTCTCGAGGTTGCGGACGGTGACGACGGCGGCGCCTTGGCCCGTGATCTCCTCGACGAGGACGAAGGGCTCGCTGCGGCTGCCGCGGCCCCAGCCGTCGAGGAGGCGCAGGCCGTCGTGCTCGGCGCTGAAGGTCACGCCCTGCAGCTCGACGACGTCCGCGAGCGCGGGGGCTGCGGCGAGGACGAAGGCGAGGGCGATGCGGCGCCGCATGGCCGCAGCGTGCCCCGCCGCCGGCGGGTTGCCAAGCACGAAGCCATCGCCGTCACGAGGTTGACGCGACGCTGGGCAGTGTGCACTTGCCAAGGGCAGGACTGGGACGGGGGGTACCGACAGGGAGCCACGCGGCTACTGGCACGCGCGTTGCTCATTCGAGGGGGCGTCGGTCGACGAGCACGAGAGGACAGGGGATGCGGATCTGGGTTTTGGGGCTCGCGTTGACGACGGCCGGCGCCGGCGGCGCCGTGGCACTCGACGCCGTCACCTTCGGTACCAACTGGAAGGCCCAAGGTGAGCACGGCGGCTACTACCAGGCGGTCGCCGAGGGCATCTACGAGCGCTACGGGCTCGACGTCACGATCCGACCGGGCGGGCCGCAGGTCAATCACCGCCAGCTCCTCGCCGCCGGCCGCATCGACTTCAACATGGGCGGCAACATGTTCACCTCGTTCAACTACGTCGAGAACGAGGTGCCGGCGGTCACCATCGCCGCGATCTTCCAAAAGGAGCCGCAGGTCCTCCTGGCGCACCCGGGCCAGGGGATCGACGGCTTCGAGGACCTGACCGAGAAGAAGATCCTCGTCGGCACCGGCGGCCAGCAGACTTTCTGGCTTTGGCTCAAGAGCGTCTACGGTCTCAGCGACGACCAGCTCGAGCCCTACACCTTCAACCCGGCGCCGTTCCTCGCCGACGTCGACAAGGTGCAGCAGGGCTATGTCACCTCCGAGCCGCTGGCGATCATCAACGAGGGCGGCTTCGAGCCCGTCGTGCTGATGATGGCGGACGCGGGCTACGACAGCTACTCGACGACGATCGACGTCATGCGCCCGTTCATGGAGGACAACCCGGACCTCGTGCAGCGCTTCGTCGACGCCTCGATCGAGGGTTGGGTGAGCTATCTCTACGGCGACAACACCAAGGCCGATGAGCTGATCAAGGCCGACAACCCCGACATGACCGACGAGCAGCTCGCCTTCTCGCTCGCCAAGATGAAGGAGTACGGCATCGTCGATTCCGGTGACGCGCTCGAGCTCGGCGTCGGTGCGATGACCGATGCGCGCTGGGCGAGCTTCTGGCAGAAGGCGGTGGAGTGGGGCGTCTACCCGGCGGACATGGACTACCGGCGAGCCTACACCCTCGATTTCGTGAACCAGGGCGTGGGCCTCGACCTCAAGGCCGAACTGACCCGGTGAGCACCACCATGCTCGACCGCCCCCGCGCGTCGGCCAAGCCGGCGCTGGTCGAGCTTCAGGGCGTGCACAAGGAATTCGCCAACGGCACCATCGCGCTCCACAACCTCAACCTCGCCGTCGGCGAGCACGAGTTCGTGAGCCTCCTCGGTCCTTCCGGCTGCGGCAAGAGCACCGCCCTTCGTCTCATCGCCCGGCTCTCGGGGTTGAGCGGCGGCCGCCTCGTCTGGGCCGACCGGGTCGCCGTCGGTGACGTCGGCTTCGTCTTCCAAGAGCCGACCTTGATGCCCTGGGCCACCGTCTTCGACAACGTCTGGCTGCCGCTTCGGCTGCAAAGGCAGGGCCGGCGCGAGGCCGCGGGCCGCGTCCGCGAGGTCTTGGACCTCGTCGGTCTCGACGATTTCGCCGGCGCCTATCCGCGCCAGCTCTCGGGCGGCATGAAGATGCGGGTCTCGATCGCCCGCGCCCTCGTCACCGAGCCGAAGGTGCTGCTGATGGACGAGCCCTTCGCAGCACTCGACGAGATCACCCGCTTCAAGCTCAACAACGACCTCCTGAACCTCTGGTTGGGGCGGCGCTTCACCGTCGTCTTCGTCACCCACAGCGTCTTCGAGAGCGTCTACCTCTCCGAGCGCATCTTGGTCATGGCGGCGCGACCGGGCCGGATCGTCGAGGAGATCGCGGTGCGCGCACCTTATCCCCGGGACGACGCCTTTCGCCTGTCGACCGACTACACCGATTGGTGCCGGACGGCATCCGAGGCGCTCCGGCGCGCGATGGGGGAGGGCTGATGTCGACGGTGCTCGATCAGCCGACGCTCGCCGACCCGGCGATCGCTCCCGACGCCGACGCACGCCGCGACCGCCACGCGCGCATCGAGCGGATCGCGCGGTGGGTCGCCCCGGTCCTGATCGCCCTCGCGGCGCTGGGCTTGTGGGAGCTCGTCGTCTGGTGGAACGCCATCCCGCACTACATCCTGCCGGGACCGAGCCTGGTGCTGCAGAGCCTGGTCGACGACTGGGCGACCCTCTCGGCGTCGCTCTGGGTCACGTTGAAGATCACCTTCTCGGCTCTGGCCGTGGCCATCGTCGGCGGCGTCGGGCTCGCCGTGCTCTTCTCGCTGTCGAAGTGGATCGAGCTGTCGCTCTTTCCCTTCGCCGTCGTGCTCCAGGTGACGCCGATCGTGGCGATCGCGCCGCTCATCCTCATCTACGTCGACAGCACGACGGCGGCGCTCCTCATCTGCGCGTGGATCGTCGCCTTCTTCCCGATCCTGTCGAACACGACGCTGGGCCTGAACTCGGCCGACCACAACCTGCAGAACCTGTTCCAGCTCTACGGCGCCAGCCGCTGGCAGGAGATGCGCTATCTGCGCTTGCCGGCGGCGATGCCGTACTTCCTCGGCGGGCTCAAGATCGCGGGCGGGCTCGCGCTGATCGGCGCCATCGTCGCCGAGTTCGCCGCGGGCACGGCCGGCACCGGCTCTGGGCTCGCCTATCGCATCCTGGAGGCGGGCTACCGCCTCAACATCCCGCGCATGTTCGCCGCCCTGCTGCTCATCTCGCTCACCGGCATCGCGATCTTTCTCGCCTTCTCGCTGCTGTCGCATCTCCTGCTCCGCAAGTGGCACGAGAGCGCGCTCAAGCGGGAAAGCTGAGCCCGTGTCGCCGACCTCGCCGCGGGCCTCCGGCTACACGCTCGCCAACGCCACGGTGCCCGCCTGCCTCGTCGACGGCTTCGCCATGGGCGCGCCGGATCACGAGCACGCCGTGCGGCTCGATATCGGCATCGCCGGCGGGCGATTGGCGCCCGCGGGGACGGGCGAACGGATCGACCTCGAGGGCCGGATGATCTGGCCGGC
>CAYZSE010000076.1:0-8922 GCA_964481035.1 uncultured Geminicoccaceae bacterium | reverse complement strand
AGCGCTGGGCCGGGCGCATCGATCTTCAGGCCGTGGCGCTCGCCACGCTGGACGACTTCGAGGGCACGGCCGGCGAGGCACTCGTCGATCTCGTCGCCGAGCACGACGGCATCCTCGGGCTCGTGCCGTGGATGGGCCCCGACCTCGAGCCGCGGCTCGACCGCTGGTTCGGGCTCGCCGGCGAGCGTGGGCTCGATGTCGACCTGCACGTCGACGAGAGCCTCGAGCCGGAGGCCCACATGCTGCGCCACGTGGCGACGAGCGCGCGGCGGACGGGCTTCACGGGGCGGATCGTCTGCGGGCATTGCTGCTCGCTGTCGGTCCAGGACGCCGACGAGGTGAAGGCCACCCTCGACGCGGTGGCGGCGGCCGGCATTGCCGTCGTCGCGCTGCCGATGTGCAACCTGTACCTGCAGGACCGCAACGGCGGGACGCCGCGGCGGCGCGGCGTGACCCTCGTGCACGAGCTCCGCGCCCGGGGCATCCCGGTCGCCTTCGCCAGCGACAACATCCGCGATCCCTTTTACGCCTACGGCGACCTCGACCCGCACGAGGTCTTCCGCGAGGCGGTGCGCATCGCCCATCTCGACCACCCCTTCGGCGACTGGATCGCCGCGGTGACACGCACGCCTGCGGCCATCATGGGGCTCGAGGGACGCGGCGTGCTGCGGCCCGGCGCGCCGGCGGATCTCGTCATCTTCGAGGGGCGTTCGTTCTCGGAGGTGCTGGCGCGGCCGGAGGCGCAGCGTCAGGTCGTGCGGGCCGGCCGGTTCGAGATCGCGCGGCCGCCGGCCTTTGCCGAGCTCGATCGGCTCTTCTCGTGACGGGGACCAGGGACATGGGCGATCTCACCTCGGCGCTCGCCGAGCTCGACGGGCTTGCCGTGGAGACGCAGCCGCAGCGGGTGCGCCGCCGCTCGCGGGACTTCTACTGGTACAGCCCGATCCTCAAGCGCGCGCTCGACCACGTCACCGCGGACGCCGTGGTCACCGTCAAGGACGAGGCCGAGGTGCTGCGGGTCGTGCGCTGGGCCTACGCCCACGAGGTGCCGCTGACCGCGCGCGGCGGCGGCACCGGCAACTACGGCCAGGCGATGCCGCTTCGGGGCGGGGTGGTGCTCGACCTCTCGGAGATGACTGCGGTCAAGGCGATCGCGCCGGGCGTCGTCCGGGTCGAGGCGGGGGCGAGGATCATCGACGTCGATCGGGCCTGCCAGGAGCGCTCGGGCCAGGAGCTGCGCTTGCACCCCTCGACACGGGCGACCGGCACCATCGGCGGCTATGTCGCCGGCGGCTCGTCGGGCATCGGCTCGGTCACCTGGGGCCTGTTGCGCGACCGCGGCAACCTCCTGGCGGCGCGGGTCGTCACCATGGAGGCGGAGCCGCGGATACTCGAGCTCGCCGGCGACGAGGTGCAGAGGGTCAACCACGCCTACGGCACCAACGGCATCATCACCGAACTCGCGATGCCGCTGGCGCCGGCCCATCCCTGGCGCGAGCTGGTCGTCGCCTTCGACGACTTCATGACCGCCTGCCGCTGGGCCGAGATGGTGGCCCGGATGGACGGGCTCACCAAGAAGCTCGTCTCGGTCCTGCCGGCACCGATCGCCGGGCGCTGGGTCATGCCCGATGTGGCGCGCGCGGGCGAGACGCTGGTCCTGTTGATGATCGCCGAGCCGATGCGGCGGGTGTTCCAGGACGTCGTCGCCCAGAGCGGCGGCCGGCTCGCCCACGACCTGCTGCAGGCCGACCTGCCGCCCGGCGCCTCGCCGCTCTACGAGTACACCTGGAATCACACGACGTTGCACTGCCTCAAGCACAGCCGCGAGGTGACCTACCTGCAGACGCTCTTCCCGCCGCCGCATCATCTCGCTAAGGTTGAAGAGATGTGGCGCTATTTCAGCCAGGAGGTACACTTGCATCTCGAGTTCGTGCGTTTCGGCGGGGAGATCGCCTGCTTCGGCCTCCAGGTCGTCGAATACACCGACGACGCACGGCTTCAGGCGATCATGGACGAGCACAACGCCCGCGGCTGCCCGATCTTCAACCCGCACGACTACACCCTCGAGGGCGGCGGCATGAAGAAAGTCGACCCGGTGCAGCTCGCCTTCAAGCGGGAGGCCGATCCCAAGGGCCTGTTGAACCCCGGCAAGATGATCGGCTGGGACGATCCCGTCTACGACGACAGCGCCGACCGGCGCTTTCTCTACGAGCACTGAGCCCCGTGGCCGCGGACGCCCCGAGATTCGGACCGCGGCCCGTGCCCGAGGCGGTCCAGGTCGTCCTTTCCGAGCTCGACGGGCTGCTGATCGAGACCGAGCCGGCGCGCGTCGAGAAGCGCAGCCGCGACTTCTGCTGGTTCAGCCCGATCCTCGAGGAGCGTCTCGCCGGGGTGACGGCGGACGCCGTCGTCGCGCCGACGACCACCGCCGAGCTCCAGCGCGCCGTCGCCGCCTGCTGCCGCCACGCCGTGCCGCTGACCGCGCGCGGCGCCGGCACGGGCAATTGCGGCCAGGCGATGCCGCTCAGGGGCGGGCTCGTCGTCGACATGGGCTATCTCGACCGGGTGCTCGACATCCAGCCGGGCTGGTGCCGGGCCGAGGCGGGCTGCGTCGTGGGCGTGCTCGACGCGGCGCTGCACGAGCGCGGCCAGGCGCTGCGTGTTCACCCGAGCACGGTCGCCACCGCGACCATCGGCGGCTTTGTCGCCGGCGGCTCGGGCGGGGTCGGCAGCGTCACCTGGGGGACGCTGCGCGACGCGGGCGCGGTGCGCGCGCTCAGGGTCATGACGATCGAGCCGGAGCCGCGGCTGTTGGAGCTGCGCGGCACCCACGTGCGGCTCGCCGTGCAGGGCTTCGGCACGACCGGCCTCATCACCGAGGTCGAGCTGCCGACCGCCTCCGCCGTGCGCTGGCTGGAGCGCGTCATCGGCTTCGCCGACCTCGAAGCGGCGCTGCGCTTCGCCGACGCGCTCGCCCACGCGGACGCCATCGTCAAGCATCTGGTTTCGGTGGTGGCGGCCCCGGCACCGGGGCGGTTCCTCCTTCCGCACGGGGTCGACGAGACGACGCACGTCGTCATGGTCATGGTCGCCGAGACGGCGGCGGAGGCTCTCGACGCGGTGCTCGCCGAGCACCCGGGCGAGCTCTTGGGAGCCGGCAGCTCGCCGCTCTACGAGCTGGCCTGGAACCACACCACCTGGCAGGCGCTCAAGCACGACCGCGCCTGGACCTACCTCGAGGTGGCCCATCCGTCGCCCGGCCATGTCGACAAGACGCTCGCCTGCGCCCATGCGTTCGCGCCGGACGAGGTCATCCCGCACGTCGAGTTCGTCCGGACGGCAGGTGCCGTCGCCTGTCGGGGGCTGCCGCTCGTCCGCTTCACCACCGCGGAGCGCCTGAGGGAGATCATCGCCGCCTTCGAGGCCCTGGGTTGCCGCGTCTTCAACCCGCACGTCTTCACGCTGGAGGAGATGCGAGGACGGCCGGTCGACCCGCACGTGCTCGCCTTCAAGAGCAAGGTCGACCCGAAAAATCTCTTGAATCCCGGCAAGCTGGCGCGGTTCGACGGCCCGCGCCGGCGGCGGGAGGATGCGCCGGACTTCGGTCTCAAGAGCCGCTGACGGTCGGCCGCGGCACCGGGCCGTCCACGAGGTTGGCGAGCGGGTAGCGCACCATCTCCTCGAGCAGCGCCGTGAGCCTCGCGGCCGCGTGGTCGAGGATCGCCTCGCCGAGCCCGGCGTCGGCTGCGGCCGCGTCACCCGCCGCCCCGGACGGGTCGAGATCCTGGGCCTGCCAGCCGAAGCCCGCGGCACCTAGGCCCATGAGGATCGGGAAGTCGTCGTCGGCACGCTTCGTCAGCGGCACGAAGTCGCGCGCCTCGGCCATGCGCACGAGGTCCGGGTGCAGGGCGAGCATGAGGCTGGTCTCGACCTGGCCGGCATGGATGCCGTGGCGGCGTTCGCCCGCGTCGACGAGGCCGTCGGGCAGGCCGAGCTGCGGCCAAGAGACGGCGGCGACGAACATGCCGTGGTCGATACGCAGCTGGCGGGCCACGATCTGCATGATCTGGATCTGGCCGCCGTGGCTGTTGAGGATCAAAAGCTTCCTGACGCCGGCGCGGGCGACCGAGGCGCCGATCTCGTACCACATCCGGCGGAGCGTCTCGGCGCTGTGGGTGAGGGTGCCTGGATAGTCGAGGTGCTCCTCGCTGCGGCCGACCCAGGTCATCGGCAGCGCCGTCACCGGCAATGCCGCGGGCAGCCGCGCGAGCGTACGGGCGAGGATGCCCTGGTTGATCGCGGCGTCGACCACGAGCGGGAGGTGCGGGCCATGCTGCTCGACGGCGCCCGCAGGCAGGACGGCGACCCAGCGCTCGGGGTCGGCCAGGGCGAAGTCGGCACTGGTCATCTCGTGCCAGAAGCGGCGCGGAAGGTCGGCCATGGTCTTGCTCCCGAGCGCGCGGCGGGCTTTGTTGAAGGGCATCCTAACGCCTTCGTCCGCGAGGTCTCGCCGCTTGTCCATGCCGCCGTCCGTGCGCGCCCCCTACGGCCGCTACCGCCACGCCGTCCCGGTCGCCGGGGCGAGCCGGCTGGTGTTCCTCTCGGGTCAGCTTCCGGTCGACGCCGCCGATGCCGTGCCGGTGGGGATCGAGGCGCAGACGCGGCTCGTCCTCGCCAATATCGAAGACCTCTTGCGCGCCGAAGCGCTCGAGCGGCGCCACCTCGTCCGCCTCACGACCTACCTCGTCGATCCCGCCGACCGGGCCGGCTACATGGCGGTGCGCGACGGCTGGGTCGGCCAACCGCCGCCGGCCTCGACGCTGGTCTACGTCAGCGGTCTCGCCAACCCGGCGTGCCGGGTCGAGATCGAGGCGATCGCCGCCGGCTGATGCGCATCCTGGTCGTCCATGCCCATCCGCTCGCGGAGAGCTTCAACCGGGCACTCTTCGAGCTCGCCTGCGAGACGCTGGCGGCAAAGGGGCACGAGGTCGACGCCCTCGACCTCTACGAGCGTGGCTTCGAGCCGGTGCTGAGCTCGGCCGAGCGGCGGACCTACAACGACGAGCCTTTGTGGGCGCCCATCGCCGACGATCTGCGGCGGCTCGCGCGGTGCCAGGGGCTGGTCTTCGTCTATCCGACCTGGTGGTACAGCCAGCCCGCGATGCTCAAGGGTTGGCTCGACCGGGTGCTCGTGCCGCGCGCCTGCTTCACGCTGCCCGAGCCGGGCCGCCCGGTCGCCCCGCTGATGCAGCACATCGGCCTCCTCGGCGGCATCTCCACCTATGGCGCACCCTGGTGGTTCACGCGCTGGGTCGGCGACCCGGGAAGGCGGGTCCTGATGCGCGGGATCAAGCCGCTGCTGAACCCGCGCTGTCGGACCTTCTGGTGCGCGCTCTACGAGATGGACACCGCCGACCCGGCGCGGCGGGCCCGCTTCATGGCGCGGGTCCGGCTGCGCCTGGAGCGGGTGCCCGCCGAGTTCCCGACGGCGCCCCTGCGGATGGGCGCTCAGGACCGATGGTCGGCGGGCTGAGCCGCCGGGCGCTCCGGCCAGGTGAAGCGGAAGGTGGTCCCGCGCTCGCGGCCCGTGTCGACGATGCGGATCTCCCCACCGTTGCGCTCGACCGCCTTCTTGACGAGCGCGAGGCCCATGCCGCTGCCGCCCGCGTCGCTGCGGCCCCCGCCCTTCTGGAAGATCTCGAAGACGCGCTCGCGATAGCGCGCGGGAATGCCGGGGCCGTCGTCGGCGACCTCGAAGGTCGGCACTTGGGCGCCGGGCACCATGGCGATGCGCACGCTCCCCCGAGAACGGTCGTGATGCTTGACGGCATTGTCGACGAGGTTGCGCACGACGTGCTCGAAGAGGCCGACGTCGATGTTGAGCGTCGGCATGTCGGTCTCGATGGTAACGGCCACATCCGGCGGGATGTCGAGCATGTCGACCTGCTCGCGGATCAGCTCGCCGAGGTCGACCGGCTCGGGCGGCCGCGCCTCGCGGCCGAGGCGCGAGTAGGTCAGCAGGTCCTGGATCATCTGCTCCATCTGCTGGACCCGATCGGCGACCAGCTCGAGGTGCTGGCGGTTGTCGTCCGCGAGCGCCTCGCCGAGGTCGCTGCGCAAGAACTCCAGCATCGTGCGGACCGAGCGCAGCGGCGACTTGAGATCGTGCGAGGCGATGTAGGCGAAGCGCTCGAGGTCCTCGTTGGCCCGGGTCAAGGCGAGGTTGCGCTCTTGCAGATTGTCCTGCGCCGCCTTGAGCTCGCTGACGTCGGTGAGGGTGACGATCGTGCCCGTGAGCCGGTCACCGTCGCCGCGATAGGGATGGACGCGGGCGAGGCCCGCCAGCCGGCCGCCGTCATCGCGCGGGATCTCCAAGGAGAGCTGGCGTTGCCGGCCACCCGACTGCACCTCGTGCACCGCCCGGCCCAGGCTCTCCAGCCCGCCGGCGAGAAGGCTCGCGAAGGCGTTGCCGATGTCGGTGCGCGCGAGCTTGAAGAGACGGCCCGCGGCCGGCGTGTAGCGTCTCAGTCGGCCGGCCTCGTCGAGCACGACGACGGCGAGGTCGGCGGCCTGAAAGAGGTTTTCGACGTCGAGGTTGAGGGCGTTGAGCTCGTCGATGCGATGCTCGTGTTCTTGGCGCACGGCGGTCAGCTCCGTATTCATGGCGGCGAATTGGCGATTGGAGCGCTCGAGATCCTCGATGCTCGTCTGCAGCTCGTCGTTGGCGGTCTTGAGCGTCAGGTTGCGGGTGGCGACCTCCTCCATCGCCTGTCGCAGCGTCTCGGTGGTACTGACCAGATGCGCCCGGAGGCTGGCAGTGTCGGCGGGCATCGTCGCGCCGGCCCCGGCCGGGATCATCTGCAGCAGCCACACCGGGTCGGCGCTCAACGGCGAGGGCGTGAGCGGCGTGGCCGACACCGCGATATCGTGCTGGCCGTCGATCCTCGAGACCGCCGGGGCGTGCCGGCGCAGCGAGCCCACGAAGGCGTCGAGCAGGCTCGCCCTGAGGTCGAGTGCCGGCGCCGTGCCGAGCGAGGGCGGATGGGGTGCCATGCAGGTGAGCAGGGTCTGCCGCGCGTCGCCGACCGTGCCGATGATGGCGCCGCTCTCGGCGACGACGACGCCTTTGGGTGCGAGGTGCGCCGCGACGCGCTCCAGCAGCGCCGCCGACGACGGGGCAGGCGCGAGGCGACGGCGCCGCCACGCCGGCGGCGCGCCGGCCGCGGCAAGCCGGAAGACGCCATAGCCGAGATCTAGCGCCCGCAGCGTCGCGATCTCGTGGTCGAGGTGCAAGCCCGGCGGCGCCACGAGGAGCCCGCCGGGCGTCAGGGCGTTGACCAGCTGGCGAACCAGGCAGGTGATGCAGGCCGCGGGCGTCGCCGCGAAGGCGTTGAGCGCGTAGACGAGATCGACCTGGGCGAAGGAGTTGCTGCGCAGCGGATCGTGCACGCTGCAGATCAGACGGCCCCGGACCGAGGGCTTCACCCGCCATTGCTCGCCGGTCCACGTGAAGCTGCGGCGAAAGCCGGCCCGCAGGAACGGTCGCACCTGATCGCGGCTGAGGCGTCCCGCGCGCGCGGCGGCGAGCCGGTCGCGGTCGGGCTCGGTTGCGAACACGCGCAACGACGGCGCGTCGTTCAGCGGCGCGGCCGCACGCAGGAGGGACAGCGCGAGCGCGTACGCGGCGACGCCGTCGCCGCCGGCGGGCACCCACGCCCGCACGCTTTCGCCGCGCCCGAGCCGCTCGCTCAGCGGCCGCAAGACCAGCGCCTCGAGCGGGCCCGAGCGCCAACCGGCGAAGTCGAACGGCGGCGCATCGCGACCTCTCGCCCGGGTGGTATCGGCGCTGCAGCTGTCGGTCATGGAACCTCCGCGTCGACAGGTATAAGAACATATACCTAACGCTTCGTTCCAGCAATCTCGCTGCGAAGCGGGTGGCGGCTTGTCGCGGCCGGCGTCGGGGGCATGTTCATCACGTGAGCGAAAGGAGATCCTCATGGCGGCTCGGATCGTCGGCCTTTCGGGAAGCCTGCGCGCCGGCTCGTTGAACACGAAGCTGCTGCACGCCGCCGCGCATCTTGCCCCAAGTGCGATGTTCTTCGAGGTTCGGACGCTCGAGGATGTCCCGCTCTACAGCGGCGACCTCGAGGCCGAGAGCATGCCGGCGGCGGCGGTCGCGTTGGGCGCCGCGATCGCCGCGGCCGATGCGGTCGTCATCGCCTCACCCGAATACAACTACTCGCTGCCCGGGGTGCTCAAGAACGGCATCGATTGGCTGTCACGCCTCGACCACAAGCCGTTCGCGGGCAAGCCGCTGGCCATCATGGGCGTGTCGCCCGGCCGGTTCGGCACCGCGCGCATGCAGTACCACCTCCGCCAAGTGCTGCTGTTCACCGAGGCGCGGGTGCTGGCCAAGCCCGAGGTCATGCTCGGCGGCGGCGACAAGCTCTTCGATGACGCCGGCCGGCTCGCCGACGAGGCGGCCGCCGACCTCGTTCGCCGCCAGCTCGAGGTGCTCGCTGCCGGCATCGACGAGGCTCGCCGGCTCAAGGGCTGAGCTCCCTGCAACCCCAAAAGGGCGGCGCCCGGACGCCGAGGCGGAACCACGACCGTGTCTTGCGCCTAGACGCTCAACCACTGCTGACGCGCGGCAGGGTCGCTCATGAGGGCGGCCATCGGGCCTCGCCACCGGATGTGACCCGTCTCCATGACGTAGGCGCGATCGGCGACGGCGCGGGCGAGGCCCAGGTTCTGCTCGCTCAAGAGCACGCTCAGGCCGGCGCCCTTCAGCTCGGCGATGGCGCGGGCCATCTGCTCGACGATGACCGGCGCCAGCCCTTCCGAGGGCTCGTCGAGGAGCACCAGGCGGGGGTTGCCCATGAGCGTGCGGGCGATCGTCAGCATCTGCTGCTCGCCGCCGGA
>CAYZSE010000075.1:0-16760 GCA_964481035.1 uncultured Geminicoccaceae bacterium | reverse complement strand
TTTTGAGTCCACTGCGTCTACCGTTCCGCCACCCGGGCCCAAGGGTGAGCTAGCGCGAAGGGCGGTGGCTTGTCCATCGTCCGCGTTCGGCCGAACGACCGCGACACCACCGCCCGCCGCGGTCCGGGCCGCGGCGGTTCCGCTCGTGCGTCACTCCGCCGGGGCCGGCCTCGGCTGAAGCCGCCGCTGCACGAGGAAGACGACGGCGGCGATGGCGATGCCGACGAGGTCGGTGACCAGCGCGCCGGAGATCATGCACACGGCCGCGGCCAGGAGGCCCGTGCGGGCGAGCGCCCCTACCCGGCCGAGGAACCAGCCCTGCACGCAGGACGCCAGGAGGTAGACGCCGACGGTGGCGGTCAGGAGGTTGCGCGCGACCTCGAGCCAGGGCGCCTGCATCAGGAGGCCGGGGCTGAAGAAGAACATGAACGGCACGATGAAGGCGGCGAGGCCGACCTTGAAGGCGGCGACCGAGGTCGCCATCGGCTTCGAGCCGGCGATGCCGGCGCCGGCGTAGGCGGCGAGCGCGACCGGCGGGGTGATCGCCGAGATGACCGCGAAGTAGAAGACGAAGAAGTGCGCGGTCAGCACCGGCACGCCGAGCTGGATCAGGCCCGGCGCCACGACCGAGGCGGCGACCGCGTAGGCCGCCGTGGTCGGCATGCCCATGCCGAGGAGGATCGAGATGCCCATGGCGAAGACGAGCGCCAGGACCTGGCTCTGCTCGGCGAGGGTCAAGAGCAGCGAGGAGAAGCGCAAGCCGACGCCGGTGAGCCCGATGACGCCGACGATGATGCCGGCGCAGGCGCAGACGGCGACCAGCTGGATGACCATGTGCGAGGAGAGCTCGAGTGCCCGCAGGATGCCCTTGGGGCCGAGCGCGTGCGGGGTGAGCCAGCTGACGACGGTGGCGGCGATGAGCGCGTAGGTGCCGGCGCGGATGACCGAGTAGCCGAGGAACAGCGCCACGATCAGCATGACGATCGGGGCGAACAGGTAGACGTGCTTGATCAGCTCCCGGAGCACCGGCAGCTCGTCGCCGCGCAGGCCCCGCATGCCCGTGCGCGCCGCCTCGAAATCGACCATGAAGTAGACCGAGACGAAGTAGAGCAGCGCCGGGATCACCGCCGCCACCGCCAGCTCCGGATAGGGGATGCCGGTGATCTCGGCCATGATGAACGCGCCGGCGCCCATCACCGGCGGCATGATCTGGCCGCCCGTCGAGGCCGCGGCCTCGATCGCACCGGCGCTCTGCGGGCGGTAGCCGACCTTCTTCATGAGCGGGATCGTCAACGAGCCCGTGGCGACGACGTTGCCGGCGGAGGTGCCGTTGATCATGCCCATCAGGCCCGAGCCGAAGACGGCGACCTTGGCCGGCCCGCCGCGGGCGCGGCCCGCGACCGCGAAGGCGAAGTTGACGAAATAGTCGCCGACGCGCGAGGCTTGGAGGAACGCGCCGAAGGTGATGAAGAGGATGATGTAGGTCGAGCTCACCGCGGTCGTCGGGCCGAGGATGCCGTTGTCGGTGTAGAGATAGGTGAAGAAGCGGTCGTAGTTGTAGCCGCTGTGGTGCAGAAAGCCCGGCAGCCAGGGGCCGACGAACCCGTAGGCGACGAAGACGAGCGCGATGGTGACGAGCGCCATGCCGGCGACGCGGCGGGTCAGCTCCAAGATCAGCGCGGCCCCGACGAGCGAGACCCAGAAATCGGGGCGGGTCGGCACGACGCCGGCGCGGAACTGCAACGCCTGGAGGTTGAAGACGAGATAGAGGGCCACCGCCACCGCCGCGGCGGCGAGCGCCCAGTCGGCGAGGTTGACGCTGTGGCTCTCGCTCGGCTGCAGCCAGGAGGTGACGAGCGCCGCGGCCGTGCCGACGACGAGCGCATAGGCGCCGTAGGCGAACACCCACGGCGGCGGCGCCGTCACGCCGGCGAGCCACCAGAGCGCGAAAGCGCCGCCGAAGGCCGCGACCGCCAGCAGGGTGAGCGCCAGCGAGGCCGTGCCGGTGCGGCGGAAGACGCTCGAGCCGGCCGGATCACCGACCGTGCCCGCGGCGACGAGCGCGAAGCCGATGACGAGGCCACCGGCGACGTGCAGAATGCGGAACGTCCACGTCTCCAGCGGCACGAGGTTGAGCGCGATGAGGTGCAAGGCCGGGTAGAGGACGCAGAGCACGAACACGATCGTTCCGATCCACCCGGCCGGCGCCCGCTGGTTGGTGACCGCGGGCTCGTCCTCGATGCCTTTGGCCAGCATGTCGGCGACGCGGATGTCGCTGTCGGGAGATGTGTCCTCGCGCGCCATGGCGGCCTCTTGCTCGCAGCGACGTCCAGCTGTCAGCCCCGTCCGCCTCGGAGGGCGGCAGCGCTAGGCCGTCCGGCTGTCGCCGGGCGGCTCATGCATCGGTCCGGAATGCGGCTCAGCTTCCCATCTCCGGCGGAATCACCTCGGGATCGAGCTCGAAGCCCTTCTCCTGGAAGTAATCGACCGCGCCGGGATGAAAGTCGAGGAAGGTGTTGTGCACGTAGTTTTCCGGCAGCGTCTCCTTGGCCGCGCCGTGAATTTGCAACATGCGGTCGTTGTTATCGAGCACGACCTGCATGATCTCCTTGACGAAGCTCGCCGGGACGTTCTTGTGAGCGATCGCGAAATTCCACATGGCCACCGAATGCTGCGGCTCCTCGGTCGACTGGTAGAGGCCCGTCGGGATCTCGTAGGCGCTGACCGGGAAGCGCTCGACCAGCGTCGCCTGCTCGCCCTCGGTGAAGGCGAAGATGTTGACGGCGGATTGCGCCTCGAGCTCGGAGAAGGCCGCGATCGGCAGGCCGGCGCAGAAGGCGAAGGCGTCGATGAGCCCGTCCTTGACCTGGCCCGCGAGGTCCGAGGCGCCGCCGTACTGCACCTCGGCGTCGACGCCGAGAGCCTCGAGGTACTGCGGCCAGTAGGTGCCGCAGGTGCCGCCGCGCGGACCGACGCCGACCCGCTTGCCGTCGAGATCGGCGATCGAGGTGATGCCCGACGAGCCGAGCGCGATCACCTGGAAGGGCGTCTGATACATCGGGAACATCGCGCGCACGTCGCGCATCTCGACGCCCGGCGCGAGCGGGCTGTTGCCGTTCCAGGCCTCGGCCGCCGGGCCCATGGTCGTCATCCCGAACTGGATGTCGTCGACCTGGGTGAGCGCCAGGTTCTGGACCGGGCCGCCGGTGGCCTCGGTGCTGCTCGGCACCCCGGTCATCTCGCTGACGAGCCCGGCCCAGCCGGCGCCGTAGATGAAGTAGGTGCCGCCCTGGCTGGCGGTGCCGACCTTGAACGAGCTCGGCCGGTCGTCTTCGGCCTGGGCGCCGCCGGCGATCACCAGAGTGCCGGCGACGACCGCCGCCGCGGCGAGGCGGACCTTTGAAAATTGCATGGGTGCTATCCTCCCTTGACTGCTTGCTTTGCGAACGTAGTCGTGATGCGACGCAGTTTCCATCCCGTTCCGCAACGGCGACGGCGCCGACGGCACCCGTTCGCGTCGACGTGAAGTCGTCGGTGGATCGTCAGCGCCCGGCGATGTAGGCCCGCCAGCCACCATGGGCGGTAATGTCGCGCGCGCCCGCCGTCGCCGCGGCCTCGACGAGGAAGCCCAGGGGCGCGCTGCCGTCGTCGAGGCGGACGCGGCCGAGGCTCAAGGGTGCCGGGATGGCGTTCGCGAAGCTGGCGAAGGCCGCCGGCGCGAGCGCCCAGACCTCCGCCCCGATCGAGCGGCCGCGCCCCTGGCCGGTCCGCAGCAGGCCCGGCCGCGCCGGCTCGCCGTCGAGCGCGTAGAGGCGATACTCGGGCTGCGTGGCCAGTCGACGCAGCAGGCGCGCGCCGCGCCGGGTGAGTTCGCCGTTGAGCGCCAGACCGGAGAGGTGCGCGCCGATCACCGCGAGCTCGATCTCGTCGTCGCCGGCGCGATCGACAGCGCCGGCACCGCCCGTTAGCGCGCGCGCGACAGGAAGGAGGCGCCCGTCCTCGCCGCCGCGGGCGAGCAGCGTGAGGCTCGAAGGCCCGCCGTCCGAGCGCGGCGGGCTCGGCAAGGTGACGGCGCAGAGATCGAGCAGGTTGGCGAAGTTCGTATAGGTGCCGAGCTCACGGTTGGGCTTGATCGGATCCGCCCTGATCTCGGCGCGGGTGACGAGGCGCGGGATCGAGGGAAGGGCGAGGAGGTCGACCGCGGCCATCTGGCGCTCGACCGCCCGGCTCAGTTCGGCCAAGCGGTATCGGTCCGCGAATGCGGCGACGGCCGAGATGTTTCCGCCCTTGGCGATGATCGCCGCCGTGGTCGGGTGCAGGGCCTGCGGGTGCTCGCGCCAGAACTCCGCGACCGCGGCGTAGCGCTCCGCGAGCCAAGCGCCCTCGTAGAGCAGATCCGCCACCGCGTAGAAGGCCGCGAAATCGAGCGGGACGAGGACGGCGCCCAGGGCCTCGAGCCGGTGGAGGTCACGAGCGTAGGCCGCGGCCTGGACGACATCGCCGAAGAACCGGCGCGTCGGCTCGCTCGGCACCCCGACGCGCACGCCCACGGGCATGGCGGCCCAGGCGCGCGGCGGCCGATGGCGCGAGAAGGGGTCGTCGTCGTCGTAGGCGGCGAGCGCGGCGAAGACCGCCCAGGCGTCGTCGACGGTGCCGGCGAAGACCGCGACGCAGTCGAGCGTGCGGCAGGCGGGGACGACGCCGCGGGTCGACACGGCACCGAGCGAGGGCTTCCAGCCGACGACGCCGTTGAGCGCCGCCGGCACGCGGCCCGAGCCCGCGGTGTCGGTGCCCAGCGCGAAGCTCACGAGGCCCCTCGCCACGGCGAGCGCCGAGCCGGAGCTGGAGCCACCCGGAACCAGCGCCGGATCGAGCGCGTTCAGCGGCACGGGATAGGGCGTGCGCACGCCGACGAGGCCCGTGGCGAACTGGTCGAGGTTGGTCTTGCCGACCACGAGCGCGCCGGCCGCGCGTAGGCGCTCGACGGCGCCGGCGTCGTTCTCGGCCCGGTAGGCGAAGTCGGGACAGGCGCAGGTCGTGGGCATGCGGGCGACGTCGATGTTGTCCTTGACCGCGCAGGGCAGACCCCAGAGCGGGAAGCGAGCAGGGTCGAACGGCGGCAGCGCGGCGGTGGCGCGGGCGAGCTCCTCGGCGTCGGCGAGGTGGAGGAAGATCCCCGGATCGGCCGCTGCCTCGATGCGCGCCCGCACGGCCGCGACGACCGCCGCCGGCGCGAGCCCGTCCGCATAGGCGGCATGAAGGCTCGCGCGGTCGAGGGAGGTCGGCACCATCGTTCCCATCCTTGACGTGGCTTTTGTCGGCGCCGGCGCTCAGGCGGTCTGCGGCAGCGCCGGCGCGGTGCCGCCCGGCGGCACCGGTGCCGCTGCGAGGAGCGCGCGGGTGTAGGCGTGCGCGGGCGCGTCCATGACCTCGGCCGTGGCGCCGGTCTCGACGACGCGACCCTGGGCCATCACGACGACCCGGTCGCAGAGCAGGCGAACGACCTGGAGATCGTGGCTGACGAACAGGTAGCTCATGTTGAATTCGGCCTGGAGGTCGACGAGCAGGTTGAGGACGACCGCCTGGATCGAGACGTCGAGGGCGGCGGTCGGTTCGTCGAGGACGAGCAGCCGCGGGTCGGTGGCGAGCGCCCGGGCGATCCCGACGCGCGCCTTCTGCCCGCCGGAGAGCTGGTGGGGCAGCCGGTCGAGCAAGGGCCGCGGCAGGCCCACCCGATCGGCGAGGTCGTCGACGCGGTGCCGCCGCTCGGCCGCGCCGAGATCGGTCAAGCGCAACAGCGGGTCCTCGATCGCGCGGCGGGCGCTGAGGCGCGGGTTGAGGCTGTCGGTCGCGTCCTGGAAGACCATCTGGACGGCGCCCCGCCGCGGGTCGCGGGCGAAGCGCTCGGCGGGCACGCGGGCCAGATCCTCGCCCTCGAAGAGGATGCGGCCGGCGCTCGGGTCGAGCAGGCGGTTGACCATGGCCGAGGTCGTCGACTTGCCGCAGCCGCTCTCGCCGACGAGCCCGAGGCTCTCGCCGGCGCGCAGCTCGAAGGACACGTCGTCGACCGCGCGCACCGCCCGCTCGCCCCGGCCGAAGACCTTGACGAGATTCTCGACGACGAGCAGCGGCGCAGCCTGCGGCCGGCGTGGCGGCTGTGGTGACGGCGTGGCGAGCAGGTCCCGCACGCCCGCCCCGGGCCGCGGCGTCGCCAGCATCAGGCGGCGGGTGTAGGCGTGCGACGGCGCGGAGAAGAGCGTCGCCGACGGCGCCGTCTCGACGACCTCGCCGTCCTTCATGACGACGAGCCGGTCGCAATAGGTGGCGGCGAGCCCGAGGTCGTGGGTGATCAGGATGGTGCTCATCCCCCGCGCCCGGGTCAGCTCCGCCATGAGGTCCATGACCGCCTTCTGGGTGGTGACGTCGAGCCCGGTGGTCGGCTCGTCGGCGATCAGCAGCTCGGGATCGCAGGCGAGTGCCAAGGCGATGACGATCCGCTGGCACATCCCGCCCGAGAGCTGGAACGGGTAGGCGTGATAGCGTTGCTCGGGCTCGCGGATGCGAACCGCCTCCAGCGCGGCGATGGCCTTCTCGCGCGCATCTTGGCGGGTGGCGCGGCTGTGGCGGCGCAGCACGTCCTCGATCTGCCGGCCGACCTTGCGGATCGGGTTGAGCGCGGCGCGCGGGTTCTGGAAGACCATCGAGATCTCGCGCCCGCGCAGGTCGCGCATCTCGCGCTCGCCGGCGACCACCAGGTCGAGACCACCATAGTCGACCCGGCCGGCGGCGATCCGGCCCGTGCCGAGCAGGCGCAGGACGGCGTAGGAGGTGACCGACTTGCCCGAGCCGGACTCGCCGACGATGCCGAGGGTCTCGCCCTTGGCGAGGCTGAAGCTCACGTCGCGGACCGCCTGCACCTCGCCGCGCCGGGTCTTGAAGGTGACGCGCAGGCCCTGGACGTCGAGGAGCGTGCTCATCGGCTCAGCTCCGCTGGCGGGGGTCGACGATGTCGCGCAGGCCGTCGCCCAGGAGGTTGAAGGTGAAGACGGCGAGCATCAAGGCGAGGCCGGGGAAGATGGCGAGCCACCACTCGCCCGAGACGATGAAGTTGGCGCCCTCGGCGACCATGATGCCCCATTCGGGGGTCGGCGGGCGGACGCCCAGGCCGATGAAGGAGAGGCCGGCGGCGTTGAGGATGGCCCAGCCCATGTTGAGCGAGACCTGGACCATGAGCGCCGGCAGCGCGTTGGGAAAGACGTGCAGCGCCAGGACCTGCAGATGGCTGTTGCCGGCGAGCCGGGCGGCCTGGGCGAAGCCCTGGGTCTTGCGGACCTGGACCTCGGCGCGCACGACGCGGGCATAGAACGGCAGGTTGATGACGGCGGTCGCGTAGACGATGTTCTCGATGGTGTTGCCGAGTGCGGCGACGATGCCCATCGCCAGCACGAACAGCGGAAAGGCCATGATCGTGTCGATCAGCCGGCCGGTGACGGCATCGATCCAGCCGCCCCAGTAGCCCGCCGCCGCACCCAGCGCGCTGCCGACGATGCAGGCGAGTGCCACCGCCGCGACGGCGATCGCGAGATCGAGCCGCGCCGCGACCAGCACCCGGCTGAAGACGTCGCGGCCGAGGTTGTCGGTGCCGAACCAGTGCGCCGCCGATGGCGGCTGCAGCGCTCTGGCGGCGTTGGATTGGAGCGGATCGTAAGGGGCGAGCGCCGGGCCGAAGAGCGCCACGGCGAGCAAGAGCGCGAAGAGCAAGAAGGCGACGAGCGTGACCGGGTTCTCCTTGAGGACATGGGCGGCGTGCCGCCAGAAGCCCTCGGACACGCCCTCGGCGGCGATGGTGCTCATGGTGCGGCGTTCTCCAGGCGCGGGTCGATCAGCGTGTGGACGATGTCGATCGCGAGGTTGAGGAGGACGAAGAGGAGCGCCATGGCGAGGACGAAGCCCTGCACCGCCGCGTAGTCGGAGGCGACCAGCGCCTCGACCGCGAACGAGCCGATGCCGGGCCAGGCGAACACCTTCTCGACCAGCACGTTGGCGCCGAGGGTGAAGGAGAAGACCATGCCGAGGGTGGTGATCACCGGCAGCATGGCGTTGCGGAAGGCATAGCCCCAGAGCACCGTCGCCGGCCCCAGGCCCGCCGCCCGGGCGGTGCGGACATAGTCCGAGGCGAGGGCCTCGAGCATCGCCGCGCGGCTCATGCGGGCGAGCGGTGCCAGGGTGAACAGCGCCAGGGTGATCGCCGGCAGGGCGAGCTGGGCGAGTGCTCCGCGCGCGGTCGCGAGGTCGCCGGCGATGAGCGCGTCGATGACGTAGAACCCCGTGACCTCGCGCGGCGGCAGGTAGAGAAAGTCGAGCCGGCCCAAGGGCGAGGGCGCCCAACCGAGGAGGTAGTAGAAGACGTAGACCAGCGCGAGGCCGGTGAAGAAGGTCGGCAGCGACACCCCCGCGGTGACGAGCGCACGGCAGCCGTGGTCGATCCAGCTGCCCTGGTGCGTCGCCGCGGCGACGCCGAGCGGGATCGCGATCAGCGTCGACAGCAAGAGCCCGCTCAAGGTCAGCTCGAGCGACGCCGGCAGCCGCCGGGCGAGCTCCTGGAGCACCGGCTGGCCGGTCGAGATCGACTGGCCGAGATCGCCCCGCGCGAGGTCGCCCACATAGTGCAGGAACTGCATGGGCAGCGGCCGGTCGAGGCCGAGCTCGGCGCGGATCTCGGCGATCGACTGGGCGTCGGCGGCGGGCCCGGCGAAATAGGCCGCGGGGTCCCCCGGCAGCGCGCGGGTGAGGATGAAGCTCACGACGACGACGCCGACGAGCGCCGGGAGTGCCAGCCCAATCCGGGCGCCGATCATCCGCAGCCGCGGGCCCACGGGCTCAGCTCCGCTCGAAGCCGCGAATATCGGGCTGGCGGTGGAACCAGTACTCGTAGCCGGCCATGTCGCGGTAGGCGACGTTGACCGCCGGTTGCCACAGGGCGATCCGCGGGACCTCGTCCCAGGCGATCTCGATCAGCCGCTTGATCTTGGGCTCGTAGTCGCGATCGTCGGTCGGGAGGTGCAGGGTCTCGGCGACCAGTCGCTCGACCTCCTCATTCCGGTAGTTCGACGAGTTGAAGAGGTGCCCGTCGAGGTAGGCCCAGAAAAAATAGTAGCAGGGATAGTTGAGCCAGCCGCCGAAGGTCTCGAGATGCAAAGGCAGACGCTTTTCGACGAGCGAGGCGGTGCGCCAGTTGGCGCCGGGGATCTTCTCCAGCGGAGCCCGGATGGAAAGCTTGGCGAGGTTCTCCTGAATGAGCAGGGCCGCGGGCTCCATCCACTCGGCCTGGGAGAGGTCGATGAAGAAGGGGACCTCGAAGCCGTCCGCGTAGCCGGCCTCGGCCAAGAGCGCCTTGGCCCGCTCGAGGTCGGTCGAGTAGGGGAAGGGCTGCGGCCAGGCGATCGTCTCGGGGGTGAACGAGGCTCCGCCGTGCATCGGCACGCCGCGACCGTAGGCGGCGGTCTGGAAGACCTCCTCGTAGGGCACCGACCATGCCACGGCCTGGCGCACCCGCTTGTCCTTGAAGGGCTCGAAGTTCAAGTTCGCGCCGAGGATGTAGATGGCGTTCTCGACCGGGGTCGTGTTGACGGTGAGGCCGGCCGTGCCGTCGAGCTCCTGGGCGTCCTTGTTGGGGATGTCGAAGGACATCTGGACGTCGCCGCGCTCGATCAGCGCGCGGCGGGTCGAGGGGCTCGGCACCTCGCGGATGATGACCCGGCGCACGGCCGGAAGCGGCCCCGAGGTCCAGCCGTCGTTGCGCTCGTAGACGAGCTGCTGGCCGGGATCCCAGCGCGCGACCTTGAACGCACCCGAGGCCGCGGGTGTGGTGTGCAGATACTCCATCGCCCACGGATCGTCGGCGGTGGCGTTGGCCTTGGCGACCTTGGCATTGATGATCATCGGCACCGGCACGGCGAGGTCCGGCAAGGTCAGCTTCGACGGCCGCAAGAGCTTGATCTTGAAGGTGAGCTCGTCGACGACCTCGAACTGCTCGGGGCTCTCGAGCGAACCCGCCTTCATCTGCACGGTGGGAAAGCCGCCGACGCTGACCGCGCGGTCGAAGGACCACTTGACGTCCTCCGCGGTGAGCGGCGTGCCGTCCTGGAAGACGCCGCCGGGGCGGAGATGGAACAGCATGGCGGCGCCGTCGTCGACGATCTCCCAGCGCTCCGCCGCCTCGGGCACGATCGTCGCGTAGTCGTAGGAGAGGCTGCCGTCGGCGAGCGTCTTGGTGCCGAAGGAGACGAGCCGGTCGTAGACGTTGACCGAGACCTGGTAGCTCGGCCGGTTGGTGCCGGTGCGGTGCAAATCGAGGCTGTTGATCGTCTGGCCGATGACGACGACCACGGTGTCGTCCGCCGCGCTCGCCGGCAGCGCCCGGAGGAAGGGCAGGAGGCCGGCGCCGAGGGTGAGCCCGCCGGTCGCCTCGATGAGATCGCGTCGCCGCATCGTCGGTCGCTCCTTCGCCGCAGATTTGCATACAATCGCGTATGCAATCGCGGGAGAGCAAGTCCCGTGCCAGCAGCGGAAGGCGCGGCCAGGCGCGGGCTGGCGGCGGCCACGATGCCCAGCCGACAGGCGGACTGCCGTCGCCGCAGGCAGACGTTGTCGCGCGGCGGGCGCCCGCGGCCCGGGGTCGGCACGAGGCAGGACGATCGAGCGGGCCGCGCCATGCGTTCTTCCCGCCGCAACGCGTCTGGGCTCTGATGACAACGCAGCGACCGTACACCGGAGGAGGAAGGCGATGCGGGCTAACGGGGTGCGCGAGATCTGGGCCGCGGGCGGCAACGTGGTCAATGGCTGGCTGGAGATCCCCCACGGCATCGCCACCGAGGCCATGGTCCAAGGCGGCTGGGACAGCCTCACCGTCGACCTGCAGCACGGCCTCGTCCACTACGACACGGCGGTCGGGATGCTGCAGGCGATCTCGACCAGCGCGATCACGCCGCTCGCGCGGGTGCCCTGGAACGAGCCCGGCATCATCATGAAGATGCTCGACGCCGGCTGCTTCGGGGTCATCTGCCCGATGATCGACGATCGCGCCGAGTGCGAGCGCTTCGTCCGCGCCTGCCGCTATCCGCCCTCTGGCTACCGCAGCTTCGGGCCGACGCGGGCGACCTGGTACGCGGGAGCCGACTATTGGCGGAACGCCGACGAGGCCGTCATCACCTTCGCCATGATCGAGACCGCGGGCGCGATCCGCAACCTCGACGAGATCCTCGCGACGCCGGGCCTGGATGCGATCTACGTCGGGCCCGCCGACCTCGCCCTCGCGCTCGGCGAGGAGCCCCAGGGCGATCCGACGAGTGAGGCGACGCTGGAGCAGATCCAGCGCATCGCCGACGCGGCCGCGCAGCGGGGCGTCATCGCCGGCATCCACACCAGCAGTCCCACGGGCGCCAAGCGGATGTTCGCACGGGGCTACCGCTTCTGCACGGTCCAGGCGGACACGGTGCTGCTCGCCAACGCGGCCCGGGCGGCGGTAGCCGACGCCAAGGACACGGCCCCGGATGCGCACCGTCGTGCCGAATGAAGCCCGTTCGGCGCCGAAGCGGACCCCGTCCGGAAGGGCGGACCTCTGGGCAATATCATCAGGCCCGACCCAGGAAAGGGGCCCTGTTGGACGCCGAAGGGGTCATGCGTCGGTGTCGATCCCCGGCCGCATCGCCGGTCGCACCGTCGGCCGCCGCTAGATCAAGGGCTTCGCCACCGGCACCAGGAGAGCCGCGGTGGTCTGGACCGGCTTCCCGCGCTCGGCCGACGGTGGCGACGGATCCGAGGCTACCGCTCGACGCGGACCTCGCGGGTGATCTCGATGCCGAAGCCGGCGAGACCGACATAGTGCTGCTCGCGGGTGGCGAGCAGCGCGATCGAGCGGACGCCGATCTGCCGCAGAATCTGAGCGCCGACGCCGATCTCGCGCCACTCCTGGGCGCGCCGCCGGGCGCTCAGGTGACGCTCGCCGGCGCGCGGCGCCGTCTCGGCCTCCTCGGCGAGGGCGTCAGCAACGGTCGGCTCGTCGGCGAGGGGGTTGCGGACCAGGACCAGCACCCCGCGGCCGAGCCGCTCGAACTCGCGCGACGCCACCTCGAGCCAGCCGGGCCCGCCGCCGAGACGGCTGAGAAGATCGCCCGCCGGCTGTTCACGATGGATGCGGCAAGGCACGTCCCGCCCGTCGCCGATGTCGCCGAAGGTGACGACGACGTGCTGCATCGGATCGAAGGGCGTCGTGTAGGCGTCGACCGTGACCGTCATGGCGCCGAGCTGCGTCTCGCGCCGGCTCGCCCGCTCGATGAAGGTCTCGGTGCGCAGCCGGTACTGGATGAGGTCCTCGATCGAGACGATCTTGAGGCCGTGCTCACGGGCGAAGGGGACGAGCTCGGCCAGCCGCTTGACCGTGCCGTCGTCGTTGACGACCTCGGCGAGGACGCCGACGGCCTCGAGCCCGGCGAGCCGGGCCAGATCGGTCGCGGCCTCGGTGTGCCCCGAGCGGGTCAAGACGCCGCCGGGCCGGGCGATCAGCGGGAACATGTGGCCGGGCCGGAGAAAGTCGGTGGCGCCGCAATTGTCGTTGGCGAGGGCGCGGGCCGTGGCGCTGCGCTCCTCGGCGGAGATGCCGGTGGTGAGCCCCGGCGCGTAGTCGACGCTGACGGTGAACGCCGTGCGCATCGGGTCGAGGTTGTCGGCGACCATAGGCTGCAGGTTGAGCCGGGCGGCGCGGTCGCTCGGCATCGGCACGCAGAGGATGCCGCTGGTGTGGCGAATCATGAAGGCGAGGCGCTCGGGCGTCGCCTTGCCCGCCGCCATGATGAGGTCGCCCTCGTTCTCGCGGTCGGTGTCGTCGACGACGACCACCAGCTCGCCCGCGGCGATGGCGGCGACCGCGTCGGCAATCCTGTCCAGCTCCAAGGATCCTGCTCCGCTCTCGAACGGCGCCTTCCGCCACGAAGGCCGTGGCTGATAGCAGCCGCGATCGGCCCCGTCGACGGCGCGCGCGCCGGCTTTGGAACGCCCGGCACGCGTTGCGGCGCCTGAAGATCGACACGAGGTGGCGGTTTCCCGCCCGCCGATCAAGGCGGCGAGGTCGCGGCGACGGCGACGAGACACCGCCTCAAGCGCCGGGCGTACCGCGCTCGGCGTCGCCCAGAACCATCGCCACGCTGTCGACCGCGTCGCGCAGCCGCACGAAGCCTGCGGTCCGCTCGACGCGCGCGGGCTCCAAGTAGAGCGCACGGCTGAGCTCGACCTGAAGGGCCGTGACCCGCGGCGCCAGCCCCGCGAGGTGCTCGAGGATCTCCGTGCCGGCGTAGGGCTCATTGAGCGCGACCTCGAGGCCACGGGCCGCGAACAGCTCGGCGAGGCGCGCCGCCTGGCCTGCGCCGGCGGTCGCACCGTGGCGGTCGCCGATGACGACGTCGGGGCGGACGGCGCCGGGACCGTCGGGCGTCGCGGCGTCGCCCACGGGCTTCATCGAATGCCATTGGACGACCAGCACGCGGCCGTGCCGCGCGGCGAAACCGCGCACGAGCGCCGCCACCCGCTCGCGATAGGGTCGCCAGTAGCGGGCGATCCGCGCCTCGACCTCGGCAACGGCGAGCCTGCGGTCGTAGATCGGGGCGTCGGGGGTGACGACGCGGCGGACGAGACCGATGCCGAGCGCGGACTTGGGGCCCGGGCGCAGAGGCATGGGCCATGGCGCGGCGAGCAACGCCGGATCGAGGTCGTCGAGGGTCCGGTTGGGGTCGATGTAGGCCCGGGGGAACAACGCCTCGACGACCGCGATGCCGTGGTCGGGCGCGGTCGCCAGCAACTCGTCGACATAGGCGTCCTCCGCCGGCCGCAGCCGCTCCAACGGCAAGCAAGCGCCGAAATCCGCCGGATAGTCGCGGCCCGAGTGGGGGCTTTCGAAGAGGATGGGGACGCTCGGCCCGGCCGGCAGACGGACGCGGAAGACGCCCGGAATTTCCTCGACGTACATGGCGTGTGCAGCTTTTTCATTGTTCTAAGGTTCGAGTGAAAACGCCGCCGGCGGCGGCAGATCGTCCTTGCGAAGAGTGTCAACTTCGCTTTATCAAAGTCTCTGTCCAGCTTGGTTGACACTGGACGCCCGGTTCAAGTGGCTTAGCGTCGCACCAGGGCTGGGTGGATGCGGCAAGATCGCCTAAGTGCAGCGACGCGACGTGGTCGATCGAGACAGGGGCTAGGGGTTAGGGAGACACCGTCATGCATTACGAGGGCATCTTCGAGGAAGCCGTCGCGAAGGTGCGGCGCGAGGGGCGCTATCGCGTCTTCGCCGACCTCGAGCGTCAGGCCGGCCGCTTCCCCCTCGCCCACAACCGGAGCGGCGAGGGCCCGTCGGAGGTCGTCGTCTGGTGCTCCAACGATTATCTCGGGATGGGTCAGAACCCGGCGGTGCGCGACGCGGCGATCGATGCGGTCGCCCGGCTCGGGACCGGCGCGGGCGGCACCCGCAACATCTCCGGAACGACGCATCTGCACGTCGTGCTCGAGCGTGAGCTCGCCGACCTGCACGACAAGGAGGCGGCGCTCGTCTTCACCTCGGGCTACGTCTCGAACGAGGCGGCGATCTCGACGGTGGCGCAGCTCCTGCCCGATTGCGTCATCCTCTCGGACGAGATGAACCACGCCTCGATGATCGCCGGCGTCCGCGGCGGCCGCTGCCCGAAGATGATCTTCCGCCACAACGACCTCGCCCATCTCGAGGAGCTGTTGGCCAGCCTGCCCCATGAGCGCGCCAAGCTCATCGCGTTCGAGAGCGTCTACTCGATGGACGGCGACTTCGGCGAGATCGAGGCGATCTGCGACCTCGCCGACAAGTACAACGCCATGACCTACCTCGACGAGGTGCACGCGGTCGGCATGTACGGGCCGCGCGGCGGCGGCGTCGCCGAGGCGCTCGGGCTGATGGACCGGGTGACGATCCTGCAGGGCACGCTCGCCAAGGCGTTCGGCTGCATGGGCGGCTACATCGCGGCGTCGACGGCCGTCGTCGACGCCATCCGCTCGGTCGCGCCGGGCTTCATCTTCACCACCTCGCTGGCGCCGGCCGTCGTCGGCGCCGCCACGGCGAGCGTCCGCCACCTCAAGATCAGCACCGCCGAGCGCTCGCGCCACCAAGAGCGGGCCGCCACGGTCAAGCGGCGCCTGCGCGCCGCCGGCCTGCCGGTCATGGACAGCCCCTCGCACATCGTGCCGGTGTTCGTCGGCGACCCGGTGCGCTGCAAGCAGGCGACCGACCTGCTCTTCACCAAGCACGGCATCTACATCCAGCCGATCAACTATCCGACGGTGCCGCGCGGCACCGAGCGCCTGCGCATCACGCCCACCCCGCTGCACGACGACGCCCTCGTCGCTCACCTCACCGAAGCGCTGATCGACGTCTGGCAGGAGCTCGAGCTCGGGCTCGACGCCGGCGTCGCCGCCCAGCCTGCCGCCCAGCCTGCCATGGCCGCCGCGTCCTGACGGCGCGGTGCCGGCCGGCGGATGCAGCACCGAACGCCATCCGCCGCCGGCCCAGGCCCCTCTCATCCCGCCGGGAGCAAGGCCCGCAACAGCGGGTTCGGGAAGCGGCGCCGCAGCGTCAGCGCGTAGAAATGCTCACGCAGCTCGGGTAGCTGGGCCGCCTCGATCAATCGGCCGCTCGCGAGTTCGTCGGCGACGACGATCGGCGGGACGACGGCGAGACCCACGTCCGCGCGTGCGAAGAGCCGCAACATCGCCATGTCGTCGATCTCCGCGGCGAGGTGCGGACGCACGCCGAGCCTTTCGCAGAGCGCGTCGAAGCCCTGACGGATGCTGGTCTCGACGGTCGGCGCGAGCAGGGGCTCGGCGGCGAGCAGATCCGTGAGCGGACGGCCATCGGCGCGTCCCCCGGTGCCGACCAGGCTCACGGGCTGATCGGCGATGGCGTGCGCCACCCACGGCGTCGCCTGGTCGCGCGGCGGCAAGACGTTCGCCAGCACCACGTCGAGCCGGTGCGCCTCGAGCGCGCCCGTGAGCTCGGCGAGGCCGCCCGAGCGGACCACGAGCTCGACGTCGTCGCGCCGCAAGAGCGGCTCCAGGAACGTCATCTGAAAGTTGCGCGACAAGGTCGCCAGCGCGCCGACGCGGAGCACCTCGCGCAGCCGCTCGCCGCGCGCGCCGAGGGTGGCCAAGAGCTCGTCGCCGGCGGCGAAGATGGCGTCGGCGTGATCGAGCGCGATCCGCCCCGCCTCGGTCAGGTGAAGCTGCTTGCCGCGCCGCTCGAACAGCGCATGGCCGAGCTGGTCCTCGAGCTTCTGGATCTGCACCGACAGCGCCGAGGGCGCCACGTGCAGCCGCTGCGCCGTGCGCGTGAGGTTGCCCTCGTGCGCCACTGCCCAGAAATAGCGCAGATGATTGTAGTTCAGGCCGGCCATCTGTTCATTCTATAAAAACGAATTTTGCATTGCAAACGTTGAATTTCAGAGATTGGTCTCGGACCGCTAGCCTGACGGTGTCCGCTCGTCGTCTGGGAGACATCGATGCCGTCCGCGCTGAACTACCTTCCCCTCTTGACACCGGCCGTGCTGGTGCTCGTCGCCGCCTTCGCCGCGACCAAGCCCGGGCGGCGCCCGGTCCTGGTGCCGCGGCTCGCCGAGCTGGCGGCGCTCGTCGCACTCGCCGGTGCGATCGGCTCGGCCGTGCTCCTGGTTCTCGAGGGTCCTTCCACCTTGACG
>CAYZSE010000074.1:0-16977 GCA_964481035.1 uncultured Geminicoccaceae bacterium | reverse complement strand
GTCGGGGGTGACCATCATGTGACCCTCGCCACGATAGGGCATCTCGGCGAGGGCAGGCGTCAGCGCGAAGGCGAAGCCGGTAGCGGTGAGGACGGTGGCGATGGTCGTTCGCATGATCCGTTCCTTTCCGTCATCGCGTCTAACCCGACAACTTCAAGGCATGTGCGCCGCAGCACAACCCCGCCGTCGCTCAGGCGACGGCGATGGGCAGGCCGGCGGCGCGCCATTCGGGCAGGCCGTCCTCGAGGCGGCGGGCCCTGAAGCCGCGGGCGCGCAGCCACGCCACGGCGTCGACCGAATAGACGCAGAAGGGGCCGCGGCAGTAGGCGACGATCTCGACTTTGGGGTCGAGCTCGGCGAGCCGCGCCTCCAGCTCGTCGGGCGGGACGTTGCGGGCGCCGGGGACGTGTGCTTGGGCGAACTCGTCCGGCGGGCGGACGTCGAGGACGACCACGTCGCCCGCGCGCAGACGCGCGCGCAGCGCTTCCCGCGTCATGGGCTCGGCGTCGTGCTCGGCGGCGAAGCGATCGCGGACCAGGCGCTCGACCTCGGCGAGGTTGGTCGCGGCGACGGCGCGCAACCGCGCCACGAGGTCGACGGTGCGATCGTCCACGAGCCGGTATCGCACCTGCTTGCCCGTCCGCTCGCCCTGGACCAGCCCGGCGCGCTTGAGGCGCTGGAGGTGCTGCGAGACGTTGGCCGTGGGCAGCTCCGTCCGCGCGGCGAGCGCCTCCACGCTCGCCGGCGCCTGCGCGAGATGGTCGAGCAGCAGCAGGCGCACGGGATGCGCGAGGCCTTGGGCGACGGTGGCGAACGCCTCGAAGAGGCGCGTCTTGAACGGCTCCGACATGGCTTGACGTGCAAGACTCAATGTTTCAATTGTTCGATTGAAGATAGTGCCTTGACGGCGCGATGCGCAAGGACGAAACGATGGCCGAGACGCTTCTCCTCCACGAGCCGCAGATCCGGCTCGCGGCCTTCCTCGGCGTGCTGGCCCTGATGGCGCTCTGGGAGCTCGCCGCCCCCAAGCGCCGCCAGGAGGTGCCGCGGCTCCTGCGTTGGAGCAACAACATCGCCCTGGTCGCCGTCGACACGGCGGTCGTGCGCCTCGCCTTCCCGATTCTCGCCGTGGGCCTGGCACTCGTCGTCGAGGAACGGGGCTTCGGCCTGCTGCACGGGCTGGACGTGCCCGCCTGGCTCGCGTTCGTGCTGGCCTTCCTCGCCCTCGATTTCGTCATCTACCTGCAGCACCGCGCCTTCCACGCCGTGCCGGTGCTCTGGCGGCTGCACCGCATGCACCATGCCGATCTCGAGTTCGACGCCTCGACCGGGCTGCGCTTTCATCCCGTCGAGATCGTGCTCTCCATGGTCTTGAAGCTGGCGGTGGTGGCCGTCCTGGGTGCACCCGCCCTGGCCGTGCTGGTCTTCGAGGTCGTCCTCAACGCCACCGCGCTGTTCAACCACGGCAATGTCCGCCTGCCGGAGCGCGTCGACCGGGTGCTGCGCTGGCTGGTGGTCACCCCGGACATGCACCGCGTCCACCACTCGGCCGTGCGGTACGAGACCGACAGCAATTTCGGCTTCAACCTGCCCTGGTGGGACCGCCTGTTCGCCACCTACCGCGCCCAGCCCGAGGCCGGTCATCAGGGCATGACCATCGGCCTCCAGGATTTCCGCACCCGTCGCGAGCTCTGGCTCGACGCCATGCTCCTGCAGCCGCTGCGCCGCGTCCGGCCAGCCGCGTCTTCGACCGCCGAACCGAGGAAGCGCGCGTGAACGTCGTCATTCTGAACGACCCGCCCTACGGCACCGAGCGCTGCGACAACGCCATCCGGCTCGCCCAGACGATGTCGAAGCAAGCGCCGGACATGGCGCTCACCGTGCTCCTCATGGCGGGCGCCGTGGTCGGCGCGCGCCAGGGCCAGAAGACGCCCGAGGGCCGCTACAAAGTCGAGCGCATGCTGCGGCGGCTCGCCGGCAGGGCGTGGATCCTCCTGTGCGGCACCTGCATGGACGCCCGCGGCATGACCGAGACGGACGTCATGGAGGGGGCGCGGCGGAGCACCATGGACGAGCTGGCCGGGGCCACGCTCGCCGCCGACACGGTGCCGGTGTTCTGAGCCCCGTGCAGCGCCTCTACCTCGACCACAACGCCACCACGCCGGTCGCCCCGGAGGTGCGCCGCGCCATGGCGGCGGCGTTCGACGGCGACGGCTTCGGCAACCCGTCGAGCGGGCACTGGGCGGCACGGCCGGCGAAGGCGTTGCTGGAGGCCGGCCGCGGCGAGGTTGCGGCCCTTCTCGGCTGCGCCCCGGACGAGATCGTCTTCACCGGCAGCGGCAGCGAGGCGGACAACCTCGCCATCCAGGGCGTCGTCCACGCCTCGCCGCGGGCGACCAAGCACGTCGTCACGACCGCCGTCGAGCACCCGGCGGTGCTCGAGCCCTGCCGCTTCCTCGAGCGCCTGGGCGTCGCGGTGACGGTGCTGCCGGTGGACGGTGCCGGCCGCGTCGACCCGGACGACCTCGCCCGCGCGCTCCGCCCCGACACGGTGCTGGTCAGCATCATGCACGCCAACAACGAGGTCGGCACGGTGCAGCCGATCGCCGCCTGCGCCGCCATCGCCCGCGCCCAGGGCGTCCCGTTCCACACCGACGCGGCGCAGTCGGTGGGCAAGGTCCTGACGCGCGTCGACGAGCTCGGTGTCGATCTTTTGACCATCGCCGGGCACAAGCTCTACGCGCCCAAGGGGGTGGGCGCCCTCTATGTCCGCCGCGGCACGGCGCTCGAGCCGTTGATCCACGGCGCCGGCCACGAGGGCGGGCGCCGCGCCGGCACCGAGAGCGCCTTTCTCGCCGCCGGCCTTGGTGCCGCCTGCCGGCTCGCCCGCGAGCGTGGCTACATGATCGACGTCGCCCCCCTGCGCGACCGCCTGTGGGACGGCCTGCGCGCCCGCTTCGGCGACGAAGTCGTCCGCAACGGCCACGCCGAGCATCGGCTGCCCAACACGCTGAATGTCGCCTTCGTCGGGTGCGTCGGGGCGGAGATCCTCGCTGGCTGTCCCGAAATCGCCGCCGCGACGGGCTCGGCCTGCCATTCGGGTCGCGTCGAGCTGTCGCCGGTGCTGGCGGCCATGGGCGTGGCGCCGGAGGTCGGCATGGGTGCCGTGCGCCTCAGCCTCGGGCGCGAGACGACAGCGGACGAGGTCGACGCGGCGGTGGCGGCGCTCGGCCGCGCCCTGGCGCCCTCGGGCGCGAGACGACCGCGACGACCAGCGAGCCGGCAAGGAGAAGCACGTGGCGAGCCGTGACGACGACACCCCGCCGATCCTGGCGGACAAGCACTACGCCTCGCCCTCGGTCTTCACCCCGGAAAGCCTGCTGCGCGAGGCGCGGCGGCAGAAGGCCGTGGCGCTGGAGCCGGTGCCGGACCTCTGTCTGCTCGATCCCGACGGCGACATCGGTCGCCGCCTGCGCGCCGAAGGCCGCACCCGGCGACATTCGGGCTGGGTCTGCTATCACACCGAGCTCGACGTCTTCACGCTCGACGGGCGCGAGGTCGGGGTCGTCGGCTGCGCCGTGGGTGCCGCCTTCGCCGTGCTCGTCGCCGAGGAGCTGTTCGCCTCGGGCTGCCGGCTGCTCTTGAGCGTGACGTCCGCGGGCCAGCTCGTCGATCTTCGCCCACCGCCCTACTTCGTGCTGATCGACCGGGCGCTGCGCGACGAGGGCACGAGCTATCACTACCTGTCGCCGGCGGCGACCTGCGGCGCGCCCGCCGACTTGCTCGCCCGCGTCGACGGCGCCTTCGACGACCTGCCGGAACCCGTCCTGCGCGGCGGCACCTGGACCACCGACGCGCCCTTCCGCGAGACCGAGGTCGCCATCACGGCCGCCCGCGAGCGCGGGCTCGTCGCGGTCGAGATGGAAGCGGCCGCCCTCTACGCCTTCGCCGAGGCGCGCGGGCGAGCGGTCCTCTGCTTCGCCCACGTCACCAACCAAATGGGCCAGATCGACGGCGACTTCGAGAAGGGTGCGGCCGACGGCGTCGAGGACGCCCTCGCCCTCGTCGCCCGCGCCGCGGCGCGGCTGGCGCCGCCAGGTTGAGGGCGTGAGATCAACCCGAACAGCATCCGTCGCCGCTCTGCACCGGCGGGCACGGCACGTCGCCATACGAGCAGAAGACGCAGCAGTCTCCCGGCTTCGGGCGCAGGAGCGTGGCGCAGGCCCGGCACTCGTAGAACCACTGGCAGGCGTCGGTGGGCATCGTCTCGCTCGCGGCGTGCCCGCAAATCGGGCAAGTCAGCGTCGAGCGCAATTCGGTGGCGGCTTCGGCCACGGTGTGCCTCCTACATCGAGGTGATGAGCCGGTCGTTCAGCGTCGCCCCGTACACCCAGACCGTCCAGGCCCCCGCCCAGGCCGAGCACCATCGGCAGGGCGCAGCACGTAGCGGCGGCCAGCGCCGTCCCCGACATGAAGGCCGCGAGCAGCGCGAGCATGGTCAAGCTCGCGCTGCCCACAGCGCCTACAGCCGGTCGACGGCCGCCGCTTCCCGAATTGGCGCCGCGAGGGCGGCGACGATCACGAGGCGCGCGTCGTCGGGCGGGTAGAACGCGAGGAGGTGGCGGGCTCGTGCGACAGGCTAACCGGTTACGGCGGTTCCGCTGAACTGCCGGCCGCCGGTGTGGAGTTCGCGCCCACCTCGACTTTGGCCCGCGCCAGAGGCTCCGTCGCCGGCGGGCGACACACCCCAAGGCCGAGGTCGCCCCCTACCATCGCAGTGCCGCCGTATGAACCGGCGCATCCCAGAGCTGGCGGAGGCGATCGTCGAGCATGGTGATGGTCAGGGAACAACCGGCCATGTCGAGCGAGGTGCAGTAGTTTCCGACGAGCGAGCGGCCGATCGTGAGCCCCTTTGCCTCGAGCAGCCGGCAGGCCGCGTCGTACATGAGGTATAGCTCCATCGCCGGCGTGCCGCCGAAGCCGTTGAGCAGGACCAGGACCTCGCGGCCCGACGCCGTGCCCAGATCGCCCGTGACGGCGCCCACCATGTCCGCAGCGATCGCATCGGCGTTGGCGAGCGGCACGCGCTTGCGCCCGGGCTCGCCATGGATACCGACGCCCACCTCCATCTCGTCGTCGCCGATGGCGAAGGTGGGCTTGCCGGCCGCGGGCACCGTGCAGCTCGTCAGCGCCACGCCGAGCGAGCGGGTGCGCACGTTGACGGTCTCTGCCAAGGCCCTGCAGGTTTCGAGGTCGGCGCCCTGTTCGGCAGCCGCGCCGACCATCTTCTCGACGACCACGGTGCCGGCGACCCCTCGCCGCCCGGTCGAGTAGGTCGAGGCCTCGACGGCGACGTCGTCGTTGATGACGACGGCGGCATTGGCCAACTCCGTCATCTCCGCCGCCATCTCGAAGTTCATGACGTCGCCCTCGTAGTTCTTGACGAGAAAGAGGACGCCGCCGCCGTTCTCGACCGCCTGGGCGGCGGCGAGCACCGGCTCGGGCGAGGGTGAGGTGAAGATCTCGCCGGGGCACGCGGCATCGAGCATGCCCGTGCCCACGAACCCCGCGTGCAGCGGCTCGTGGCCCGAGCCGCCGCCCGACACCAGCGCCACCTTGCCCGCGCGCGTCGGCGTGCTGCGGGTGACGAAGACGGGCGCCTCGTGGACGCGAACGAGGTCGGCGTGCGCGCGCGCGAACCCGCGCAGGGATTCCTTCAAAACGCTGTCGATCGCGTTCGTGAACTTCTTCATGGCGTCCTCTCCTGATCGCGAGGGTCGTGGTCGGCCCACGAGGTTTCCACCCTCCACTCCAGCATGATGAGGGGGGTGGCAAAGTCGAGGATGAGCGTCTCGACCGATCGTGCCGTCTCCGCCGAGCCGAAGGCCGCAAGCCCGATCTCGAGCTCGTGCGGCCTCTTCAGGCCGCCAAGGGCGCGCCGAGCGCGCTCCGGGTCGGCCGCGTAGGCGACCATCGACGAGGCCCGTCGTCGGGTGACGAAGCGCGCGTGCTCGCCGCAGGCCCGGGCCGGCCGGCTTCTCCGTCCCGACGACGGGCGCCGGTCGACGAAGCCGCGCAAGAGCGCCTCGCCGCGGGCGATGGCGCTGCCGGCGCCGGCGGCGTCGTCAGCGGCCATGGTCGTGCACCGCCAGCTTGAGCCGGGCCAGCCCCGAGGGGCCCACCGAGAGCCGCCGCAGGCCGAGGTCGAGAAGCCGGTCGACGGCAACCGGGTCGGCCGCCATGTCGCCGCACAGCGACACCTCGAGGCCCACGGCGCGCCCGTGACGGACGACCCCGGCGATGAGGTCGAGGACGGCCGCATCGAGCGGATCGGCCAGGGCAGCGACACGGCCGCCGGCATCCCGCGACGCCGCCATGGTGTACTGCGTCAGATCGTTGCTACCGATCGACACGAACGCCGCGTCGAAGTCCGCGATGCGGATCGCCGAGGCCGGCGTCTCGACCATGATGCCGAGCGGCGGCATCGCCGCCTCGACGCCCTCCGCCTGGAGCTCGTCGAGGCACGCCCGAAAAAGCGCCCGCGCCTCGGCCAGCTCGCCGGGGCGCGTCACCATCGGCAGCATGACCTCGAGCGCCCGCCTCGGCGCTGCGCGCAGCAAAGCCCTGATCTGCGGGCGGAAGAGCGCCGGCCTGTCGAGGCAGAGCCGAAGCCCCCGCAAGCCCAAGAACGGGTTGCTTTCGCGAGGCAGGCTCACGCCCGCGAGCGGCTTGTCGCCGCCGACGTCGAGCGTGCGCACGATGACGGGCCGCCCGCCGAGCCGGTCGAGGAGCGCCGTGTAGGCCGCGCATTGCTCGTCCTCGGTCGGCAAAGCGGCGCGGTGGAGGAAGAGGAACTCGGTGCGCCAGAGGCCCACGCCGTCCGCCGCGTCGAGCAGATGGGGATCGACGCTCGCGGGATCGTCGATGTTGAGCAGGCACTGGATGCGCTCGCCGTTTGGCAGGAACGCGGGCTCGCCCAGATGCGCCGCCGCGCGCGCGGCGGCATGATCCAGGTCGGCGCGGCGCACCGCGAATGCGGCGCGCGTGGCCGGCGTCGGGTCGACCACGAGGACGCCGTCTTCGGCGTCGAGGATGACGTCACCCGAGGGCGCCGGCACCTCGCCGAGGTCGACGACCATCGGCACGCCGCGGGCGCGGGCCAGCATCGCGACGTGGCTCTGCGCGCTGCCGTGGGCCAGCGCGATGCCGCCGAGGCGGCTCCAGTTCGCCGCGAGGAACCACGACGGCACGAGATCGCGCCCGCAGAGGACGGCACCGGCCGGCGCGCCGTCGTCGATCGCGGCGCGGCCCGCCAGCCGATCGGCAACGCGGCTCCGGAGGTCCGCGAGGTCGGCCGCACGCGCGCGAAAATAGTCGTCCTCGTCGGCAAGAAAGCCCTCGATCTGGGCATCGAGCGCTTGCCGCCAGCCGGCGAGCGCCGCGGCCCCGGCGTCGATGGCGCGCCGTGCCTCTTCGACGAGCGCCGGGTCGTCGAGCATCTCGCGCTGGAACGCGAGGATCTCGGCACCGTCCTCGCCGACGCTCGCCATGAGCGCGTCGAGATCGGCACAGGCCGCGGCGATCGCCGTATCGAGCCGCCGGTGCTCGCTCGCGGCATCACCAACGGCAGCCACGAGAACGGCCTCGGCCTCGGGCAGGAGATGCAACGGGCCCAGAGCGATCCCCGATGAGGCGGCCCGTCCTCGCAGACGCCGCTCAGCCATGCTCGTCGAAGTCACGCTCGACGAGGCCCGCGAGCGCGTCGACGGCGGCGTCGGCGCCGTCGCCCTCGGCCTCGATCTCGAGCCGCGTTCCGGTCTTGAGCTTGAGGGCCATGACCTTGACGATGCTCTTGGCGTCGACCCAGGCGCCGTCGGGCGCGCCGCGCAGGCGGATGGCGGCGGCAAAGGTCTTGGCGAGCTTGGTGAACTTGACCGCGGGCCGGGCGTGCAGGCCCGTGGGATGGCCGATGACGACCTCGCGGCGCGCGGCGCTCAAGGGCTCAGCTCCTCGGCCGTAGCGCAGACCTCGTCGAGCGACGCGCCGCCCGAGGCCTCGGTCGCCGCCACCACGGCCCCTTCGACGATGGGCGCGTTGCAGATCCGCACCCGCGCCGCGCGCTCGGGCGACAGCGTCTCGATGGCCATCTCGGCATTCATCTCGGCCCCGCCGAGATCGACGAGCACGGCGACGCCGGCCTCGCTCCACACCGCCTCGATGGCCGCCTTGATCTTGGCGGGATCGGTGCCGAGCCCGCCCGCCGGGTCGCCGCCCGTCGCGGCGCAGGGGACCTCGTCGCCGACCATCTGGCGGACCATGTCCCGGGTCCCCCTGGCCACGTCTGGCGCGTGCGAGACGATGACAATGGCGACGATGCCGCTCATGCGGCGCTCTCCCAGGCGTCGCAAGCGGCGTGGACGAGCAGCCGCGTCGAGCTGGCGCCGGGGTCGTAGTGGCCGACCGAGCGCTCGCCCAGGAACGAGGCACGCCCGCGGGTGGCGAGCATGGGTTTGGTCGCCTCGCGCGCCGCGTCCGCCTCCGCCCTGAGCGCCGCCGTGCGGGCCGCGACCGGCTCGCCGCGCGTGGCCGCGAGGACGGCCACGACCGGGACGAGCACGTCGAGCATGGTTTTGCAGCCGACGTCGGACTTGCCGCGCTTCTTGACCATGGCGACGCCCTCGGCGACCGCGGTCTCGAGGTCGGCGCCGCCCTTGGCGGCCTTGCCGATGCCCATGAGCAGGCTGCCGTAGAGCGGGCCCGACGCGCCGCCCACGGCGCCGACGAGCTTCATCCCGGCCTGTACGAGCGCGTCGCCGAAGGGCTTCTCCGCGAGCGCCGCCTTCTCGCTCGCCACGGCCTCGAAGCCGCGCTTCATGTTGATGCCGTGGTCGCCGTCGCCGATCGCCTGGTCGAGCTCGGTCAGCGCTTCGGCGTTGGCGATGATGGCGCGCGTCGTGCTGTCGACGAGGGCTTCGATGAGCGGCTGGCTCATGGCTTCTCCTTCAGGGCTCGAGGCGACGCCCGTGGGCGTCGAAGAACAGCACCGTCCGAGGATCGACGGCGACCCGCGCGGTCGTGCCGGGCTCGAGCCGGCTTTCGCCGGAGACGAGCGCATGGAGGGAGCACCCCTGGGCCTCGAAGACGACGACGGTCTCGGCGCCGAGGTGCTCGACTTGGGCGATCGAGACGGGCATCCCCCGGTCGTCGACGACGACGTCCTCGGGCCTCACGCCGAGCCGGGCGGTGCCCGCCGGCGGCGCCACCTCCGGCAGGACGCCGGGCGCGACGAGGTTGATCGGCGGTGAGCCCAGGCGCCGCGCTACCTCGAGCGAGGCGGGCGTGGCGTAGACCTCGCGCGGCGTGCCGACCTGCAGGAGCCGGCCGTGCTCGAGGACCCCGATCCGGTCGGCGAGCGTCAGCGCCTCGATCTGGTCGTGGGTGACGTAGAGAATCGTGGCGCCGAGCTCGCGCTGGATGCGCTTGAGCTCGATCCTGAAGGTCTCGCGGAGCTTGGCGTCGAGCGACGACAGGGGCTCGTCCATGAGGAACAGCGCGGGTTCGCGCACGAGCGCGCGGCCCAAGGCCACGCGCTGCATCTCGCCCCCGGAGAGCCGCGTCGCGCGGTTCTGCAGCTTGCTCTCGATGCGCAGCATGGCGGCGATCGTCTCGACCCGGTCGCGGATCGCCCGCTCGCTCTGCCGCCGCAACGGCGAGCGGAGGGGGAAGGCGAGGTTCTCGAAGACGGTGTAGTGCGGGTAGAGCGAGTACTGCTGGAAGACGAAGGCGACGTCGCGCGCCGCCGGCGGCGCGCGCGTGACGTCGACGCCGCCGATCCGCACCCTGCCCCGATCCGGCGCCTCGAGGCCGGCGACGGTGCGGAGCGCCGTCGACTTGCCGGCACCCGTCGGGCCGAGGAGCACGACGAACTCGCCGTTGGCGACCGCGAGGTCGAGGTCCCGCAGCGCTTCGGTGTTCTGGAACTTCTTGGCGATGCCCTCGAGGACCAGCTCAGCCATGGCCGGCCTCGAACAGCGCGCTCGCGAGCGCTCGCTCGCTGGCAGGGTCGAAGACGATGCCGCGGTCGGCGGCGAAGCCGACGCCGACGGTCTCCCCGAGCCTGACGCGCGCCCCGGCGCCGATCCGCGCGCGCACCGTGCCCGCCTGGGTCTGGAGGGTCACGACCTGGCGGGCGCCCATGTACTCGACGCCGTAGACGGCGCCACGCAGCGGCAGGTCGTCGCCGAGACGGACATATTCGGGCCGGATGCCGAGCACGCCCCGCTCGACGCTCGTCGCCTCGTGGAGGCGGGGGATCGCCACGGGCACGTCCGCCACGCGCACCGCCTCGGCGCCGGGCCCGAGCGGCCCCGCGCATTCGAGGAAGTTCATCGCGGGGCTGCCGATGAAGGAGGCCACGAACATCGAGCGGGGTCGGTGGTAGATCTCGTGCGGGCTCGCCACCTGGAGCATCTCGCCCTGGTTCATGACGGCGACGCGATCGGCCATGGCCATCGCCTCGACCTGGTCGTGGGTGACATAGACCGTCGTCGCGCCGATGCGGTCGTGCAGGCCGCGCAGCTCCTCGCACATGACCTCGCGAAAGGCGGCGTCCAGCGTACCGAGCGGCTCGTCCATCAAGAACGCCGCGGGCCTGCGGACGATGGCCCGCCCGAGGGCGACGCGCTGACGGTCACCGCCGGCGAGCCCGCCGACGGGGCGGTCGAGCAGGTGCTCGATGCGCAACAGCCGGGCCGTCTCCTCGACACGGCGGCGGGTCTCGGCGCGGCCGACGCCCTGAGCGCGCAGCGGGTAGGCGATGTTGTTCGCGACGTTGAGGTGCGGATAGAGCGCGAAGAGCTGGAAGACGAAAGCGATGTCGCGCTCCCGCGCGCGCTTGAAGGTCACGTCCTCGCCGGCGAGCCGGATCTCGCCCGAGGTCGGCAGCTCGAGGCCGGCGATCATCCGCAGCGTCGTCGTCTTGCCGCAGCCGGAGGGGCCCAGGAGCACGAAGAATTGACCATCCTCGATCATGAGGTTGGTGTCGCGGACGGCCGTGAAGGCGTCGAAGGCCTTCGCGAGGTTGTGCAACTCGATGTCCGCCATCGCCTACTCCGGAAAATGGCTGACGACGATGAACATCAAGGTCCCCGTCAGGATGACGGCGAACGACCAGGAGAAGAGCGCGAGCGCGATGGGCTGCATGAGCATGACCACGCCCACGGCGATGAGGACGGTGGCGACGCCCTCCATGGGCCCGCGCCGCAGCCATCGGGGCCAGCCGCCGTTCATTTGCGTACCGCGCCGAAGGTGATGCCGCGCAAGAGGTGCTTTCTGAGCAGGATCGTGAAGACGAGCACCGGCATGAGGAAGAGCGTGGCGCCGGCGGCGACGGCGGGCCAGTCGAGCCCGCCCTCGCCGATGATCGTCGGGATGAAGGGCGGGGCCGTCTGAGCGGTGCCGGAGGTGAGGAGGAGCGCGAAGGCGTACTCATTCCAGGCGAAGATGAGGCAGAAGATCGCGGTCGCGGCGATGCCCGTCGTTGCCTGCGGCAGCACGACCTTCCTGAACGCCTGCAGCCGCGTGTAGCCGTCGATCATCGCGGCCTCCTCGTATTCCCGTGGGATCTCGTCCATGAAGCCCTTGAGCAGCCAGACCGCGAGCGAGAGGTTCACGGCCGTGTAGAGCAGGATCATGCCGAGGTGTGTGTCGGAAAGGCCGAGGTGGCGGTACATGAGGAAGATTGGGATGGCCACCGCCACGGGCGGCATCATCCGCGTCGACAGGATGAAGAACAACAGATCGTCCTTGAGCGGCACGCGGAAGCGCGAAAAGGCGTACGCCGCGAGCGTGCCCAGGAAAATCGTGAGGAAGGTCGAGCCAAAGCCGATGATGACCGAGTTTATGAAGCGCTCGCCGAACTTCGACGGCCCGGCGATGACCATGCTGCGCGAGCGGACGAGCTCGTCCCACCAGGTCGCCGGGGGCGGGAGCGAGGCCATGTATTCGGGGGTCTGCCGCGTCCGCGTCGTGAACAGGTTGACGTAGCCTTCGAGCGACGGCTCGAAGACGATCTTGGGCGGATAGGCGATCGAATCCGGGGGCGTCTTGAAGCTCGTCATGAAGATCCAGACGAGCGGCAGCATCGTGACGAGCGCATAGACGACGATCAGCGTCGCCGCGACCTTGCGTTCACGCGGGGTCGGGGCGACGATGGAATGCGCGCGGGTGCTCATCGGCTCTTCACCCGGTTGAGCGCCTTCACGTAGATGCTGGCGAGCCCGAAGACGGTGACGAAGAGGATGATGGCAAAGGCCGACGCATAGCCCGTCCGCCACTTCTCGAAGGCCTCGCGCTTGAGGTTGATCGAGGCCAGCTCGGTCACCGACCCGGGTCCGCCCGAGGTCAGCTCGACGACGAGGTCGAACATCTTGAAGTTCTCGATACCGCGAAACAGCACCGCGAGCATCAAGAAGGGCAGCACCATCGGCAGGGTGATCGTCCAGAACTGTCGCCATGACGAAGCGCGGTCGACCTCGGCGGCCTCATAGAGGTATTCGGGGATCGAGCGCAGCCCCGCGAGGCAGATGAGCATGACGAAGGGCGTCCACATCCACGTGTCGACGATGATGATCGCCCAGGGCGCCAGCTCGACGCTGCCGATCATGGAGAAGGACGACGGGCCGACGCCGGTGAAGAAGGCGACCACGTAGTTGAAGAGGCCGATCTGGGGCTGGTAGAGGAAGGTCCAGAAATTGCCGACGACGGCCGGCGACAGCATCATCGGCAGGACGATGACGGTCGTCCAGAACCCGTGGCCCTTGAAATTGCGGTTGATGAGCCAGGCCAGTGTGAAGCCGATGAGCACCTGCAGGACGATGGTCCAGCAAACGAAGTGCGCGGTGACCTGGAGCGTGTGCCAGATGTCGGCGTCGTTGAGTACCCGCTCGTAATTGCGCGTGCCGACCCACTCGACTTCACGGTTGAGCCGGTTGGCGCGGTAGTCCGTGAACGAGAGATAGATCGTCCAGAGCAGCGGGAAGATGTTGATCGCGAGCAGGAGCGCGATCGTCGGCGCGATGAAAATCCAGGCGACGGTGCGGTCCGAGAGGCCGCGCAGCCGACCCGCGACGGGCAGCGGCGTCGCCGCCGCCGCCCGTTCGGCGAGCTGGTCCACGGGCGTCGTCCGCGCCATGCCGGACGGCCCCTAGAACGCTCAGAGCTTACCGTCGTCCTCGAACACCTCGGTCCAGTCGTCGGTGAGCTTGTCGAGCGCCTCCTGCGCCGTGCCGACGTCGGCGACGATGTAGTCGTGCAGCCGCTTCTGCATGGCGAGGAGGAGTTCGGCGTAGGTCGGCTCCTGCCAGAAGTCCTGCACATTGCCCATCGCCTTCAGGAAATCGGCGGCGAAGGGCTGGCTCGCGGGGAAGCTCGGATCGTTGAGAACGGCGTTGTGGCAGGAGTAGCCGCCCAGCGACCACCACTTCTGCTGGACCTCGGGCTGCGCGAACCACTTGATGTACTCGAGCGCGAGGTCCTGTTTCGCGGAGTAGGAGACGACCGAGATGCCCTGCCCCCCCAGGGTCGAGGCCGCGACGTTCTGCTTCGGGTTGACGAAGAAGCCGATCTTGTCGCCGCCGATCACCGGGTCCTTGTACAGGCCGGGGAAGAAGGCGAACCAGTTCATCGCCATCGCGACCTGGCCCGACTTGAAGGCGTCGAGGCTCTCCTGCATGTAGCTGTCGGTGTAGCCGGGCGGCGTGCAGCACTCGTAGAGGTTCTTGTAGAACTCGAGGGCCTCGACCGCCGCGGGCGAGTTGACCGCGCCCGCCATGTCGTAGCTGCCGGGGGTGTTCTCGTACTTGAAGCCCCAGGCGTAGAGCGCGCCCGTCGCCCCCATGGTGATGCCCTCGGAGCCGCGCTCGGTGAAGATGGCGGCACCGTACACGGTCTTGCCGTCGATCTCCCGGCCCTGGAAGAACTCGGCGATGTCGAGCAGCTCCAGCTGCGTTGCAGGTGGTGCCAGCTCACGGCCGTATTCGGCCTGGAACGCTTCTTGCAGTACCGGCCGCTCGAACCAGTCGCGGCGGTAGAACCAGGCGTTCGCGTCGCCCATCGCCGGCAAGGCGTAGTAATTGGGCGTGCCCTTCGGCCACGTCGAGTACGCGTAGACCGTCGCCGGCGCGAAGTCATCCATGGAGATGCCCTCGGCCTCGAAGAACTCGTTGAGCTTCACGTAGTGGCCGTTCTCTGCACCGCCGCCGATCCACTGGCTGTCGCCGATCATGAGATCGCAGAGCTGGCCGCGCGAGTTGAGTTCGTTCAGCATCCGGGCGGCGAAGTTGGGCCAGGGGACGAACTCGAACTTCATGTCGATGCCGGTCTCGGCGGTGAAGTCCTTGGAGAGCTCGACCAGCGCATTGGCCGGATCCCAGGCCGCCCAGCAGAGCGTCAACTCCTCGGCGCCCGCGCCCGCCGTGCCGCCCATGATCGCCGTCGACCCCAGAAGGGCCAGCCCCAAACGTCGCATGCGTTTTCTCCCTGATCCGCCGCGTTGGTTGCCACGAGTACAGTGGGCCGACCGCCCGAAAGCAACGGCAAAATTCGCCGCAGTCCCTCAAAGCGGCGCCCAGGCGCCACGCGCTCGGCTCGCCAGCGCCGCCTCGACGAAGCGGATCGCCTCGACGCCGTCCTCGACGCTGGGCAGCCAGAGCGCTTGCGGTGGCGGCGCTTCGCCCGCCGCGGCGGCGAGGATGCGCGCGGCGGCGTCGCCGTAGAGGTTGGCGAAGCCCTCGAGGTAGCCTTCCGGATGGCCCGGGGGAATGCGTGTCACCCGGCCCGCCACGGCGTCGAGTGCGGGCCCGCCCCGGGTCAGGCGCCGCGGCGGCTCGCCGAGCGGCGCGTACATGAGCACGTTCGGGTTCTCCTGCGCCCATTCGAGCCCCCCCGTCTCGCCGTAGACCCTCAGCCGCAGCGCGTTCTCGTTGCCCACGGCCACCTGCGAGGACCAGAGCATGCCCTTGGCCCCGCCCTTGAAGCGCAGCAGGATCTGCGCGTCGTCGTCGAGCCGGCGCCCGTCGACGAAGGTCGTCAGCTCGGCCAGGACCGCCTCGACCTCGACCCCTGCGACGAACCGGGCGAGGTTGAAGGCGTGGGTGCCGATGTCGCCGAGGCAGCCGACGGGGCCCGACCGCGCCGGGTCCGTCCGCCAGGACGCCTGCTTATGCCCCGTCGTCTCGAGCGGCGTCGCCAGCCAGTCCTGAGGGTACTCGACCTGGACGACGCGGACGCGCCCGAGCGCGCCCGCCTCGACCATGGCTCGCGCCTGGCGCACCAGCGGGTAGCCCGTGTAGTTGTAGGTCAAGACGAACACCTTGCCGCTCCTGCGCACCAGCGCCGCGAGCGCCTCGGCGTCGGTGCTCGTCGTCGTCATGGGCTTGTCGCAGATGACGTGGATGCCCGCCTCGAGAAAGGCTTCGGCCACCGAGAAATGCATGTGGTTCGGGGTGACGACGGCGACGACGTCGATGCCGTCGGCCCGCGCCGCCTCGGCGGTCGCCATCGTGGCGAAGTCGTCGTAGGCGCGCTCGGGCGCGACGCGCAGCTCGGCCGCACTCGCCCGAGCGCGGGCCGCATCGGCGGAGAAGCAGCCGGCGACGAGCTCGTAGCGGTCGTCGAGCCGCGCGGCGATGCGGTGCACGGCGCCGATGAAGGCGCCTTGGCCGCCGCCGACCATGCCGAGCCGGAGCCGCCGCGTCGCGCCGCCCGTGGCCGACCTTTCGATGCTCATGCCGCCCTCCTAGCGATCGAGGCCGAGGACGCGGCGGTTCTGCGCCGCGTCGATGCCGGCCGCCGCGAAGTCGTCGAAGGCCTTCTCGGTGACGCTTATGATGTGCGCCGCGATGAACGGCGCGCCCTCGGCGGCCCCGTCCTCGGGATGCTTGAGGCAGCACTCCCACTCCAGGACGGCCCAGTGATCGTAGTCGTATTGCGCCAGCTTGGAGAACACGCCCGCGAAGTCGACCTGGCCATCGCCGAGCGAGCGGAAGCGGCCAGCCCGTTCCACCCAGGGCTGGAAGCCCGAATAGACGCCTTGCCGGCCGGTCGGGTTGAACTCGGCGTCCTTGACGTGAAAAGACGTGATCCGTTCATGGTAAATATCGATGAAGGCAAGATAATCGAGCTGCTGCAGAACGAAGTGGCTGGGATCGTAGTTGATTTTACAACGCGGATGCTGGCCGAGTTTATCCAAGAACATCTCGAAGGTCGTCCCGTCCATGACGTCCTCGGACGGATGGATCTCGTAGCCGACGTCGACGCCGCAAGCGTCGAAGCGGTCGAGGATGGGTCGCCAGCGGCGGGCGAGCTCGGTGAACGCCGCGTCGACGAGACCCGCCGGTCGTTGCGGGAAGGGGTAGAGGTAGGGCCAGGCGAGCGCGCCGGTGAAGCTCACGTGGCGGTCGAGGCCCAAACGCTTCGACGCCTCGGCGGCCTTCATGCACTGGTCCACGGCCCACGCCTGCCGGGCCTCGGGCCGCCCGCGCACCTCGGGTGCTGCGAAGCCGTCCATCAGCTCGTCGTAGGCCGGGTGCACGGCGACGAGCTGGCCCTGAATGTGCGTCGACAGCTCGGTGATGGCGACGCCGGCGTCGGCGCAGATGCCCTTCACCTCATCGCAGTAGGCGTCGCTCGAGGCGGCCTTCTCGAGGTCGAACAGGCGCCCGTCCCAGCTCGGTATCTGGATCCCCTTGTAGCCGTGGCCGCCGGCCCAGCGCGCGATCGCCGCAAGATCGTCGAAAGGGGCCTCGTCGCCGGCAAACTGGGCGAGAAAGATGGCGGGCCCGTTCATCGTCTTCATGTCGTCCTCCCTGCTCCCCGATCTCAGCATGGCGCGATTGGGCAGCTTCCGACATGCCCATGCTAGCCACCGGTTGTCACAAGTTGATGTGGCGTCGTCGTGTGATACGGGCGAGGCGATGG
>CAYZSE010000073.1:14543-17016 GCA_964481035.1 uncultured Geminicoccaceae bacterium | reverse complement strand
GCGAGGCCCGCGGCGACGCCCATCGCCGCGGCGAGGACCACCATCGGCTCGAGCCGGCGCACCCACTGCCGGGCGGCCACGGCCGGGGCGATGACCATCGACGCCATCAGCACGACCCCCACCATCTGCAGGCCGATGACCACGGCGAGCGCGATCATCGCCGTGAGGAGGACGTCGAGCGCCACCACGGGCAGGCCGACGGCGCCGGCGAAGTCCGGATCGAAGGTGACGAGCTTCAACTCCTTCCAGAAGACGGCGACGAGCGCGAGCGAGGCCGCCATGATCCCGCCCATGATCCAGAGATCGCTCCTGAGCGTCGCCGCCGCCTGGCCGAAGAGGAAGCTGTCGAGCCCGCCCTGCGAGGCGTTGGGCCGGCCCTGGATGTAGGTCAGAAGGACGACGCCGACGGCGAAGAAGAAGCTCAGCGCGACGCCGAGCCCGGCGTCCGTCTTGAGCCGCGAGCGGCGGATGAGCACGAGCACGACCAGCGCCGCCGCCACGGCCGAGGCGAGCGCGCCCGCGAGGATCCAGCCCAGCTCGCGGCCGCCGGCGACGAGGAAGCCCAGGCACACCCCGGGCAGCGCCGCGTGCGCCAGCGTGTCGCCCAGGAGGCTCTGCTGGCGGAGCACCGCGAAGCTGCCGAGCACGCCGGCGGTGACGCCGAGGAAGACGCAGCCGAGCACCACGTTCTGCACGGTGTGGTCGGCAATGAGCTCGAGCACCGCGCTCAACCTTGCTGCGTCAGCGGCGCCGCCGGCCCCGGCGCCGCGTCGAAGTCGCCGCGGTCGATCAGCGCGATCTGGCCGCCATAGGCCCGCCGCAGGTTCTCGGCGGTGTAGACGTCGCCGACGGCACCCTGCGCGATGACCCGGACGTTGAGGATGACCAGCCAGTCGAAATAGTCGCGCACCGTCTGCAGGTCGTGGTGGACGACGACGAGCGTGCGGCCGGCGTCCCTGAGGCCCTTGAGGATGTCGACGATGGCCCGCTCGGTCGGCGCGTCGACGCCGGCCATGGGCTCGTCGAGGAAGTAGATCCGCGCGTCCTGGACGAGCGCCCGGGCGAGAAAGACCCGCTGCTGCTGGCCGCCCGAGAGCTGGCTGATCTGCCGGTCGGCGAAGTCCGCCATGCCGACCCGGTCGAGCGCATCGCGGGCGAGCTCGCGTTCCCGCCGGCCGGGACGGCGCAGCCAACCGAGATGGCCGTAGCGGCCCATGGTGACGACGTCGAGCGCGGTGGTCGGGAAGTCCCAGTCGACCGCCGAGCGCTGGGGCACGTAGCCGACCTCGCGCCGGGCCGTGCAATAGGTTCGCCCGAACAGGCGGATGTGGCCCGCAGTCGGCTTGACGAGGCCGAGCACGGACTTGACGAGGGTGCTCTTGCCGGCGCCGTTCGGCCCGATGACCGCCGCCATGACGCCCGGCGGCACGTCGACATCGCAGTCCCACAAGACGGGATGGCCGTGGTAGCTGACGGTGAGGTCCTCGACGTGCAGGGCGAGGCCGGGCTCGTGGAGCGTCTGCGTGGCCAAGGCGATCTCCCGAGGTTCCCTCATGATCTCCGTTCACTCGCCGCCGACGGCCACCGACCACCGCTCCGCCCAGCCCTCGAGCTGGGGCGGCCAGGGCGCCGGCGCGCCACCCAGCGCCGTGACGATCTGCATCGTGTTGGCTTGGAGCATGCCGATATAGGTGCCCGCGGCCGTGCCCGGCGCGCCCATGGCGTCCGCGTAGAGCTCGCCGCCGATGACCACGTCGTGACCCTTTGCCGCGGCGCCGTCGATCACCGCTCGGATGGTGCGCGGGTTGATCGTGCTCTCGACGAACACCGCCGGCACGCCCGTCGCGACGACGAGGTCGACGACGGCGCGGATGTCGGCGATGCCGGCCTCGGCCTCGGTGCTGATGCCCTGGATGCCGTGGACCTCGATACCGTAGGCGCGGCCGTAATAGGCGAAGGCGTCGTGCGCGGTGACGAGCACGCGCTGGCCCTCGGGGATGGAGGCGACGCTCGCCTCGATCCAGGCGTCGAGCGCCTCGAGCTGCGCTGCGTAGTCCTCGGCCCGCGCGGTCATGTCGGCGCCGCAGTCGGGCGCCACCTCCGCCAACGTGGCCGCGATGGCCGGCGCCGTCTCGGCCCAGAGCCGCGCGTCCATCCACAGGTGCGGGTCGACGCCGTAGACGTCCTGAGTGGTGATGAGGTCGCTCGGGTCGATCGCCGCCGGCGCCACGCCGAGCGTCGGCTTCCTGGCGCTCAACGCCTCGAGCACGTCGCCGAGCTGCCCTTCGAGCGAATAGCCCGAGTAGAGGATGGCCGCCGCCTCCTGGAACGTCCGCACGTCGCCGGCGCTCGGCTGGTAGAGATGCGGGTCGACCCCCGCCCCCATCAGCGTCTCGATCGCGATGCACTCGCCCGCCACGTTGTGCGCGACGTCGCCGATCATGCCCGTCGTCGCCACCGCCTTCGGCGCCGC
>CAYZSE010000073.1:0-14443 GCA_964481035.1 uncultured Geminicoccaceae bacterium | reverse complement strand
CTCGACCTCGAACAGCGGGATGGGGCTGGGGTAGGTGGTGACGACGGCCAGAGGCTCGACGGCGATGTCGTCGACGAGGGTGAGGCGGACCTCGCGCAGCGTGCGGGCGAGCGCCAGGACGGCTTCGGTCAGCGCGAACTGGGCGCCGATGCAGACCCGCGGGCCGGCGCCGAAAGGGAGATAGGTGTACTTGGCGGGCGGCTCGGCGCCGGGCAAGAAGCGGCTCGCGTCGAAGACCGTGGGATGGTCCCAATGCCGTTCGTGGCGGTGCAGGACCCAAGGCGCGATCGAGACGGCGTCGCCCTTCGCCACCTTCTCACCCGCGACCTCGTCGTCGCCCTTGGCCTCGCGGACGATCAAGAAGGCTGGCGGGAAGAGCCGCAGCGTCTCGTCGACGACGGCGCGGGTGAACTTCAAGGCGCCGACCGACCTGGCCGCGCCCGCGGGCGAGAGGTCGAGGCCCGCCGCCTCGCGGGCGACGGCGTCCTGCAGGTTGGGGGCGCGCGCCAGCATGGTGAAGGCCCAAAGGATGGTGAGTGCCGTCGTCTCGTGGCCGGCGATGATGAAGGTGGCGAACTGGTCCCTGAGCTCGTCGAGGCCGAAGCCCTCGCCGGTCTCGGGATCGACCGCCGTCGCCATCAGCTCGAAGAGGTCGTTGGTGCCGGCGCGCGCGCCGAGCCTTTGGCGCTGCTCGACCATCGCCTTGACGAAATCCAACAGGCGCCGGCCGGCGAGGCGCCGCGCGACCTCCGCCGGGCCCGTCACGTTGCCCGGCAGAAGGATGTCGCTCGGAAACGGCAGGCCGAAGTCGCGACCGTAGGTCTCGAACAGCTTTCTGAGCTGCGGGCCTCGACGGTCCATGGCGGTCGAGAACATCGACCGGCCGGCGACCTCCAGGGCGAGGCGCTGGATCATCGGCATGAGGTCGTGGGCACCCAGGGCCTCGGCCTTGAGGCGCCTGACCTCGACGTCGAGGACCTCGGCCGTCACCCGGGCGACGATGCCCATGGCGCGGGGGGTGAAGGCGGGCGAGAGCGTCCGACGCTGGTGGCGCCACTCCTCGCCCTCGCTCAAGAACAGCCCGTCGCCGATGACGGGCCCGAGGATGCGGAAGGTCGCGGCGGTGCGGGTGTAGTTTTGCGGGTTGTCGACCAGCACGCGCTTGATGCCGGCCGGGTCGTTGGTGAAGATCGAGCGCTGGCCGAAGAAGGGGCCCGTCAGCGTCATCTCCTCGTAGGCCGGCCGCCCCCAGATGGTGAGAACGTTGGTGCGCATCGCCATGAGCAGCTCGGGCCGGGTCATCGGCGCCGCGGCAGGCGGCACGCCCGGCGCCTCGAGGCGCTCGAAGCGGTCGGCGGCGATGGCGTCGGGCATGGAAGCTCTCCTCGTCTCGATCGCATAGGTAGGTGAGTTGGTGAAAAGGTCACGGGGGCTCGTCGCGATCGGTCCGCTGCTGGCGGCGTTGGGCGGCGCGCCGGCGGAGGCCCTTTTGCCTCTGGTGGAGAGCTGCCGCGCCGTCGCACTCGAGGACGCCGACGGCCGCAGCGTCGTCGGCGTCGAGGATCTCGCCCTGGATGGAGCCGTTGGCCGCCTGCTGCTTTCGGCCTACGACCGGCGCAGCGGTACCGAAGGCGGGCTCTACGCCTGGCCGCTCGGCGAGCTCGACGCGGCGACGCCGAAACTGGAGCGGCTCGAGGTCGAGGGTCTGCCGCCCGGCGGCTTCCGGCCGCACGGCCTCGCCCATGCCGACGGCCGGATCGCCGTCGTCAACCGCACCGATGGCGGCCCCGTCGTCGACCGCTTCACCGTCGCGGAAAACCGCCTGCGGCACGTCGGCCGCTTCGCCGACGCGCGGCTCTGCGGGCCGAACGACGTCGCCTTGCGCGGCGCCGAGGTGCTCGTGACCAACGACCGCGGCGCCTGCGGCGGCTTGGCGCTGTGGCTCGAGCGGGTGCTGAACCGGCCCGCGGCCTTCGTCATGGCGCTCGATGGTGGCGAGGGCCGGGCGGTGGCGGCCGGTCTTCGCTTTGCCAACGGGATCGCGGTGCGCGGCTCGGAGCTGCTTGTCGCGGAAACGCGCGCTTTCTCCGTCCGCGACCTCGCGAGCGGTGCGGCGATCGGCCTGCCTTTCGCGCCCGACAACCTCGTCGTGGGCGAGGACGGCGCGGTCTGGGCCGCCGGGCCGCGCCGGCTCTGGCGCCTCGCGCTGTTCATGGCCGGCTGGTCGGCCACCGCCGGCCCGTCGCTGGTCGCCCGGCTGGGCGACGGCGAAGCCCGCGTCTGGCGGCTACCGGATCGGCTCGTGGAAGGGGCGACGGCGGCGCTGGCCGTGCGGGGCCGGCTGGTGATCGCCGCCGGCTGGGACGAACGGGTCGCCGTCTGCGCGGATCCGCTCAGCCGAGGTCGGTGAGCCGGTCGAGCCGGTCCCGGAGGCGGAACAAATTGCCGATGAGCGGCAGGAACCAGGGCGTGCCGTCGTAGAGCGGGACCGCGTCGAAGCGGTCCTGCAAGAACGCGCTCTTGACGTTGCGCCCGCCCGCGATGAGGGCCGCGGCCCGATGGCCGAGCCACGTCGCCATGGCGACGCCCGAGCCCTGGCAACCGCCGGCGTAGAGGATGCCGTCGTGCCAGGCGAGGTGCGGCAGGCGATCGCGGGTGAAGGCGACGTTGCCCTTCCAGGCGTGGGTGAGGCGCACCGCGGCGAGCTGCGGGAAGACGCGGACCATCATGTCGCGCAGACGCAGCGCCGCCTCGCGCTCGCCGCCGCCGGTGAAGCTGGCGCGGCCGCCGAAGAGGAGCCGACGGCCGCCGGGAGCGACGCGGAAATAGGCGAGCACCCGGCGGGTGTCGGCGAAGCTGCGACCTTCGGGGCTGAGCCCGCGGGCGATCTCGGGGTCGAGTTCCTCGGTGGCGATCATGTGGCTCGCGACGGGCACGAGCCGGCGGCGAAACCAAGGGAACGGCTCGCCCGTGTAGCCGTTGGTGGCGACGATGACGGCGCCGGCCCAGGTCTCGCCGCCATCGTGCCGGACGAGAGTGCCGTGGGTCTCGCGGGCGATCGCGCGGACGGGCGTGGCGGCGCACAGCCGGGCACCGGCGCGGGCAGCGGCGTCACGCAGCGCTTGGTGATATTTGGCCGGGTGGAGTGTCCCGGCGCGCTCGACGGCGAGCCCGCCCCGGTAGTGGTCGCTGCCGATGACGGAGCGCTGCTCCTCGGGCTCGACCACCCGGGCGCCTGCGATCGCCTGCGCGGCGAGACGGCGGCGCGCGGCGTGGGTGTGGGCGCAGACTAAGCGGCCGGAGCGGACATAGCCGGCATCGAGCCGCTCGCGCGCGATCAGCGCCTCGAGGTGGTCGAAGGCCGAGCCGGCCTCGGCCTGCAGGCGTGCGACCTGCGCTGGGCCGAGCCGGCGGGCGACGCCCGGCCCGATCTTCAAGGACGCCGAGACGAGGCCGCCATTGCGCGAGCTCGCACCCTCGCCGAGCCCGCGGGCTTCGAAGACGGCGACGCTGCGGCCGGCGCGGGCGAGCTCGAGGGCGGCGCTCAATCCCGCATAGCCGCCGCCGACGATGGCCATGTCGACCTCGTCCGGCGGCGCGTCGCCCGCCGGCTGCGGGGGCGCCTCGTCCCACCAGTAGGGGCGGATCTGGAAGTCGGGATGGAGCCAGGCGCCGTACATCAGCCCGGCCCGAAATCGCGGCGGACGAGCGCGTCGTGCTCGCCCAGCGCCGGGACCGGGCCGAGCGCGGTGGGTGCCGCCTCGCCCATGACCGGCGGGGCGAGGATGCGGACGGGCCCCGCCGGCGTCTCGAGGTCGAGCTCGCGGCGCTGCGGGTGGCGGGCGAGGTCGTCGACGCTCGAGAGACGGCCGTAGGCGATGCCGGCGGCCCCGAGCCAGCCGACCACGGTCTCGCGGTCCGCCGTGGCGAAGCGCTCGAGGATGCGGGCGTCGAGCGCCGGGCGGTTGGCGACGCGCTCGGGCATGGTGGCGAAGCGGGCGTCGTCGGCGAGCGCGGGGTCGATCATCACGCGGGCGCAGAAGCGGCGCCACTCGGCCTCGTTCTGGATCGAGAGCAAGACCGCGGCACCGTCGCCGCAGGCGTAGGCGCCGTAGGGGGCGATGGTGGGATGATGCAGCCCGAGGCGAGCCGGGACATGGCCGCCGTAGCGGTACTGCAGATCCGGCACGTTCATCCAGTCGGCGAGGCTGTGGAAGAGCGAGAGCTCGACGCCGCGCCCCCTTCCGGTCACGCCGCGGGCGATCAGCGCTTGCAAGATCGCCGCGAAGGCGTTGAGCCCGCAGGCGATGTCGCCGACCGAGACCCCGACCCGCGCCGGTCCCTCGGGGCCGCCGTTGACCGCGCAGAGCCCGCTCTCGGCCTGGACGAGCAGGTCGTAGGCCTTCTGCTCACGATAGGGACCGCTCGCGCCGTAGCCGGTGATGTCGCAGGTGACGAGCCGCGGGTGGCGGGCGCGAAGATCGGCGGAGCCGAAGCCCAGGCGCGCCATCGCGCCAGGGGCGAGGTTCTGGACGAGCACGTCGGCGGCCGCGACCATGTTGGCGAGGACCGCCCGGTCGGCCTCGTCCTTGAGGTCGAGGCGGCACGACTGCTTGCCGCGGTTGAGCCAGACGAAATAGGCGCTCTCGCCCTGGACGTGGCGATCGTAGCGCCGCGCGAAGTCGCCTTCGGGCCGCTCGACCTTGACGACCCGGGCGCCGGCATCGGCCAGCCGCGCAGTGCAGTAGGGCGCCGCCACCGCCTGCTCGACCCCGACGACGAGCAGGCCCTCCAGATCACCGCTCATCCTCGCCCGCTCGCCGTGAACGCGAAATGAAACCTTGCCAAGACGCGCGTCCGCGCAACATGATAGATGTGCATCGACGAGGGGAGAAACTTCATGCGTGCCATCGCTCTCGCCTTCACCGTGAGCCTGCTTGCCGTATCCAGCGCGTACGCGCAGTGCAGCTGGGGCAACCAAGACACCGTTGCCGACGTGGCGAAGCCGACCGTGACGGCAGAGGCGCCGATCCAGACGCCCGTGCCGGCCACCAAGTCGGGCTCTTGAGCCCAACCGATCGTTGACGACCGGCGGCGCCGTGCCGAGCCACGGCGCCGCTTTTTCGTGCGCCGGTCATGGCTCGGCCGCCAGCGTTGCGACGAGTCCAGGCAAATCGTCGAGGCTGGTGAGATGATGGTCCGCCGGCATTTCCCGCACGGGTGTTCGCGCGTAGCCGCCCTCGACCAGCCCGACGCGCACGCCCGCGGCCCGGGCCGTCTCGAGGTCGGTCGCGCTGTCGCCGATGAAGAGCCCGCTCGACGGCGCGGCCCCGACATCGCCGAGCGACTTGAGCAGCGGCGCAGGGTCGGGCTTGCGGACCGCCAGCGTGTCGCCGCCGACGACGGTATCGAACCGAGCGGCAAGGCCGAGCGCGTTCAAGATGACCCGCGTGTGTGCCTCCGGCTTGTTGGTGCAGAGCGCCAAGCGTCGCCCGGCGGCGGCGAGCGTGTCGAGGCACGCCGAGGCGCCGCGCATCGGCCGCGTGAGGACGCAGGCGCGCTCCAGGTAGAGCGCGCGAAAGCGGTCGGCGGCGCGGCGCAGGCCAGGCTCGTCGAGGGGCCTGCCGGCGGCGCGGAAGAGGCGCTCGACAAGACGCGCGACGCCCTCGCCGACCATGCTCCGCACCTGGGCGAGCGTGAGCGGCGCCAGCTCGTGCTCGGCTAGCAGCCGGTTCGCCGCGACGTGGAGATCGGGCGCGCTGTCGATCAGCGTGCCGTCGAGATCAAAGACCACGGCGACGGTTGATGGCACGGCCAGGACCTCCTTTCGTCCACTGCGGCCCGACGCCGCGACGGCGATTTAGGATTGGACCTTCGGGGCAAAGATGCGAACAGATCGCTTTGTATGTAACAGGAGGCATCGTCCATGGCCAAAGTCCTCATCGCCGACGACCACCCCCTCTTTCGCGAGGCCTTGCGCGTCGCTCTCGGTGACGCTTGCGAGGGTGAGGACAACGCGGTCCTCGAGGCGCAGGATCTCGACGGCATCAAGGCCGTCGTCGGCCAGCACGAAGACCTCGACCTGATCCTCCTCGACTTGAAGATGCCCGGCGTCACGGGCTTCTCGGGCCTGGTCGACCTTCGTCAGTCGCACCCGGAGATACCCGTCGTCGTCGTCTCGGCGACCGAGGAGCCGGCGACCATCCGTGAGGCGATCACCTTCGGGTCGGCCGGCTTCATCCCGAAATCCTTGGGCCGCCACGAGATCGCCAAGGCGATTCAGAGCGTGCTCGACGGTGAGATCTTCGTCCCCGAGAACGCCCGAATCGACGGTGATCTGCCGGACGAGGAGAAGCAGCGGCTGGAGATCGCCAAGCGGATGTCCGCGCTGACGCCGCAGCAGATGCGGGTGCTGTCGCTCATCGCCGAAGGCAAGCCCAACAAGATCATCGCCTATGAGCTCGATGTCGCCGAGACGACGGTGAAGGCGCACATCACGGCGATCTTGCGGAAGTTGCGCGTCCACAGCCGCACCCAGGCGGTGCTGGCCGCGCAGAAGCACTTCTCCAAGGAATCGATCCCCGGCTGAGCCGCGATTGGAGGTCATTGCCCTCCTTCGTCGTCGGTGACGACGAGGTGGGAAAGGAGCGAGCGCAGCCGCCCGGGACGAACGGGCTTGTTGAGGACCATGCAGCCCGCGGCGTCGATCCGCTTGCGCACTTCCGCCGTCCGGTCGGCGGTCACGACCAAGCCGGGCACGGCACGGCCGATCGCCTGTCGCAGCGCCAAGATCGCGTCGAGGCCATTGGCTTGCTCGTCGAGGTGGTAGTCGGCGATGATCGCGGTGATTCTGGCGTCGGGCGCGAACGCGGCCCTGGCGGCGGCGAGCGAGGTGCCGGCGACGACCTCGCAGCCCCATCTCTCCATCACCGTCACCATCGCCTCGAGGATCGCGGGCTCGTTCTCGATGACGACGATGACGCTGCCTTCGAGCACGTTGGGCCCGCTGGCGGCGGCGCTCGGCCGCCGGTCGGTCTCGAGCGAGCGCCAGGCGACGACCGGGACGCGCACCGCGAAGCACGAGCCGCGACCCTCGACCGAGCGCACCGAGAGCGGATGGTCGAGCATGCGCGCGATGCGGCGGACGATGGCGAGGCCCAACCCGAAGCCGCGCTCGTAGTCCTCGGCGGCACCGACCAGGCGGCTGAACTCCTCGAAGATCTCTTCGAGCTTGTCGGGCGGCATGCCGGCGCCGGTGTCGAGAACCTCGACGCGGACGGCGTCGCGCTCGCGGCGGCAACCCAGCAGGACCGAGCCGCTCTTGGTGTAGCGGATGGCATTGGACAGGTAGTTGCGGATGATCCGGACGAGCAGATGACCGTCGGTGCGCACCGTGCAGCGGACGGGCACGTAGCGCAACTTGAGCCCCTTGCTTGCCGCCACCGGCTGAAACTCGGTCGCGGTGGTCGCGAGGAGGCCACCGAGGTCGACGTCCTTGACGGCCGAGCGCATGACCCCGGCGTCGAGCTTGGAGATGTCCAAGAGCGCACCCAAGAGCCGCTCGACCGATTCGAAGGCGGCATCGACCCGGCCGATGAGGCGGGCGGATTCGGGCTGCTGCTCGGTATCGGCCAACGCCGAGAGGAAGAGGCGGGCGGCGTTCAGCGGCTGGAGAATGTCGTGGCTGGCGGCCGCGAGGAAACGGGTCTTCGACAGGTTGGCCTCGTCCGCCTGCCGCTTGGCCTCCTCCAGCGCGGCGTTGAGGCGCTGCTGCTCCTCGAGCGCGCGCTTGAGCTCCGCGGTCCGCTCGGTAACGCGCCCTTCGAGCAGTATCGCCGTCTCGAACAGCGAGAAGTCGTTGCCCTGCAGGTCCATGCTGCGCTCGACGCGCCCCATGAGAACTTGGTTGATCTTGCGGAGCTTGGCGTTCTCGGCTTCGAGCAGAGCCGTCCGGCTGCTGCGTTGTAGTTGCCCCTTCACCGCGTCTCCCGCCCGATGGCCACGCCGGTGAACGTCTGATTGACGTGCATCGACGCGAACTGCTCACCGAACGTATTAAATCCCACGACGCGATTGTCACGCATGAGCTGGCTCGCTCGCGCGAGCGTGCCGCTCTCGCCGAGATGCAGCCGCCGGAGGATCGAATCGAAGCCGATGACGACGATGGGCGGGCCGAGCTGGCGGCGCAGCTCGACGAACAACCCCTCCAGGTTGTCGAGCACGTTGCGCTCCTCCGCCGTGCTCAGCACCAGGCCCTCCTCGATCTTGGCGTAAAAGGAGAGGCTGCCGTCCGCGTGCGCCCGTTGGACGGCCCGCACGTACTCCGCGCCGCCGAGTTTGACCACCAGGGGATGGGTGGCGAAGACCGTGGGGTCGAGGCGGTCTGCTTGGAGACCGTTCAGCCGCGCGTATTCCTCGACGGCCGGCACGGCGTTGAACTCGCGGACGAGCCGGCGCGGGGGGTCGGCGTCGGTGACGACGAGCTTGTCGTCGCTGGCGACGAAGTTCTGGCTCCTGAACACCCGGAAGCGATGTCGGGTCTCGACCAGGACGAGCGCCGCGGCGTCGTCGTGGAAGCGGCCGCGATGGCACAGCGCCGTCCGCTCGAAGCGTAGGCCGTCGGCGGCCGAGCCGCCGAACAGCGGCACCCCGTCGAGCGCATTGCCGATGCAGCTCGCGACCAGCTCCTCGCGGCCGGAGAGGCCGTCGATCAGCATCAGGCCGAAGACGTCCTGGCCGAGGTTGCGGCCGCGCTGGGCCATCCGCTCGGCGAGGCCGACGGCGAACTCGGTGGCGCGCGCCATCTCCAGACCGCCGAGCCCGGGGAGCAGGCCGGCCGTGACCGAGAAGTGGCCGCGGGCGAAAGCGACGGCGCTCACGCTGTCGGAGGCGTAGCCTTCGGGCCCGATCTCGCCGGCGGTCGTGCAGCCGACGACGACCGCGCCGGCGAAGGCGGCATCGAGGGCGGCCGCGAAGCGGTCGGTACGATAGCGTTCCGCGCAGAAGACCAGGACGAGCGCAGGATCGATGGCGCCGAACGCAGCGCCGAGCTCGCCGGCTGCCGCCTCGGGATCGGCGAGCCTGCACGCGGCGCGGCGCACCGCTTCGTCCATGAGCCCTCCACAACGCACGAAGGGGGCGCCGCGCCGCAGCGAGACCCGCCGCCGATGGCGCCACCAGAACACGCAGACGTTACCAAGGCGCGGCCGCCCGCCGTGCCTGGACCTTAGCCGCTTCGACCAAAAACCGAGCGCCGCCCGTGAAAAAAAGCGCGCGGTGCCGGGCCGCGCCACGGTCGCCCGTCGTGGTCGGGCTCAGCCCAGGGCTTGGACCGCGCGCTTGGCCATGACCTTGACGAGGTGCGCGCGATAGTCGGCCGAGCCGTGGATGTCGGCGTTGAGGTCGTCGGCCTCGATCACGAGCGCGTCGAGCGCACCGGCGTCGAAGCCGGCGGTGAGGGCCTCCTCCGCCTCGTGCCAACGAAAGACGCACGGCGCGGCCCCGGTGATCGCGACCCGCACGCCGCCAGCGGTGATCGCGACGAAGGCGCCGGCCATCGAGTAGCGCGAGGCCGGATTCGGGAACTTCATGTACTTGGCCTTGCTCGGCACCTGGAAATGCACCGAGACGACGAGCTCGTCCTCCTCCAGCGCCGTCTCGAACATGCCCGTGAAGAAGTCGTCGGCGGCGATCTCGCGCCGGTCGGTCCTGACGGTGGCACCGAGGCCGAGTACGGCGCCGGGGTAGTCCGCGGCCGGGTCGTTGTTGGCGATCGAGCCGCCGAGCGTGCCGCGGTTGCGGACCTGCGGATCGCCGATCATCAGCGCGAGCTCGGCGAGCGCGGGAATCCTCGCCTTGACCAGCTCGGAGCCGGCGACGTCGGCGTGCTTGGTCATCCCGCCGACGGCGAGCGCGTCGCCGTCCTCGCAGATGCCAGCGAGTTCCCGGACGCCGCCGAGGTCGACGATGTCCGATGGCATGGCGAGGCGCTGCTTCAGGGTCGGGATCAAGGTCTGCCCGCCCCCCATGAACTTGCCGTCGTCGGCGCCCTTGAGGAGCGTGAGCGCCTCCTGCAGGCTGGACGGGCGGTGATAGTCGAAGGCGTACATCGCTGCTTTCCCTTTATTCGGCGGCCTGGGCGGCGGCGTGGATGGCCCGCCAAACCTTCTCCGGCGTCGCCGGCATCGAGACGCGGGCGCCGACGGCGTCCGCGATGGCGTTCATCAGCGCCGGCGGCGAGCCGATCGCCCCAGCCTCGCCGCAGCCCTTCACCCCGAGCGGGTTGTGGGTGCAGGCGGTCTCGGTGGTGGCGACGTCGAAGCTCGGCAGGTCGTCCGCCCGCGGCATGGTGTAGTCCATGTAGGAGCCGGTCAGGAGCTGGCCTGTCGCCGGGTCGTAGACGGTGTTCTCCATGAGCGCCTGGCCGATGCCCTGGGCGAGCCCGCCGTGGACCTGACCCTCGACGATCATCGGGTTCACGACCTTGCCGAAGTCGTCGACGGCGGTGAACTTGACGATCTCGACCCTGCCGGTCTCCGGGTCGACCTCGACCTCGCAGATGTAGCTCCCGGAGGGGTAGGTGAAGTTGGCCGGGTCGTAGAAGGCCGTCTCCTCCATCCCCGGCTCGAGGCCCTCGGGGTAGTCGTGCGGGACGTAGGCCGCAAAGACGACCTCGCCGATCGTCTTCGCGCGGTCGGTGCCGCGGACGGTGAAGGTGCCGTCGGCGAAGTCGATGTCGCCCTCGCTGGCCTCCAGGAGGTGGGCCGCGATCTTCTTGCCCTTGTCGATGACCTTCTCGGCGGCCTTGACGATGGCCGAGCCGCCGACGGCGAGCGAGCGCGAGCCGTAGGTGCCCATGCCCATCGGCGTCTGGTCGGTGTCGCCGTGCAGGATCTCGACGTCGGCGAAGGGCACGCCGAGCTTGGAGGCCATGACCTGGGCGAAGGTCGTCTCGTGGCCCTGACCGTGACTGTGCGAGCCGGTGAACACCTGCAGCTTGCCGGTGACGCTGAAGCGAACCTTGCCGGCCTCCCACAGGCCGACGCCGGCGCCGAGTGCCCCCACCACCTGCGACGGCGCGATGCCGCAGGCCTCGATGTAGCAGGAAAAACCGATGCCCCGGAGTTTGCCGCGCGCCTGCGCCTCGGCCTTGCGCTGCGGGAAGCCCCGGTAGTCGGCGAGCTCCAGGGCGGCATCGAGATGCGCCTCGTAGTCGCCGGTGTCGTAGGTGAGCGCGACCGGTGTCTGGTAGGGAAACTGGTCCGGCCGGATGAAGTTCTGCCGGCGCAGCTCCGCCGGATCCCGGCCGGTTTCCCTGGCCGCCTCCTCGACGATCGTCTCCACGAGATAGGTCGCCTCGGGGCGGCCGGCGCCGCGATAGGCATCGACCGGGGCGGTGTTGGTGTAGAGCGCGTCGACCTCGCAGTAGATCGCCGGTGTCTTGTATTGGCCGGCCAAGAGCGTCGCATAGAGGTAGGTCGGGATCGCCGACGCGAAGGTCGAGAGATAGGCGCCCATGTTGGCCGTGGTGTGAACCTTCAGGCCGGTGAAGTTGCCGTCGGCGTCGAGGGCGAGGCTCGCCTCGGTGACGTGGTCGCGGCCGTGCGCGTCCGAAAGGAAGCTCTCACCGCGTTCGGCGACCCATTTCACGGGTACGCCGAGCTTGCGCGCGGCCCAGAGACAGACGCACTCCTCGGCGTAGATGAAAATCTTCGAGCCGAAGCCGCCGCCGACGTCGGGGGCCACCACGCGGAACTTGTGCTCGGGGGCGAGGCCGACGAAGGCCGACATGACGAGCCGCGCCACGTGCGGGTTCTGGCTCGTGGTGTAGAGGGTGTGCTGCTCGCTCGCCGGATCGTACTGCCCGATCGCGGCGCGCGGCTCCAGCGCGTTGGGGACGAGCCGGTTGTTGGTGATCTCGATGGTCGTGACGTGCGCGGCGCTCGCGAACGCCGCCTCGGTCGCCACCTGGTCGCCGAGCGCCCACTCGTAGACCGTGTTGCGCTCGACCTCGTCGTGGACCGCCGCGCCGGACCGGGCCGTGGCGAGATCGACGACGGCGGGCAGCTCGTCGTAGTCGACCTCGACCAGATCGGCGGCATCGCGGGCCTGGGCGTAGGTCCTGGCGACGACGACGGCCACGTGATCGCCGACATAGCGCACCTTGTCCTTGGCGAGGATCGGGTGCGCGCCGGCCTTCATCTCGGAGCCGTCCTTGGACTTGACCATCCAGCCGCAGATCAGCCCGCCGATCCCGTCGATGGCGACGTCCTCGCCGGTGAGCACCCCGAGGACCCCGGGCGCCGCCCGCGCGGCGCTGGTGTCGAGGCGGGCGAGCCTCGCGTGTGCGACGGGCGAGCGCACGAAAAAGGCGAAAGCCTGGCCCGGCAGGTCGATGTCGTCGGTGTAGCGGCCGTGGCCGGTGATGAAGCGCTTGTCTTCCTTGCGCGCGGTGCGCACGCCAATGCCGTTGTCGGTCATTCGTTCAGCTCCCTGATCTGCGTGGCTCATTCGGCGGCGATCTTGCTCCCGGACATGGTCGCCGCCGCCGCCTGGATGGCCTTGACGATGTTGTGGTAGCCCGTGCAGCGGCAGATATTGCCTTCCAGCCACTCCCGTATCTCGCCCTCGCTCGGGCTCGGGTTGTGCTGCAGAAGGTCGGTGGCGCTCATGATCATGCCCGGCGTGCAGAAGCCGCACTGCAGGCCGTGATGCTCGCGGAAGGCGGCCTGGACCGGGTGCAGCTCCTCGCCCTGCGCCAGCCCTTCGATCGTCGTGATCGACGCACCCTCGGCCTGCATCGCCAGCATGGCGCAGGCCTTCACCGACGCGCCGTCCACGTGCACCACGCAGCAGCCGCACTGCGAGGTGTCGCAGCCCACGTGCGTGCCCGTGAGGCCCAGCTTCTGGCGCAACGCCTCCACGAGCAGGGTGCGGGGCTCGACCTCCACCGTTACCGCATTGCCGTTCACCGTGAACGAAACTTCCGCCATCGATTTCCTCCCTGGGGCGATCGCCGCCCTCGTCAGCTCAAGATAAGCAGCAAAACCAGCACGGCGACCACCGCGGCCCAGACCATCGGTCGCTGCCAGATCGGCTTGCCGTGTGCCACGCCCGCCGCGCGCTCCGCGGTCAGCCGCGCCGCGGCCTCGGCGGCAGCGGCGGCGCGGCGGGGCACGTCCGCCTTGGGTGAGGGCCGCTCGGGCGCCGGCGCCTCGGCCGGTGCCGCGCCCGGCACATGGATCTTCTCCTCGAACGCCTTGGCCTCACCCTGCGCGGTCGTCACCTGCCGGGCGAGGTTGGAGAAGAAGTCGTCGGCCATCTTCTTGGCGGTGCCCTGGACGAGGCGCGAGCCGAGCTGCGCCAGCTTGCCGCCGATGTCGGCGTGCGCCTCGTAGCGCAGGACGGTCTCGACGCCGTCCTCGCTCAGCGTCACCCTCGCGCCGCCCTTGGCGAAGCCGGCGGTGCCCTTGCCCTCGCCGCGCAGGCGGTAGCTCTCCGGCGCGTTGACGTCCTCGAGGAACACGTCGCCGGTGAACCTCTGCTTGACCGGGCCGATCTTCGCCGTGACCTTCGCGGTCAGCTCGTTCTCGGCGACCTGGTTCAGCTCCTCGCAGCCGGGGATCGCGGCGCGCAGGACCTCCGGATCGTTCAAGGCCTTCCACACCGTCTCGCGCGGGGCGGGGATCCGGTACTCGCCGGTCATGTCCATCTTGTTGTCCTCCCTGCTGCGCCCATGCCGCGGCACCGACGCTCGCGATGGTCATAGCAAACGCCGCGGCAACCCGCCAATCCGCTCTCAGCCGCCCTCGTGCTCGCGCAGGCGCGGGATCAGCTCGGCGAAGTTGCAGGGTCGGTGGCGGACGTCGAGCTGGGCCTCGAGGATGAGATCCCAGCCGTCGCGCACGGCCCCGGTCGAGCCCGGCAGCGCGAAGAGATAGGTGCCCTTGGCGACGCCGGCGCAGGCGCGCGACTGCAGCGCCGAGGTCCCGATCTTCTGATGGCTCAGCATCCGGAACAGCTCGCCGAAGCCGGGGATCGGCTTCTCGATCACCCGGTCGAGCGCCTCGGGCGTCACGTCCCGCCCGGTCACGCCGGTCCCGCCGGTGCTGATGACGACCTCGACCGTGGGATCGTCGATCCAGCGGTTGAACACCAGAGCGATGACGTCCGCATCGTCCTCGACGATGTCGCGCCCGGCGAGCACGTGCCCCGCCGCCTCCAACCGCGCCACCAGCGCGTCGCCCGAGCGGTCGTCCTCGAGGCTCCGGCTGTCCGACACGGTCAGCACCGCGATCCTGAGCGGCCGAAACGGCTTGCTCTCGTCGATCCCGAACATCGTTCGATCTCCGCGTTCACGAGGTCGAAGGCGGCGCCACGTCGAGGACGACGACAGCGAGCTTGTCGCGCCGATCCGAGCCGATGGTCGACGCGAGTGCTTCGC
>CAYZSE010000072.1:10361-17145 GCA_964481035.1 uncultured Geminicoccaceae bacterium | reverse complement strand
CCGCCCGGCGTCCAGCGCTTCAAGAGGAGCGCGTTGGTGACGACGCTGACGCTCGAGGCGGCCATGGCGGCGCCGGCGACGGCCGGGCTGAGGAAGCCGAGCGCCGCGATCGGGATGCCGACGACGTTGTAGGCGAAGGCCCAGACGAGGTTCTGGCGGATCTTGCGCCGGGTCCGCGCGGCCACCTCCAGCGTGCTGGCGACGAGCGAGGGCCTGGCGCGCATCAAGGTCACGCCCGCGGTCTCGAGCGCGACGTCGGCGCCCGAGCCCATGGCGATGCCGAGATCGGCCGCGGCCAGCGCCGGCGCGTCGTTGACCCCGTCGCCGACCATCGCGACCCGCCGTCCCTCGGCGATCAGCGCCTGGACGCGCGCGGCCTTGTCCTCGGGCCGCACCTCGGCGACGACCTCATGGATGCCGACCTCGCGACCGATCCGCTCGGCCGTGCGCCGGTTGTCGCCGGTGAGCAGGATCGACGGCACGCCGCGCGCCCTGAGCGCCTCGACCGCGTCCTTCGCGTCCGCGCGCACCGCGTCGGCGAGGCCGACGAGGCCCAGCACATGGCCGTCGCGGGCGACCCAGACCATCGTCAGGCCCGCGTCCTCGCCCTCGGCCGCCGCTCCCGCGAGCGCCGGATCGGACCCGGTGAGGCTCGCCTTGCCGATGCGGACGGCGCGGCCCTCGACCTCGGCCTCCAGCCCCTCGCCCACCTTTGCCTCGAACCGCTCCGGGCTCGCGAGCGCGAGGCCCCTCTCTCGTGCCGCCTCGACCATCGCCAGGCCGAGCGGGTGCTCGCTGCCGCGCTGGGCCGAGGCGGCGACCGCGAGCAGCTCGTCCTCGTCCACCCCCGACGCGGCGACGAGCCGCTGCACCCGCGGCTTCCCCTCCGTGAGCGTGCCGGTCTTGTCGAAAACGACGACATCGACGCGGTGCGCGCGCTCCAGGGTGTCGATGTCGCGAATGAGGATGCCGGCCTTGGCGGCGGCACCCGTGCCGGCGACGAGCGCGGTCGGCGTGGCGAGGCCGAGCGCGCAGGGGCAGGCGATGACGAGCACCGAGACGGCGGCGATGAGCGCCGGCTCGAAGGCCGCACCCGCCGCGAGCCAGCCGGCTAAGGTGAGCGCGGCGACGGCGAGGACCGTCGGCACGAAGACGGCGCTGATGCGGTCGACCAGGCGCTGGACCGGCGCCTTGCCGGCCTGCGCCTGGGCCACGAGCCGGGCGACCTTGGCGAGCGTCGTGTCCTCGCCGACGCGCTCGGCGCGGATGCGCAAGAGGCCCGTCCCGTTGACGGCACCGGCGACGACCGCGTCGTCCTGGCGCCGCGCCACGGGCAGGCTCTCGCCGGTCAAGAGGCTCTCGTCGAGCTCGCTTTCGCCGCGCACGATCGTGCCGTCGACCGGCAGCCGCTCGCCGGGCTTGACGACCACCATGTCGCCGATGGCGACCTCGGCGATGTCGACCTCGTGCTCCTCGCCGGACCGCAGCACCCGTGCCCGCGAGGGCCTGAGCGCCATGAGTTCGCGCAGCGCCGCGGACGCCGAGCGCTTGGCCCGGGCTTCCAGCACCTTGCCCAGCAGTATCAGCGTGATGATGACCGCCGCGGCCTCGAAGTAGAGCTGGCCCGAGGCGGCTACACCCCGGGTGAGCACCAGCCACAGGCTGTAGAGATAGGCCGCACTGGTCCCCAGCACGACGAGCTGGTCCATGTTGCCCGCGCGCTGGAGCGTGGCGTGCCAGGCGGCCTTGTAGAACCGCCGGCCGATCCAGAACTGCACGGGCGTCGCGAGCAGGACCTCGCCCCAGGCCGGCAGGTGCCAGCCGACGCCGAGGACCATGAGGACCATCTGCGCGACCAGCGGCGAGGTGAGGACGGCGGCGACCGTCAGCTCGACGAGGTCGCGCCGCGCCGCGGCCTTGTCGTCCGTGCCGCTCTCGACCACGGCCTCGCCGGTCCGCGCCTGAAAGCCCGCCCGCTCGACGGCGGCAACGAGCGCGCCGGTGCCGGCGGTGTCGGGCAGGAGCCGAGCCTCGGCGTTGTCGAGGGCGACGTTGACGCTGGCCCCGACGACGCCGGGCACCGCCAGGAGCGCCTGCTCGACCCGCTTCGCGCAGGAGGTGCAGGTCATGCCCGAGATCGCGAGCCGGACGCGCTGCTCGCGGACACCGAAGCCCGTGGCCTTGACCGCGTCGACCAGCGCCTCGGGCCCGACCGTGCCGGGCGCATAGGTCACGTCCGCGCGCTCGAGCGCGACGTTGACGTCGGCCGCGGCAACGCCTTCGACCTCGCGCAACGCGGTCTCGACCCGCCGCGCGCAGCCGGCGCAGGTCATGCCAGTGACGGGCAGGCTGACGGTGGCGGTCGAAGCGTCGGCGGTGGCGAGCGCCATGGGCATCCTCCTCAAACTCGCCTCGAAGATGAGGGTTCCACGAGATGGAAGGTCAAGCCGGCTCGCGTCCGACCGAGGCCGGAGGGCTCAGCGCCCGGCGTGTCGCTCGAGGAAGCCGGTGACGAGCACCCGGGCCCGGGCGGCGGCCTCCGGGTCGAATTCGAGCGTGCTGAGCGTCGCCTTGTCGGCCTGATCGAAGCCGTGCGTCACGCCCTCGAAGACGCGCACCTCGACGGGCCGGCCCGCGGCCGCCAGGCGGCGGGCGAGCGCGCGGCAGTCGGCGTCGTCGGCGATCGTGTCGCCGGCGACGAGCGCGAACAGCGTCGGTATCGGCTCACGCCAGCCGATCGCGGCCGCCCGGCTGAGGGCGCCGCAATAGGGATAGAGCAGGATCGCGGCGCGTACGCCCGCGAGGCCGTCACGTTCGATGCTCTCGGGCCATCGCGCGAGAATGGGCGAGAGCTCGCCGGCGCTCAGAAGCGCCAGCAGGTCGAGCACGGCCCAGCCGCCGTGCGAGGCGCCGACGAGGGCCAGGCGCGTCGGGTCGACGAACTCCATCCGGCGCGCGTCGTCGATGGCGACGGCGACGTCGGCGGCCCGCTCCGCGCCGGTCAGCAGCTGCCCGGCGCAGACCAGCCGCCACTGCTCGACCTCGTCCAAGCCGCGCGGGCCGTGGCTGTCGACGACGACCGCGGCCCAGCCGGCGCCGGCGAGTGCGGCTGCGAGCCGCGTGAGGTTGTCCTTGGGGCCGTCGCACCCCGAGAACAGCAAGGCCGTCGGAAACGGCCCCACCCCTTCTGGGCGGGTGATCGCGTAGTGGGCGCGCAGCCGCGCGCCGAGCGCCTCGGGCGTGTGCTCGACGAGGGCGAGACCGAGCCACGCGCGGAGCGTGTTGAGGCCCAGTGCCCCGGCGACGACGAGGAGGATGCCGAGCGCGCCGGCGAGCCACAGCCGGCGGCGCTTCACCAGGCGGGCCCGCGCGCGGCGAAGATCGCCTCGAGTTCGGCGGCGCGCTCGGTCGTCCAGCCGTCCGGCGCGACCAGTTCGGCCCAGGCCTCGATGTAGTCGGGGGCGTGGTAATAGTGACCGAAGCCCGGCACCTGCAGCGAGATGACCATATCCAGACCGAGCTGGAACATGGTCACCAGCGGAAACCATGAAAACTCGGGCGCGACGTCGGGCGCGCGCGAAGCCCGCATCCAATCGGGCCGGCGGAAGGCCGCATCGAAGGTGAAGTTGACGATCGCGTCGCTCGGATAGTTGAGGAAGACCAGCCGGATCGGCCCCCAGGGCGCGTCGATCGCCGCCCCGGCACCGCCCTGGTTGAGCACCCGCGCGAGCGAGCTGTTGCCGTAGACGGGCCGCCAGGCCGGGCTCTCGGGCCGGCGCCGGTCGCGGACCCGCTGCCAGTAGGGGCTGATGAAGGGCGAGCCCGCCCACATGGCACCCTTGATCGGGTCGCCCAGCATGTCGAGCAGCGGCAGCGTCATCTGCGAGTTGAAGGCGCCCTGGCTGAGGCCGTGGACGTAGAAGTCGGGCCGCTCGTCCGCCGGCAGCGTGATCCAGTAGCCGTAGACGGCGTCGAACAACGCGCGCGCCTGGGCGATGCCGTATTCCGGGTGGGCGAGGAGCGAGAGCACGCTCGTCAGGTACGAGTATTGAACCGCGACGGTCGCGACGTCGCCGCCGAGCATGAAGTCGAGGGTGTCGTGGGCGCCCGGGTCCATCCACCCCGTCCCCACGGGCACCGCGACGACCAGTGCCGACCGCTCGAAGCCGCCGACACGGATCAGCTCCTCCAGCGCCAGCCGCGCCCGCTGCTCGGGCGTGTCCGCCGAGCGACGCCCGACATAGACGCGCACCGGTTGCATCACCACGCCCGCGTGGAACTCGGCGATCTCCTCGACGGTCGGCACGTTGGCGACGAACTGCCGGCCGCGCCGGCCCATCTCCTCCCACGCCACCAGCGAGGCCGCGCTGCCGGTCCGTTCAAGCTCGCTCGGCTGGGGGATGTCGGGCTCGATCAAGAGGTCGGCGGCCTCGAAGGACGCATCCGCCGCCTCGAAGGCCCGGCGCAGAAGCACGCCGTCGGTGACGGCCCAGACCAGCCAGAGCATGGCCGCGAAGGTGACGACGAGGCCGACGCGCGGCGGCAGCCAGCGGCGCGTGGCGAGCGCGAGCCGGTCGAAGAGGATGCCGAGCAGGCGGAAGCCGAGCCAGCCACCGACCAGCACCAGGAGCGCCAGTCGGCCGACCGTCAAGGGATGCGCCGAGCCGACGGGCTCGAGCCCGAAGATCAGGCGCGTCGCGTTCTGCCAGTCGGCGGCGCGCCACAGGCAGAAGGCGACCACCAAGGCCATGAGACAATAGAACAGCGCCTGGCGCCGCCGGCCGGCGAGCCAGCGCGGTCGCGGCAGCTCCATGAACCGCCAGAGCCGCGCCAGCAGGACCCCGATCTCATAGCCGATGAGCGCCACGACGCCGCTCAAGAAGCCCTGCAGGACGGGATCGCGCGGCGCCAGCGAGGGCGTCAGCGACGCACAGAAGAAGAGCGTCGCCAAGGCGACACCCAGCGGGCTCGGCGTAAAGCGCGCCCAACCCGCACCCGGGCGGCGCTCACTCTCGTCGCGCAGCGTCATCGATGACCTCCATGATCGGCCCGGGGCCCCTCTACACCGCGGCGGCCGGCCGAGCCATGCCGGCGCCGCGGCGGGCGCGCGCCGGAACCTCAGCGGCGCTGCGCGCGGGCGCAGACGATCCGCGCCAGAAGGCGACGCGCGACCGCTATTCGTCCCGGCGCCGGCACCCGGCTCGCGACCCCGTCAGCCTCGCCTGCCCCGACCCGGTCCCTCGGCCCCCCGTGAGCCGAAAGGCGGAGGTCTACCCGCGGCTGATTGGCCCTAGCCATCGCCGATATTTGCAATCATACACGCGTTCGTGAAATCGCGTGTCCGACGGCCTCGCTCCGAGGCGGCCGACGACGCCGAGCCGAGCTACGACCGTTCCCCGTAACGACGACGGGCAGACCATTCATGCGATTGCGCCTCCACGTCCGCATCGGGCTGCTCATCGCGGGCCTCGCCTCGGCGCAAGCGCCGTCCGCGCGGGCCGAGGGCGTCCAGGCAGCGCCGGTCCCGCCCTGCGCCGGCCCATCGCATCAGGCGTTCGCATCGGTCGGTGAGCCGCCTCTGGTAAGCCTGTGGAAGGCGGACGATCTCCCTGCCGGCTGGCAGCCGGCGGCCTGCAGCGGCATCGAGCGGCGCGACGGCGCGGTCTACGTCGCCGTCGCCGGGCGTTTCGAGAGCCCGCTCGACGGCCGCCACCTGCTGGCCAAGCTCGGCAGCGTCTCCCAGCACACGACGATCACCTACTGGTCGGCGAGCGACGGCCGATGGCGGCCCCTGCTCGAGGCCGCCCATGCGCTCGAGGGCCCGAACGCCGGACGGGCGCGGGCCGACTATACGCTCGCCGAGCTCAAGAGCGGGGCGACGCTGTACCTCATGTACGACGACGCCGAGCCCGTCGGCCCCGTCGTCAACGCGGTCGAGATCGAGAGGCTCGACGACGCGGGTTTCGCCATCACGAGCCACAACGTCACCGCCGCCCGGCTGATCGGTGTGCCGATCGCCGATCCCGGCGACATCGCGAGCCATCTCTGGGTCGAGCGCGAATCCGACGGTGTCTACCGTTATTTCGCGCTGGCGAGCTCGGCCTTGTCGATGCCGCTTCTGCGCGACGAGAGCCATGTCAACCGCGCGCTGGCGGTCTATCGCTACATCGCCGGCATCAAGGGCGAAGGGCTGGCGCGGGCCACCACGAACTGAGATCGCCGCCGGGACGCGGCGCCGCCGCCGACCCGGTGCTCGCTTACTGCGGCTATTCGAGATAGCGCATCCGTTGGCGCCAGAGCTTCTCGCCGATCAGGCAATCGTAGGTGGGGGCCGCGGCCGCGGCGGGGATCGGCCGTGGCGTCGGGGCGGGGCCCGCGATCTCGAGGACGAGCTTGCGGATCAGGGCTTCGGCGAACTCGTCCATCCGCTGCACCGGGACGTAGAAGGCGCCGATGCCGCCGATCACGCATTCGCGGTAATAGGCGTCGAGATCGGGAATGTTGTACCAGTCGACCGGCAGCGGATCGAGCATCAGCGGCAGGCCGTTGACGACGATGCCCGCGGCGACGACGCGGTCGCGGACGGCGTGGACCGCCTTGCCCTGGTTGTTCGGGCCATCGCCCGAGACGTCGATGACCCGGCGATGACCCGCGAAGCCGTTGTCGTCGAACAGCGCCGCGGCGGCGCCCAGCGCGCTCGAGATCGAGGTGCGCCGAGCGCGGCGCAAAGGCGCCTCGGCGATCGTCGCGGCGAAGCGCGCGGCGTCGCCGGGCCCGGCGATGA
>CAYZSE010000072.1:0-10261 GCA_964481035.1 uncultured Geminicoccaceae bacterium | reverse complement strand
GGCGCCTCGGCGATCGTCGCGGCGAAGCGCGCGGCGTCGCCGGGCCCGGCGATGAGCTGCCAGGGCACGGTCACGTGCTGCTCGGCGACGCCCGCCCATTCGACGAAGGTCACCGCGATCCTGCCGTCGAAGCCCTGGACGATCGCGTCGACGACCTCGGGTGCGGTGATCGCGGCGGCGTAGCCGGCGCGCTGCAGGCGCAGCTCGCGCAGGTCCATGGACAGCGAGATGTCCGCGGCGAGGACCAGCTCCAAGTCGACCCGCTGGTCGGTCGCGGCGGCGGCCGTGACCCAGGCGAGCCCCATGAGGCACGTGGCGGCAGCGAGGCGACGACGCACGCGCTCCATGGCATCCCCCCGAGCGGATCTCTTTAGACCATGGCGGCAATCGCAGGCGGCGTCACGTCCGCTCGTCGTGTTCAGGTTGTCGCGGCGGCCTCCTCGCGCGCCTTGGTCCAGCCGCCCTCCGGCCGCTGCTGCCAGTAGACGAGCCTCGTGCCCCGCCGCGACCGCCAGGCGCGCCACCGCTCGCGGGCCGCGGCGACCGCCGCGACGTCGCCGCCGTCGAAGAGATCGACGACGCGGGCGAAGGGTGCGTCCGCCTCGGGCATCAGACCGTCGACGACGACGAGCACGGCGGCGCCGTTGGGGTTCTCGACCACCTTGGCGAGCCAGATCGGCTGGCGCTCGGCAAAGCCCGTGGCGGCGGCGCCGTGGGCGAGGAAGCTGTCGGGGCGATAGGTCCAGAGCACGCCGTCGAGATGCGCCAGCTGCGCGGCGTCGCGGGCGACCAGGACGGCCCGGAGCCCGCGATCGAGCACGCGTCCCAAGAGCGCCGGCAGCGCCTCCTCCAGCCGCTGCCGCGTCAGGTGGTAGAAGCCGGCCTCCTCGACCGCCACCTCAGCCCTCGCCGCCTCGACCCTCGAAGCCGTCGGCGACGAGGCGGTCGACGAGCCGGACGCCCCAGCCGGTGCCGCCCTTGCCGGCGAGCGGATGCTCGCTCTCGACGAAGCTGGTTCCGGCGAGGTCGACGTGCGCCCAGGGGACCTCGTTGACGAACCGCTCGAGAAAGCACGCGGCCACCACCGCGCCGGCCTCACCCGGCCGGCCGATGTTCCGCAGGTCGGCGGTGGCGCTGTCGAGTTGGCGGTGGAAGGCCTCGCCCAAGGGCAGCCGCCAGACCGTCTCGCCGGTCGCCCGACCCGCCGCCTCGATCTGGCCGGCGAGTGTGTCGTCGTTGGCGAAGAGCCCCGCGTGCTCGTGGCCGAGCGCCGTGATGACGGCGCCGGTGAGCGTCGCGAAGTCCATCATCGCGCGCGGCTTGAAGCGGTCTTGGACGTACCAGAGCATGTCCGCCAGGACGAGACGGCCTTCGGCGTCGGTGTTGAGAACCTCGATGGTCTGGCCCGACAGCGCCGCGACGACATCGCCCGGCCGCTGCGCGGTGCCCGACGGCATGTTCTCGACGAGGCCGATCGCGCCCACGACGTTGGCCTTGGCCTTCCGCGTGGCGAGCGCGCGCATCGCGCCGACGACGGTGCCGGCGCCGGCCATGTCGCACTTCATCGTCTCCATGCTCTTCGGCGGCTTGAGCGACAGCCCGCCGGAATCGAAGACCACGCCCTTGCCGACCAGCGCCAGCGGCGCCGCGTCGTCGCCGCCCCCCCGCCAGGTCATGACGACGACGTAGGGCGGCATCCGGCTACCCTGGGCGACGCCGAGCAGGGCTCGCATCCCGATCGCCTCCAGCCGCTCGCGGTCGAGCACCTCGACCTCGACGCCGAGCGCACCGAGTTCGCGCGCCGCGGCGACGAAGGCGTCGGTGCCGAGGTCGTTGGGCGGCCGATTGACGAGGTCGCGGCACAGGTGCACGCCGGCGACACGAGCCGCGAGCGCCGGCGCCCGCGCCGCCAGTTCGGTGGCGGCGGACGTGCGTACCACGGCGCTCGCGAGCGCGGCTCGTGTCGCGGAGGTCGACTTGAAGGCGTCGAAGCGATAGGTCCGCAAAGCCAGGCCCTCGGCGACGGCGCCGGCGAACGTCGCCGCATCCGAGCCCGCTGGTGCGTCGTCGAGGGCGACGGTCAGGGACGCGAGGCCGCGGGCGTCGGCCGCCCGGGCGAGCGCCGCGCCGAGCTCGAGGGCCGCCGCCGCGTCGAGCTTCAAGGCGTCGCCGGCGCCGATGAGCAGCACGCGCTCGAAGCCGGCGGCCCGCCCCTCGGGCAGCACGACGTCGACGACCTGCCCGCGCTCCAGGGGCGGCGGCGCCAAGGCCAGGGCACGAGCGATCAGCCTGTCCGAGGCGGCGTCGACGGCCGACGCCGTCGCCCCCAGGGCCGCGTCCTTGGCGACGAGGACGGCGAGCGTGCCGCTGCCCGTCGTCGCCGGAGGTTCGAAGCTCAGTTCCATCACGCCCCCGCCTTGGCTACGGCTCTCGGCGAAGCACGACCGGCGCCGGAACGCAACAGCCGGGCGGCTCTGGCACGGTCGGCGACATCATCTATGATGGGGCGATGCCGATCTACGCCCGCTACATCCTTCGCCAGCTCGCCCAGCCGACGCTTCTCGCGCTGGTCGCGTTCGCCGGTGCGGTGTGGCTCTCGCAGTCGCTGCGCTTCGTCGACCTGATCGTCAACAAGGGGCTCTCCGTCGGCCGCTTCGTCTACCTGACCTCGCTGCTGGTTCCTTCGCTCGTTCTCGTCGTACTGCCGTTCGCGGCCTTCATCGGTGCGCTCGCGGGGTATCATCGCCTGCGCTGTGAGAGCGAGCTCGCCATCTTTCGCGCGATCGGCCTATCGGACCTGCAGATCGCGCGCGGCGCCGTCGTCCTCGGCCTCGTGTTCGTCCTCGCCGGCTATGCGGTGAGCCTGGTGGTCATGCCCTCGGCCTACCGGCACTTTCGCGAGCTGCAGTTCGACATTCGCCAGAGCCTGTCGAGGATCAGCATCGAGCCGCGGGTCTTCTCGGCGATCACCGACGAGCTGACGGTCTACGTCGAGCGCCGCCTCGGGCCCGGCGAGTACGGCGACATCATCGTCCACGACACCCGCGACGACGACCGACAGGTGACGCTGCTGGCCGAGCGGGGCCAGCTCCTCAAGGGCGAGCTTGGCCCGCTGCTGCGCCTGCAGAACGGCAGCTACCACGAGCAGGACGCCGACGGGGCGCTGTCCATCGTGCGCTTTCGCGAGACGTCGCTCGACCTCGTTCGGGGCGAAGCGGAAGCCGAACGCTCGCTCAAGAACCGCGAGCTCCGTCTGGGCGAGCTCCTGCGGCCCCCGGCGAGCTTGGACGATCCGGCCGAGCGGGCGGAGCGCATCGCCGTGGGCCACCAGCGCCTGTCTTGGCCCTTGGTCTCGTTGGCCCTGCCGCTCGTGGCGGCAACCTGCATCCTGCGCTACCGCTCGGTCCGCGACAGCGCCTGGCAGGCGCTGTCGGCGGCGACCGTCATCGCTTTCGTCCTCGTCATCCTGTCGCTCGTGACGCTGAGTTTCGTGAAGTCCGATCTCCGGCTCGTGCCGATGCTCTACCTCGTGCCGACCGTGCCCATCCTCGGCTGCCTCGTGCTGCTGGCACGCGGCCGCCCGCATCCGGCGCCCGCCCATGCGGCCTGAGCGCGACGAGGCCCGGATCCGTCGGCCACTGGTCGTCCTGCCGGTCACGCTCGGCCGCTATGTCGGGCGCCGAACGCTCGCGAGCATATTGATCGTCGCGCTCGCCTTCGCAGTCCTCGCCTTCCTCATCGATCTCGTCGAGAACCTTCGCACCACCGCCGAACGCGGCGTCGGCTGGCTCACCGCGATCGAGCTGACGGCGCTGCACCTGCCCTCGCTGCTCGACCGGATCTGGCCCTTTGCCGTGCTGTTCGGCGCGATGCTCGCGTTCTCCCGGCTGAACCGCTCGGGCGAGCTCGTCGCGGTCCGCGCCGCCGGCGTCTCCGCCTGGCAGTTCCTGGCCCCGGCCTGCCTCGTCGCGGCGTTGCTCGGAGCCGTCGTCGTCACCACCCTCAACCCGCTCTCGGCCGCGTTGACGGCGCTGCACGACCGCCGGGAGAAGCAGGTCTTCGGCGACGGCGACCCCGCGATCGCGGTGATGTCGGCGGGCATCTGGCTCAAGCACACCCGCGGCGACGAGCGCCTCGTCGTCAATGCCGGGCGGATGCGGGCAGGCGAACCGCTGCAGCTGGAGGACGTCACCGTCTTCGCCTACGCGGACGAAGGTGGCGAGGACCGGCGCATCGACGCGGACCTCGCGACGCTGCAGGCCGGCGCGTGGATGCTGCACGAGGCCCGGGTCTCCGACGACGACGGGCTCGACCGCCCGATGGGGACGTTCATCATCCCCACCGACCTCAGCGCCGATACCATCCGGCGCTCGTTCCGTGGTCCCGGCACGCTGTCGTTCTGGGAGCTCCCGGACTACATCCGGCTCATCGAGCAGCTCGGCTTCTCGGCACGCGAGCACCGCGTGCACTGGCAGAGCCTGCTCGCGATGCCGCTGTTCTTCGCGGCGATGCTGCTGGTGGGGGTGACCTTCACGCTGCGCCTCCAGCGCATGGGCGGCGTCGGCCCCCTGCTGGTGGCCGGCCTCGCCGGCGGCTTCGCCTTGTTCACCGTCGTCGACATCGTTCGCGCGCTGGCCGTCTCCGGCCAGCTGCCGCCGATCATGGCCGCCTGGACGCCGACGCTCATCGCTCTCATGCTCGGCAGCGCCGTGCTGTTCCAGCTGGAGGACGGGTGATGCGCGCCGTCGTCGCGACCATCGCCGGCCTCGCGCTGGCGGGCACGGCCATCGCGCAAGACGCGGACGACCCGCCGGTGCTGCTCGAGGCCGAGAGGATTCGCTGGGAGGCCGAGACCGAGCGGGCGGTGGCCACGGGCTCGGTCTTCCTCGCCCGCGGCGAGTTCACGCTGATGGCCGACGAGGTCGTCTACGACCGGGCCGCGGGGACGGTCGAGGCGATCGGCAACGTCGTCCTCGTCGAGCCCGGCGGCACGGCGTCCTTCGCCGATCGGATGGCCCTCGACGACCGGCTCGAGACCGGCTTCATCGAGGGCATCGCCGTTCGCCTCACCGACGACAGCCTCGCCGTGGCCCGGCGCGGCGACCGCCGCGCGGACCGCACGACGACCTTTCGCGACGTCACCTACACGCCGTGCGAAGTTTGCGACGAACGGGCACCGACCTGGCAGATCAACGCCGCCACAATCGAGCACGACCAGGAGGAGCGGGTGCTCCGCTACGAGAACGCGACCTTCGAGATCGCGGGCGTCCCCGTGCTCTTCACGCCCTATTTCCAACATCCCGACCCATCCGTCGAGCGGCAGTCGGGATTCCTCGCGCCCACGCTCGAGGTCGACACGGAGCTGGGTGTCGGTCTCGAGACCCCCTACTACTGGGCGATCGCGCCGAACCGCGACCTGACCTTGCGGCCGACCGTGTATACCGAGGAAAATCCCGTTCTCGCGCTCGACTACCGCGACCTGCAGAGCTTTGGGCGAACCGAAGTGACGGTGAGCGGCACCTATACGCGACCTCGATCCAACGGCGGCCCGCGTGGCCGGGGCGCCATCGATGCTCGTGGCCGCTACGATCTCGGGGCCGAGTGGGACGGCGGCTTCGACCTCAACCTCGCCACCGACGACACCTACTTGCGCCGTTACAACATCAGCGATGCCAACGTGCTCGATAGCGCCGCCTTCGCGCGCCGCACCGACAACGATCACTTCATCGAGGTCTCGGCCCTCGCCTATCAGGACCTGCGGCCCGGCGACGACCAGACGCAAGTGCCGTTCGCCTTGCCGGCGGTCGAATCGACCTACACGGGCGAGATCGCTGCGATCGACGGCGTCTGGAAGGTGCAGCCCAATCTGCTGGGGCTGTTTCGAACCGAGGGCATCGACACCGGGCGCGCGTCGGTCCTCGCCGAGGTCGAGGTGCCCCGCATTTCGCCCTATGGCGATGTCTTCAACGTCGCCGCGACCGTACGCGGCGACCTCTATGCGGTGTCCGACAACGCCGACGTCGACGATGGTGATCTCTATTGGCGCGCGCGCATCCTGCCTCGTGCGACCGTGGACTGGCGACGGCCCTATGCCCGCAGCGCGGGTGAGATCAGCTACGAGATCGAGCCGGCCGCGAACCTCACGGTGGCCGGCACAGGATACGATCGGCCCTCCATTCCCAACAACGACAGCCTCGACCTCGAGTTCGATGAGACCAATCTCTTCCGCGCCAACCGCTTTCCCGGCCTCGACCTCTGGGACGAAGGCATCAAGACCTCCTACGGTATCCGGACGGCGGCCGTCGGGCCTGACCGCGAGCTCTGGTCGATCTTCATCGGCCAGAGCTATCGGTTCAGCGAGACAGAGGTGTTCGACGACGTCAGCGGACTGTCGGATCAGCTTTCGGACTTGGTCGGCCGCGTGGCGCTGAGCCCCCATCCGTGGATCGACTTCGATCAGCGTTTCCGGGTCAGCGTCGCCGACGGCAACATTTCCAAGAACGACTTGAAGTTGATCTTCGGACCGCCCTCGGTGCGCATCGCCGCCGGCTATCTGCGCGTGGAGGACGAGAGCGGCTTCGAGTCGCCGGTGCGCGAGGAAGCACGCGCTGCCGTCAGCGTGCGCTTCGACGACCATTGGTCGCTCATCGCCAGCGCACGTCGCGATCTCGATGCGGGCGAGGAGATCCGCAACGGCGTCGGGCTGCTCTACCGCGATGAATGCCTGACCGTGGCGCTGGGCGCCGAGCGGGATTTCACCGAGGATGGCGACGCGCTGCCCTCGACGACGGTTGCATTGCGCGTGGGCTTCCGGAATCTGGGGTCATTCGGCGGCTCCTCGCCGCTCGCCGTCCCCGACAGCGAGTGAGGCTCCCATGCGTGCCCGTAACATCCTACCCGCGCTCGCCCTGCTCGCCGTCGCCGTACTGTCTTGGGGCCCGGGCGGCCGAGCTCTGGCCCAGAGCATCGTCGCCGTCGTCAACGACGGCGTCGTCACGGACAGCGATCTCGAACAGCGGCTGCGCCTCGCGCTGCTGTTCTCAGGTCAGCCCATGACCGAGGCCAACGCCGCGCGGCTGCGCCCGCAGATGATCCGTGCCCTCATCGACGAGCAACTGCAGCTGCAGGAGGCGCGCCGGCTCGACATCACCGTCGACGAGGCCGAGGTCGATGGCCAGATCACCCGCGTCGCCGAGAGCGCGAATCTCTCGGTCGACCGGCTGCTCGACATCCTCCGCCAGGCGGGCGTCCGCGAGGAGACCTTGCGCCGGCAGATCCGTTCGCAGTTCGCCTGGGTCTTCTCCGTCCGCCAGCAGCTCGGGCCCCGGGTCGTCGTCAGCGATGTCCAGGTGGCCCAGCGCCTGCGACAGGCGGGCTCGGGCGAGACCGAGTACCGCCTCGCCGAGATCTTCTTGCCGGTCTACCAGGAAGCGCAGATCCAGGAGGTCATCCGCGACGCCCAGCGGCTGCGCGACGCGGCGTTGAGCGGCGCCGACTTCGGCGCGCTCGCCCGCGAGTTCTCGACGGCGCCGAGCGCCGCGCGGGAGGGCGACCTCGGTTGGCTCGCCGCGGGCGCGCTGCCGGCGGAAGTTCGCAACATCGTGGCGACCCTGCCAGACGGAGGCGTCAGCCAACCCGTCCGCGCGCAGCAGGGCGTCTATCTGTTTCGCCGTGTCGCGCAGCGCAGCGGCGGCGGCGCATTGCGGGTCTCCCTTCTGCGCGTCGAAGCCACCGCCGACGATGCGGACCTCGAGGACTTCGCCGCCGCTGCCCGTGCCGAAGCCGCGAGCTGCGCCGAGCTGGAGGGCCTGACTGCCGAGACGGCGGGGCTGCGGGCACGCTCGCAGAGCGACATCGACGTCCAGAGCCTCGACGAGCCACTGGCCACGGCGGCCTTGGTCCAGCCGATCGGCGTCGTCAGCGAGCCGCTGCGGACGGCCGAGGGCACGACCGCCGTGGTCATGGTCTGCTCGCGCAGCGGCGCCTCGGCCGAGGACCGGGAGGCCGTCATCGAGCGGCTGCGGTCCGAGCAGCTCGAGCGGCTCGCCTCGCGCTATCTGCGGAACCTCCGCCAGGAGGCCTTCATCGACGTCCGCACGGCCCAGGGGTGAGCGCCGCGCCGCCCGCCAGCCTCACCGACACCATCCGCCGGCACGGGCTGGCTGCCGACAAGCGGCTGGGCCAGCATTTCCTCGTCGACCCGGTGATCCTCGCGCGGATCGCCGCGGCGGCCGAGCCGCTCGCCGGCCGCGCCGTGCTCGAGGTCGGCCCGGGACCGGGCGGCCTCACCCGCGCCCTGCTCGCGAGCGAGGCCGCGTCGGTGACGGCGATCGAAACCGATGCCCGCTGCGTCGCGGCGCTGGCCGAGCTCGAAGGCGCCGCCGGCGGGCGCCTGCACGTCCGGCACGCCGACGCGCTCGCGATCGACCTCGCCGCGCTCGACCCGACGCCCAGGGTGATCGTCGCCAACCTGCCCTACAACATCGGCACCGAGCTCGTCGTCCGCTGGCTGCGCCGGCCAGCCGCCCTCAGCCATCTCGTCGTGCTTCTCCAAAAGGAGGTGGCGGCGCGGCTCGCCGCGGCGCCGGGCACGGCGGCCTACGGCCGGCTCACCGTGCTGGCGGCCTACGCGGCGGAGGTGCGGACGTGCTTCGACCTGCCGCCCGGCGCCTTTCGTCCGCCGCCCAAGGTGCACTCGCGCGTCGTCCGCCTCGATCTGCGCCCGCAGCCGCCGGTGCCCGTGCGGCTCGCGGCGCTGGAGCGGATCACCGCCGCCGCCTTCGGTCAACGCCGCAAGATGCTGAGGACGAGCCTCAAGGCGCTGGGCGGCGACGGAGCCGGATTGTGCGCCCGTGCCGGCATCGATCCCGGCCGTCGCGCCGAGACCCTCTCCTTCGCGGAGTTTGCCGCGCTCGCCAACGCCTGGGACGGCTGAGCCGGCTCGGTCGCACCGCCACGGCCGAACGGGCTCGGCGGCAGAGGGCAGGCGCGAACGCCATTGACGGCTTGCGCCGCGAATGGCTTCTCGCGACCAACCCGTCACGTTGTACGCTCACCTCATCACCCTCATCGTTCATCGCTCATGCCACCTCCCCCCCTCGATCGTCCCGACCGGCAGCGGCGGCGGTTCATCCGGCTCTCCCTCAAGGCCGCGCCGCTCGTGACGCTCGGCGGCTGCGGAACGCTGCCGCGGGCGGGGCCGCTCGTCCAGGAGATCGACGTGCCTGGACTGGAGGGTCTCGTCGTTCCGCTGACCGCGCAGGTCGTCGCCCGCCTCGACCGACCGAGCGAGCGCGGCTTTCCCAGCGAGTTCCTGGCGGCCGACACGATCGACCCGCGGCGCGTCGACGTCGGCGACGTCTTCGACATCTTCGTCTGGGAGCCGAGCGGCGCCGGCGTGTTCGGTGCCGACGGCGGGCCCAGCCGGCTGGAGGGGGTCCGCGTCGAACCCGACGGCACGATCTTCCTGCCGTTCGCCGGCCGGATCGGCGCCGCCACCACCACCCCGGCCACCTTGCGCGCGCGCATCAAGAGCGCCCTCGAGCCGTTCACCAGCGCGCCCGAGGTCGACGTGCGCCTGCGCGATGGTGCGAGCCGGTCTCTGACGATCCAGGGCGCGGTTGCCCGGCCCGGCCCCTACGTCATCGAGGATCTCAACGCCCGTCTCCTGCCGATGCTGGCGCTCGCCGGCGGCGCGACGCTCGATCCCTCGCAGGTCGAGGTCTCGATCCGCCGCGGCGACGTCACCGGCATCGCGATGCTCGAGGACATCTACGACGATTCCCGCCTCAACATCGCCCTGCGTCCGGGCGACCTAGTCGTCCTCACGCCCCTGCGCGAGCGCTTCATCGTCCTCGGCGCGAGCTCGACCCAGGCCGAGATCACCTTCCCGACCCGCGAGCTCAGCCTGCTCTCGGCGCTCGGCGCGGCGCGCGGCCTGCGCGATTTGAACGCCAACCCGACGGGTGTCTTCGTCTTTCGGCGCGAGGACGAGGCGTTGGCCAACTCGCTGCTGCAGGCGCCACCGCCGGTGCCGCTGCCGCCGGGGCCCGGCCGGCCGGTGATCTACCGGGTCGACCTCACCGCCCCCGGCGCGCTGTTCGTCGCCGACGCGTTCGCCATGCGCGACGGCGACGCCATCTTCGCGACCAACGCGCCGTTCACCGAGGTCCGCAAGATCCTGCAGGTCTTCAGCACGGCGATCACCCCGGTCGCCAGCACCCAGACCCTCTTGAATTAGCGTCTCCCCGACGGGCCTGAG
>CAYZSE010000071.1:0-17255 GCA_964481035.1 uncultured Geminicoccaceae bacterium | reverse complement strand
GCTCAGGCGGTGCCGCGGCCGAGGGCGGCGTGGAGGCCGCCGCGCGCGAGGAGGGCGCGGCCGTCGGCGATGGCCAGCACGTCGTCGAGCGTGTCGCGGGTGACCAGCCCGACGAGCCGGCCCGCGGCATCGACCACGCCGACCGCGGCGCGTTGGCCCTCCTGGATGAGCCGCGCCGTCTCCGCCATGTCGCCGTCGACCCCGACCACCGCGACGTCCTGGGCCATGACGTCGACGACCGGCCAGCCCGCGCCGTGCCGCCCGAGGCCCGTGAGGAGGCCGCGCCGATCGACGAGGCCGGCAAGTCGACCGGCGCCGTCGCATACCGCCAGCAGGGCCTGGCCGGTCGCCAGCCGGCACGCCAGGGCGTCGCCGATGCCGGCGCTCTGGGGCACGCGGGCGAAGCGGACGATCATCGCCTCGGCGTTGCGCAAGCCCGCGACCGCAGCGCGCGCGTTGACGGCACGGCGTTCGGCGGCGGCGGCGAAGAAGATGAAGGCGCCGACGAGGAGGAGGATGAGATTGCCGGCGAAGAGACCGATCAGGCCGAAGACCACCGCCAGGCCCTGGCCCAGCCCGGCGGCGATGCGGGTGCCGCGGACCGGTCCCCGCCACATCGCCAAGAGCGCGCGCAAGACGCGGCCGCCGTCCATCGGGAAGGCCGGGATCAGGTTGAACACGACGAGGAGCAGGTTGGCGTAGAGAAGCCGGCCGGCGAAGCCGCTCGGCGTCGGCTGCAGGGTCTCGGCGAAGGTGGGCAGCCCGCCCAGCGTCATGACGAGGATGGCGGCGATGGCGACGTTCACGGCCGGCCCGGCCAGCGCGACGACGATCTCGTGGCCCGGCGTCTCCGGCATCCGGGCCATCCGCGCCACGCCGCCGATCGGCAGAAGGACGACGTCGGCCGTCTCGATGCCGTAGCGACGGGCCGCGAGGATGTGGCCGAACTCGTGCAGCACCACGCAGGTGAAGATCGCGGTGATGAAGCCGACCGTCGTCAGGGCGAGCGCCGGCCCGCCCTGGGCGTAGGCGACGGCGCCCACCACGCCCAAGAAGAGCACGAAGGTGACGTGGAGGCGGACGGCCGTGCCGAAGGGCCGCCCGAGGGTGAGCGAGAAGCGCATCGCGTGAGCCCATCATCGTGATCGATAGGCTGGAGATGGGTGGTCTCGGTGATCTCGCCAGCGGCGTTGCACGGGCCATGGCGTCGCGGCCGCCGCGGGCGACCACGGGCGACGCCGGACCGGGACGACGGCTTTGGGGGCTGCCGGGCGGCCGTCAGCGGCGGCGGCGGGCGACCATGTCGGCGCGGCCCACCATGTCGGCGCGGCCCACCATGTCGGCGCGACCCACCATGTCGGCGCGCCCGACCATGTCCGCCCGGCCGACCATGTCGGCGCGGTTAGTCACGACGTCGCTCGGGCTGGTGATCTCGCTGTTCAAGAGGATGTCCTCGAGCCAGCCGGAGGTGATGTCGACCCGCAGCACGTAGTCGAGGCGGTCGTAGGCCCAGGCGAAGACCCCGCCGGCGAAGGTCTCGTCCTTGAAGTCGACGCCGAGCTGCGCCAGCGGGATGCCCGGCGCGCCGGCCTCGACCGGCGTGCCATCGCCGGCGACGAGGAAGACCGAGGGTGTATGCAGCTTGTAGTAGTGACCCTCGTAGCTGAAGCCGTAGATGCGGGCGAACTGCAGCCGCTTCTTCGGGTCGTCGGCGACCGCCTTCGCGTTCTCCAGCGCCTCGGCGAGCTGGTTGCGCGGGTAGGGCTGCCGGCCCGCGGCCAGCGCGCCGTCGAGGTTGAGCGAGAAGCCGTCGAAGGGCCGTCCGAACATCCTCACGAGGCCGGGCGCCAGCAGCGTCTCGTCGAGCCGGTCGGGCGAAGCCGGGTGTCCGGACCCGGTCGTGTTGCTGGGAGTGCCATTGGTCATGTCCGTGCCCTCGTCGCTGGGTTGGCCGCTTCGGGCCGCCATCACATTACGCGATGATTGCGATTATTCCAACGTTCGATGCGCGTGCGGCATCAACTTCCGGGTTACGCCGTAGTCGGCGGCGCTGCCCCCCGGTGCCGAGGTCGCGGCGCGGCCGGCGGCCGCCGCCCGGCGCCGCTCGGCGTAGCTCGCCCGTCGCCAGCGGGCGGCCGCGGCGGCCTCGCGCGCGAGCAGCGGGCGCGGATCGAGCCCACGGAGGAGGAAGTTCTCCCAGAACGCCGTCTCCAGCCGCGGGATGCCGACCACCGCCGCGGCCTGGAGCATCCGCGCGGCGACCCGATCGAGGGTGAGATCGTCCGGCTCGAGGCTGGCCATGGCCCGCGCCATCACCCGCCCGACGTCGTCGCGGGCGGCGGCGAGCGCCGCGCGGAACGCCCGGCCGTGGGCGGCGAGGGCGTCGCCTGACGCGGCCTCCAGCGCGGCAAAGCTCTCCTCGACCCGTGCCTCGTCCCAGCCGCGGGCATCGAACGCCGACGGCAGCACGCCCATGGCGGTGAGGTTGTCCTGGAAGAGGTCGACGAGGACGTCGAAGACCGCACCCGTCAAGACCTGGGCGACATGGTGCTGGGTGCGGTCGCGCCCGGAGGGATCGAACCATGCGCCGTCGGCCATCAGCCGCATCGAGGCGACGTCGGCGAGCGTCGTCGTGTTGTCGGCGACGCGGATCTGCTCGACCGCCGACAGTTCGCCGATCCGGGCGACGAGGTTGAGCACGTAGAGGTTGCCGCGCGTCTGCTGCAGCAGGCGGTCGACCACCGCGGGGAAGTGCAGCGCGGCGACGAGGGCGACGAGGTCGGAGAAGGATTCCTGATAGGCCAGATAACCGGCGGTGACCCGCCCCGGCCGCGGCAGCCCGGTCTCGGCGAAGAGGATGGCGTGGCCGGTCTCGTGGGCGACGACGTCGAAGTTGAGCGCGAACAGGCGCTCTTCGCCGTCGCGGGCGCGGCGAATGCCGGTCTCGATGAAGCCGGGACCCGAATGGGCGTTGTTCCAGTCGACCAGCGGGACGAGCTCGAGGCGGGGCACCTCGCGCACGTGCCACCACTCGACCGGCCGGCCGAAATAGGGCTCCCAGACGTCGAGGGTGAAGCGGACCGCGCCGTAGAGGTGCTGGCTCAGGAATTGCGGCGCATCGAGGGGAATGTGGTCGAAGCTGCCGTCCGGGCCGGGCAGCGCCGGCGGCAGCACCGGACCGCGGTAGGGCGGCAGATAGGCAGGCGGCGCGTAGGGCTCGCGCTTGTCGACCGGCAGGACGGTGCGGAGGTCCTCGTCGGTCGGACCGGGGCCGACCGTTCCCGCCGGCGGCGACAGGCTCACGACCACGGGCTCTTCGAAGCCTTCGGATTGGGGGAAGAGGCGCACGCGCGTGCCGCTCATCGGCCACTCTCCTCGATGTATTCGCCCGCCGATCTGAGCTCGGCGAGGATGGCGTAATCGAGCCGTTCCGCGGGGAAGCGCTCGACCAGCGCCCCGAGACGCGCCTCCTCGCGCAGGAGTGCCGCGAGGCCGTCGTCGGCGAGGTCGTTGGCCTCGAGCCAAGCCTCCAGCCGCGCGCGGCTGACGAGCCCGCGCTCGATCCGAAAGTCGCCGAGCGCCTCGCGGACGTCCCCCGGCTCGGCGGCGGCGACCTCGAGGGCTGCGAGCCGCATCGCCGCGCGGCGCTCGAGGCGGCGGCGGCGGGAAGGATCGCGCGCGAGCCGCTCGAGCGCCGCGCGTTCCGCCGGGGCGAGCGGCGGCACCTCGCTCGTGGCGACGAAGCGCTCCCAGTCGCCGGTGCGCTCGCGCAGCCAGGTCACCTCGACCGGGCCGCCGCCGTCGCGGGCGAGCTCGGTGAGCACGGCGAGCGCGTCCTCACGCTTCTGCGAGCAGCGCTGCGTCGCCACGGCGGCGGCCGCCGCCGCGCCCGCGAGCTCCTCGACCGTCGCCACTAGGTCATCGAACCGACGCTCGGCGAAAAAGGTGGCCTTCAGGCGCCGGGCGACCGCGTCGCGGACCGTGGCGTCGATGGCGCCCGCAGACTCGGCGCGAGCGAGCGTCTCGCGGAGGTCGACGAGCGCGTCGGAGAGCGCCGGCGAGCCCAGCTCGGGCGGCCCGTGCAGCACCGCGACCTCGTCGTCGTCGTCGAACGGATCGGCGAACGGCGAATAGCGGCCCGCCCGGTAGGCGTCGACGATGCGCCCCTTGCCGATCATGCCGAAGGCGGCGCACTCGACGGCGCGCAAGGCGCCCATCGAGGCCGCTCCCCAGACGGGGATGCCGGCTTCGAGCGCCGCCAGGATCTCGCGGTGCCAGACCGCGGGCCGCTCGCAGAAGACGCCGTCGACCAGCGCGATCGCCGCCGGCCGGTCGCGCGCGGCGGCGAAGAGATCACCCTGGCCGGCCGGCGGGCGGCAGTCGGCCGTCGGCAGCAGCGAGCGGACCGTCGCCGCGTCGACGGTGGGCCCGCAGAAGACGACGACCGTCATCGCGCCATCGCCCGCGCGCGCGGGCCCGGCAGCGCCTGACCCGGCGCCCACGGCCCCTCGAGCCCGGCCACGACGACGCGGCCCACCGGCAGGTCGACGTCCGCACGCGACAGGTCGACCCAGACGGCCGGTCCCATGCCGGCGGCCGTGAGAGCGGCGAGCACGGTGTTCAGATCTCGCTCCGGCGCGCGCTCGGCGGCTGGCCAGCGCGCCGCCACGGCGCTCCATGGCACCGGCCGGTTGCGGCTGCGGGCCAGCCACGCCCGGGCATCCCGGCGCCGCGCGGCGCGCGCCGCCGCGTCGTAGGAGCGTGGCTCGAAGTCGTCGCGGGCGCCGGAGATGCGGGTGAGGCGAGCCTGCACCGCCTCCATGAGAGCGCGCTGGAGCGCAATCTCGGGGCGGAGATGGCAGCCGGCGCCGATCTCCGGCTCGACCGGGCTGGTCTCGACGTCGCGCGGCACGAGGAGAACGACGACGACCGGCAGGCCGATGTCGGAGGTGACGTCCCAGGCGGCAACCTCGACATCGGCCGCCGCGATCGCCTCGAGCAGGTCGCCGAGGCCGGTGCCGGGGACGTCCGCGAGGTCGAGTGGTCTCGCCTCCGCCGCGCCGGGCCCGCCGCAGGCCCGCCAGCAGGCGACGGCATCACGCTCGACGACCTCGAAGAGGGCATGGAGCTGCGCCTCGACCATGACGTTGCCGGCGCCGAGGCCGTTGGTCGTGGCATGAAAGCGCGGCGGCTCCGGCGGCGGCGAGGTGTAGTCGGCGTGGACGAGCTCGTAGGGCACGTAGCGGCTCTCGCCGCGCGCCAGGTCGACGCCGGCGACCCACAGCAGGCGTGCCGCCCCGAGGTCCGCATCGACACCGCTTCGAACGCGCGGCAGGCGCTCGGGATCGACCGCGGCCGCCCCGAGCGCGCGCGCGCTCGAGCGCACCAGCGGCCCCTCCAGCGTTTCCGCGTGGAAGCCCTCCGCCGTCTCCATGATCGCCGCGACCTTGGCCGCGGCGACGCTCGTGCCCTTGCCTTGCGCCACGGCGATCGTACGGCTGTTCGGGCGCACCGCCATCGCCACCGGCAGGCCGATGCGGTCGAGCCCGGTGACCATGCCGACGCGGGTGACGCCCATGGTCGCGAGCTTCGGCCCCAGCCACGCCAGCGTCGCCTCGACGGGGACCGCTCGCTCGGGGCCCGCAGGTGAGACCTCGGCGAGCGTCGCGACTTCGGGCATGGGCGATGCCTCCGCTCTCAGCCGGCGACGGACGCCGACGCCGCCACCGCGGGTCGGGCGGCCGCCAGGGCATCGAGCCAGCGGTCCGCGGCGACGATGTCCTCGCTGTCGTCGGGCTCGGCCACCGCCGCGCGCAGCCGCTGCAAGCGCCCGGCGACGGCCGGATGCCCGCCGGCCTCGGCGACGGCGACGGCGTTGCGCAGGTCGAGCATGACGACGCCCTGCCGCGCCGCGCTCGCGGCCGCCCGCTCGAACGCGTCCCAAGCGTCGGCCTTCGCCCGCGGGCGCGCCCGTCGTGTCGTCACCGCGACGAGGCGCCAGATCTCGGGCTCCCAGTTGCAGATACCCAGCCGCGCCAGCTCGGCCTGGACCTCCAGAAGCTCCGTCAGGGCGCGCTCGTGCTGGCCGACCTCGTTCAAGATCTCGGCGAGCATGCAGATGTAGTAGGGCGTGTCCTCGTCGCTGCCGATCGCCCGCTGCCGGCGATAACCTTGCTCGAAGATCGCCAACCCCGCAGCCGGCTCGCCGGCCCGTGCCATCGCCCAGCCGAGGAACAGCTGCCCCCGGGCGCGGTGCTCGCGCATGCCGCGGTCCTCCGCGAAGGCGACGATGCGCTCCGCGAAGGCGCGGGTGGTCGCCACGTCGCGGCGGAAATAGCGATGGGTCAGGGCGATGTCGAGCGCGTGGGCGATCGTGCCCGCGTGGTCGATGCGCTCCGCCAGCGCCAGCGCCCGGCGCTCGGCGTCGAGCGCGCCGTGCAACTCGCCCTGCATCCAGAGCACGAGGGCGAGCTCGCCGAAGCCGCACACCGCTGCGTCGTGATTGCCGAAGAGCCATGGCCGCTTGACGCAGCCGTTCCGCTCATAGACCGCGAGACCGAGCGCGATGTGCCGACGGCAGCCGGCGAGATCGCCCTCGTGGAAGGCTCGAGCCCAATTGCAGTGATGCGCCTGCAGCAGCATCTCCGGCTCGCCGCGGCGCTCGGCGACGCGCAGCATCATCTTCGCGCGCTCGCCCTTGACACCGAAATCGCGCGTCAGCCGCCACCAGCCCCAGAGCACCGCGAAGTCGTTGGCGCTCTCGGGCTGCTCCTCGGCGAGCGCCGCCGCCGTCTCGTAGAGCCGCTGGCTCTCCGCCGAGCGCGGCCCGCACAGCGCGACCAGGACGGGCCCGAGGAGCGAGGCGAACTCGAGCCGCGCCGCGATCACCTCCCGCGAGGCGGGCAGCGCTTCGGCGATACGGGCACCGCATTCGAGGACGTGGCGGGCCTCGTGCAGCGACGATCGCGCCGCCGCGAGCCGACCTGCCGCCAGCCAGTGCGACAGCGCTTCGGTGAGCTGGCCACCTTCGGTGAAATGCCAGGCGATCACGTCCGGACGCTCGGCGGCGTAGTCGGTGTACCCGCGCAGCAGCGATTGCGCGGCGCGGGCGTGCAACCGCTGCCGCTGCTCGCGCAGCAGGCTGTCATAGGCCGCATCCCGCAACAGGGCGTGGGCGAATGTATAGCGTTCCGGCGCCGGGGGGTCGAGCGTCGATTCCTGACGCAGAACCCCGGCCGTGCACAGCGCCTCCAGCCGGCGCGCCATGCGCTCGCGCGGTCGGCCCGATACGTCGGCCAACGTGTCGAGATGGATGGACCGGCCGAGCACGGAGGCGACCTGCGCCGTCTCCTTGAGCTCGCCGAGCCGGTCGAGGCGCGCCATGAACGCCTCCTGCAGGGTCGTCGGCACCGGCGTGGGCAAACCCTGCTCGGTCGCGAGATCGGCCCAGTCCGACGGCTGCGCCGCCCCGAGCATCGGGCGCAAGAGCTCTTCGACGAACAGCGGGACGCCGTCGGTGCGTTGCGCGATCCGCGCCACGACCTCGCCCGGCACCGGCTCGTCGCCGAAGCTCGCGCGGACCATGGTGCGAACCTCGTCGGGGCCGAGCGGCTCGAGGTGGACGGCACGAACGAGCTCGCCGTCCAGCGCCGGGACCACCTCCGTCCACGCTCGCCGCGAGGTCGCCAAGACGCCCAGGCGCAGGCCCGATGCCGCCGCGGTGACCTGGGCCAGCAGCTCGATCGAGGTCGGATCGAGCCAATGGGCGTCCTCGACGTGCAGCAGCACCGCCCGATCGCTCGCTTCCGCAGCGAAATGCGCGGTCAGGGCGTCGAGCGCGCGGCGGCGCCGCTCGCGGATGGCGGCGTTGTCGCCCCCCAGGGTGTCGACGTCGAGCCGCAAGAAGGCGCCGACGGACGCCACCGCCGCGTCGCTCGTGTCCGGCAAGAGCACGCCGAGGGCGGCGGTCGTCGCCGCATCGCCGGCGTTCTCGGCGAGCCCGAGGCGCTGACGCAGATAGGCCCTGAAGGGGTGAAGCGGGCTGTGGGCGTCGAACTCGGAGCCGTGCAGTTGCATCACGCGAACCTTGCCACGCTCGCGCAGCGAGGCGACGAAACGACCGGCGAGCCGCGACTTGCCGACACCGGCCTCCCCGTCGAGCCAGAGCATGCCGCCCGCCCCGGACCGAACCCCGCGCCAGAAGTCCTCCAGTGCCGCCAGCTCGGCGCTCCGGCCGATGAACGGGCTCACCGCCCGCCCCGGCGCCTCCTCGAAGCGCCAGGGCCGTCGTCGGGCGCCTCGCACGCGCCAGGCCGCTACCGGCTCGGCGAAGCCCTTGAGCTCGTGCCGGCCGAGGTGGTCGCACTCGAAGAGGTGCTCGACATGCTGCACCGTCGCCGCGGAGAGGACGACCCCGTTCGTGGGCGCCAGGGTCTGCAGCCTGCCGGCGAGGTTGGCGGTCGAGCCGGTCACCGCGTGCTTGTCCGCCGCCCGCCCCGAGAACAGCTCGGTGACGACGACGCGACCCGTGGCGATGCCGCAGCGCACCGCGAGCGGGCGATCGCTCGGGGCCTCGAGCAGCGGTACCCGCTCGGCGATCTCGAGGGCCGCGCGCACCGCTCGTTCCGCGTCGTTCTCGTGGGCGACGGGATAGCAGAAGTAGGCGAGCACGCCGTCGCCGAGGAGATGGGAGACGTGGCCCCCGTAGCGATCGATCGCGGCGCAGCAGCACTCGCGGTAGCGGCGCAGGAGCTCGACCATGTCCTCGGCATCCAGCGTCTCGCACAACGCCGAGCTGCCGACGAGGTCGAAGAAAGCCAGCGTCAACGGCCGGCGCTCGCCGGAGACGAGCAGCGCGACGCTGCCCGCCAGCGCCCGGCTGAAGCGCTTGCGCTCGCCGATGGTGAGGCCGAGCTCGCGGAGATCCTCGTCGGTGAGGTCGACCAGATCCTCGCAAGTGACGCCCTCGGCTTCGAAGCGCGGCAACAGGTGCCCGAGGTTCGCTGATGCGAGCCAATCCGCCAGCATGTGGTGCCCTCCCGCCGCAGCGCAGAACGGCAAATTGCCACTCTCACTCGACCATTCTACCATTACGCTCAGGCAACGGCCTGAGTGTTCTATCGCGCGATACCCTCCACTTGAATGCAAAACATCACGTTTGCCTCTCGTCTGCCGCCGTCGTCCGCGCTGGCCGACCGCCGCTCCGCGGTCGCGACCGCCAGGTCGGGCTAGAGATCGGCGTAGCAGTGCGCCTCGGCAGCGCCGCCGGGATGGGTCACGGCGCCCTTCTCGGCAGGTCCCACCGTCTGCGCATACTTCCAAAGCGTACCCGAGCCGTAGAAGGTCGGACGCGGCTGCCAGTCCCGCCGGCGCCGCTCCAGCTCCTCGGGCGCGACCTCGACGTCGAGCTGGCCCGTGGCGGCGTCGATGACGATGCGATCGCCGTCCCGCAAGAGGCCGATGACGCCGCCGACCGCCGCCTCGGGGCCGACATGGCCGATGCAGAAGCCGCGCGTCGCCCCGGAAAAGCGGCCGTCGGTGATGAGCGCGACCTTGCCGCCGCGGCCCTGGCCGTAGATCGCCGAGGTCACGCCGAGCATCTCGCGCATGCCGGGGCCGCCCTTCGGGCCCTCGTAGCGGATGACGATGACGTCGCCCTCCTCGTAGCGCCCGGTTTGGACCGCCGCCATCGCGTCCTCCTCGCAGTCGAAGCAGCGGGCGGGGCCGCTGAAGGCGAGGTTCTCGAGGCCCGCCACCTTGACGATGGCGCCTTCGGGCGCGAGCGAGCCCCTGAGACCGACGACGCCGCCCCAGTCGGTGATCGGCTCCTTGGTCGAGCGGACGACGGGGTTGGCGGTGAAGGTCACGCCCGCGAGGTTCTCGGCGATGGTCTTGCCGGTGACCGTCATGCAGTCGCCGTGCAGGTAGCCGCCGTCGAGGAGCGCCTTCATCAACAGCGGCACCCCGCCGGCGTCGTGCAGGTCGCGCATGACGTACCGCCCGCCGGGCTTGAGGTCGGCGATGTAGGGGGTCGAGCGGAAGATCTCGGCGACGTCGTGAAGGTCGAAGGCGATGCCGCACTCGTGGGCGATCGCCGGCAGGTGGAGGGCGCCGTTGGTCGAGCCGCCCGAGGCGGCGACGATGCGCGCGGCGTTCTCCAGCGCCTTCCTCGTGACGATGTCGCGCGGGCGGATGTTCTCGGCCATGAGGTTCATGACCGCCTCGCCCGAGGCCTCGGCCCACTGGTCGCGGGTCTCGTAGGGTGCCGGCGTGCCGGCCGAGCCCGGCAGCGCCAGGCCGATCGCCTCGGAGACGCAGGCCATCGTGTTGGCGGTGAACTGGCCGCCGCAGGAGCCGGCGGAAGGGCACGCCACCTGCTCCAGCTCCGCGAGGTCGTCGTCGGAGAAGTCGCCGACGGCGTGCTTGCCGACGGCCTCGAAGACGTCCTGCACGGTGACGTCGTTGCCGCGAAACTTGCCCGGCAGGATCGAGCCGCCGTACATGAAGACCGAGGGTACGTTGAGGCGCACCATCGCCATCATCAGGCCCGGCAGCGACTTGTCGCAGCCGGCGAGGCCCACCAGCGCGTCATAGGCGTGGCCGCGGACGGTGAGCTCGGTGCTGTCGGCGATGACCTCGCGCGAGACCAGCGACGACTTCATGCCCTGATGGCCCATGGCGATGCCGTCGGTGACGGTGATCGTCGTGAACTCGCGCGGCGTCCCGCCGGCCTTGGCGACGCCGCGCTTGGCGGCCTGGGCCTGGCGGGCGAGCGCGATGTTGCAAGGGGCCGCCTCGTTCCAGGTGGTGACGACGCCGACGAAGGGCCTAGCGATGTCGTCGCGCGACAGCCCCATGGCGAAGTAGTACGAGCGATGCGGCGCGCGGTCGGGGCCGACCGTGGCATGCCGGCTCGGCAGGCGTGACTTGTCGAAGATTGTGACCCTCGCCATGGGTGCCTTTCCCTATTTTGACCGACATCGATGAGCGAGCTTAAGAGGGGGACGGAGCCGTGCCTAGGCTCGACGATGCGACGGAGCTCTGCGCTCGCGGTTGGCGCAGGCTGCGGCGAGCGGTCGCCGGTTTCGAGCGCAACCAGCATTTCATCACCGCCGGTCATCTGGCGTTCGTCGGTTTCTTCGCGCTCTTTCCGTTTCTCATCGTGCTCGTCTACGTCGCCGCCGCCATCGGGTCGACCGAAGCGGCCCGAGAGGCCCTCGACGCTGCCCTCGCGCAAATGCCGGCCGAAGTGGCCGACGCCCTCGGGCCGGTGGCCGAGCAGCTCGTCACCACGCCGCGCGGCGGCACCTTGACCTTCGGCCTGATCACGGCGCTGTGGGCCGCATCCTCGAGCTTCGAGGCGTTGCGCTACGCCTTCAATCGCGCCTACGAGGTTCGCGAGCCGCGCCAGGCCTGGTGGCGGCGCGCGCAGAGCCTCGCGCTGACGCTGCTCTTCGCGCTCGGCATCGTGCTGGCGACCTTGAGCGTCGTCGTCGTGCCGATCGCCGTGGACCTCGCGGCCGCGCTCCTCGACCTGCCGAGCCTGCGCGAGCGGGGGACGACCGTCATCAGCCGAAGCCTCGGCCTCTCGCTGCTCGTCGCCGCGACGGCCGCGATCTACAAGGTGCTGCCCCGAGTGCCCATCGCCTGGAGCGCCGCGTTACCGGGTGCGGTGCTTTGCGTCGCCGGGTTCTTCGCGCTGGCGAGCGCCTTCGGCTTCTACCTCACCGAGATCGCGACCTTGAGCCTCACCTACGGCAGCCTCGGCGGCGTCGTGGCGACGCTCGTCTTCTTCTACCTCACCGGCTGCGTCGTGCTGTTCGGCTGCGAGTTCAATGCGGCCGGCGACCACGCCGCCGGCGACCACGCCGGCTCGCACGAGCGCCCTTGATACGCCGGCCGGCGCAGCTACTGTGCGCGCCTGTTCAGGAGACGTCGATGACCGCACCCGGGTCCCTCATGGCCGGCAAGCGTGGCCTCGTCATGGGGCTCGCCAACGAGCGCTCCATCGCCTGGGGCATCGCCAAGGCGTGCCACGCGCAGGGCGCCGAGCTCGCCTTCACCCACCAGGGCGAGGCGCTCGCCAAGCGGGTGCGACCGCTGGCGGCGGAGCTCGGATCCGACTTCACCATGCCCGGCGACGTCACCGACGACGGCCAGATCGACGCCCTCTTCGCCGCCATCGCCGAGCGCTGGGGGCGGCTCGACTTTCTCGTCCACGCGGTGGCCTTCTCCGACAAGGACGAGCTGCGCGGCCGCTACGTCGACACCAGCCGCGAGAACTTCCGGATGTCGCTCGACATCTCCTGCTACTCGTTCACCGACCTCTGCCGGCGCGCCGAGCCGCTGATGACCGAGGGCGGTAGCCTGTTGACGCTGACCTACGGCGGCGCCGAGCGCGTCGTGCCGCACTACAACGTGATGGGGATCGCCAAGGCCGCGCTGGAGGCGAGCGTGCGCTACCTCGCCGCCGACCTCGGCGGTCGGGCGATCCGCGTCAACGCCATCTCGGCCGGTCCGATCAAGACACTCGCCGCCTCCGGCATCGGCGACTTTCGCTACATCTTGCGGTGGAACGAGCTGAACGCGCCTTTGCAGCGCAACACCACCCTGGAGGACGTCGGCGGTGCTGCGGTCTATCTCCTTTCGCCGCTCGGCGCCGGCACGACCGGCGAGGTGCTGCACGTCGACAGCGGCTACCACGTCGTCGGCATGAAGCGCGTCGACGCTCCCGACATCGCCGCTACCTGAGGGCGGCATCCCCTTGGCCGGCAGCAGCTTCGGCACAGCCTTTCGCTTCACCACCTTCGGCGAGAGCCACGGGATCGCCATGGGCTGCGTCGTCGACGGCGTGCCGCCGGGCCTTGCGCTGGAGACGGCCGATCTCCAGCACTGGCTCGACCGCAGGAAGCCAGGCCAATCGCGCTTCGTCACCCAGCGCCGCGAGCCCGACGCGGTCGAGATCCTCTCCGGCGTCTTCGCCGGCCACACGACGGGAACCCCGATCGGGCTCGTCATCCGCAACGAGGACCACCGGTCCAAGGACTACGGCGAGATCAAGGACCAGTACCGGCCCGGCCATGCCGACTACACCTACGACGTGAAGTACGGCTTTCGCGACCATCGCGGCGGCGGGCGCGCGAGCGCGCGGGAGACGGCGATGCGCGTCGCCGCCGGCGGCATCGCCCGCCGCGTGCTCGGCGACGGGGTCGTCATCCGCGGCGCGCTGGTCGAGCTCGCCGGCGATGCGGTCGACCGCGCCGCCTGGGACTGGGCCGAGGTCGAGCGCAACCCCTTCTGGTGCCCCGATGCGGCGGCGGCGGCTCGGTGGGGGGCGAAGCTCGACGCCGTGCGCAAGGCCGGCTCATCGGTCGGCGCGATGATCGAGGTGGTGGCCGAGGGTGTGCCCGCGGGCCTGGGCGAGCCCGTCTACGACAAGCTCGATGCCGACCTCGCCAGGGCGATGATGTCGATCAACGCCGTCAAGGCCGTCGAGATCGGTGCCGGGCTGGAGGCCGCCCGCCTGAGCGGCGAGGACAACGCCGACGAGATGCGCATGGTAGACGGCCGTGCGCGCTTCACCTCCAACCGCGCCGGGGGAATCCTCGGCGGCATCTCGACCGGCGCGCCGGTCGTCGTCCGCTTCGCGGTCAAGCCGACGAGCTCCATCTCGACGCCGCGGCGAAGCGTCGACCGCTTCGGCAACGAGGTGGAGGTCCGCACCAAGGGCCGCCACGATCCCTGCGTCGGCATCCGCGCGGTGCCCGTGGGCGAGGCGATGCTCGCCTGCGTGCTGGCCGACCACCTTCTGCGCGACCGGGCGCTGGGCCCCTACCCCCGCCCGCGCCCGGAGCCCGCTTGACCGGCCCCGCACCGCCGACACGCCTCGAGCGGGTCCTGGAAACCGTTCTCTATGCCGAGGACCTCGCTGCCGCCGCCGCCTTCTACGGCGAGGTGCTCGGGCTCGAGGAGGCCAGCCGGCGCGACGGCCTGTTCGTCTTCTTTCGCCTCGAGGCGGCGATGCTGCTGCTGTTCGACCCGGCGGCAGCGCGACGGTCGGGCTCGGTGCCGCCGCACGGCGCCGACGGCGCCGGCCACGTCGCCCTGGCCGTCGCCGACGCGGACATCGACGCCTGGCGCTACCACCTCGAAGCCCTCGGCGTCGCCATCGAGGCGGAGGTGCGATGGGCGGGCGGCGGCCGCTCGATCTACGTTCGCGACCCCGCCGGGAACAGCGTCGAGCTGGCCGCGCCGTCGATCTGGGGCTTCGCCGACGTCGCAGGGCCACCCTCGTGAAGAGGGCCGCGACTGCCGCACCGATCGCCGAAGCCCCGCCGATACGGCTTCTGGGCGATATCGCGTGTCCCTGGACGTACCTGACCCTGGCCGCGCTGCAATGCGCCTTCGGGCCGGGCGTGCTGCTCGAATGGCACCCCTTCCTGCTCAACCTGCCGGATCTCGCCCGGCAGCGCGACCGCCTCGCCGCGCCGGTGGCCGAGCACGCCGGGCGGATGCGGCTGGGCTTCGTGCCGGCGGCGTTGGCGCAGCCGATCGACGCGCTGCTGGTCCACGGCGTCGTTCTCGCCGCCGCTGGCGAGGGCCGCGCCGCGGCGGCCGCGCGCGCACTCTTCGACGCTCGCTTCGGCCGTGGGCTGGCGCTGGTCGAGCACCGCACCGTCCACCGCGCGCTCGCCGAGCGGCTGGCAGCCACCGAGGCGGAGCGATGGCTCGAGGCGGCGCCGGGCCATGCGGGCGTGGTCGAGCGGGCGACACGTGCGGCCCGCCTCGCCGGGGTCAGCGAGATCCCGCTGACCGTGCTCGACAACGCCCTCGTCATCGGCGGTCTGCAGCCGCCCGAAGCCTACACGGCGCTCGCCGAGCTCGCCCTCGTCCGGCGCGCCGGGCAGCCGTGAGCGTGGCGCCCGACACGGCCGTGAAGCGGCGCTCGCTCGCCCTGCTCGTCACCGCCGAGGTCCTGGCCATGGGCCTCTGGTTCATGACGGCCGGCATCCTGCCCGAGCTCAGCGCCGAGGCCGACCTTTCGGCCGCACAGCAGGCGTGGCTCTCGAGCGCCGTCCAGGCGGGTTTCGTCGTCGGTGCGCTGCTCAGCGCCGTGACGGGCCTCGCCGACCGCTTCGATCCGCGGCGCGTCATGGCGATGTCGGCCGCAGGTGCCGCACTCGCCACGGCGGCGCTGCTCGTGGTCCCCGCCGACGGCATCGCCGCCGTGCTGCTCCGCGGGCTCACGGGCGCCCTGCTCGCCGGCGTCTACCCGCCCGGCATGAAGATCGCGGCCGGCTGGGGCGTGAAGGACCGCGGCTTCCTCGTGGGCCTGCTCGTCGGCGCCCTCACCCTCGGCTCGGCCCTGCCGCACCTGCTCGCCCTCGCCGGCGGCAACGCCTGGCGCCCGGTCGTGGTCGTGGCCGCCCTCGGCGCGGCGCTCGGCGGCCTCGCCGTGCTCCGGGCGGAGCTCGGCCCGAACCATGCCCAGGCACCGCGCTTTCAGGCCCGCGCCATCGTCCTTGCCTGGCGCGAGCCACGCATCCGCGCCGCCTATGGCGGCTATCTCGGCCACATGTGGGAGCTCTACGCCATGTGGGCCTGGATCGGCACGGCCCTGGCCTGGGGCTTCGCCCAGCGCCTCGAGGACGACACCGCCGTGACGCTCGCCCGCGCCGTCACCTTCGCCGCCATCGCCGGCGGCGGCGGCGCCTGCGTCTATGCGGGCATCGTCGCCGACCGCCTCGGCAAGGCGCGCGTCGCCGTCATGGCCCTGGCCACGAGCGCCACGGCGGCCGTCGCCACGGGTCTCAGCCTCGGCGGCCCCGTCTGGCTCACGATCCCCCTGGTCCTCGTCTGGGGGCTCAGCGTCGTGCCCGACAGCGCGCAGTTCTCGGCGCTCGTGGCCGACGCGGCGCCGCCGGATCAGGCGGGATCGCTCCTCGCCCTGCAGACGGCACTGGGCTTCGCGCTGACCGCCGCGACGGTGCAGCTCGTCCCCGCGGCCGCCGCGTGGCTCGGCTGGCCGTTCGTCTTGGCGCTGCTGGCACTCGGTCCGCTGGCCGGCATCGCCGCAATGCGGCCGCTCGTCGCCCGCGAGGGCGGGCTCAGCGGCGCGCGCGAAAGAACGCCCTGAGTAGCGCCGCCGCCGGCGCCTCGGCGATGAGGCCGTAGACCTCGGGGCGGTGGTGGCAACTGGTGCTGGCGAAAACGCGCGGGCCGTGGTCGACGCCACCGCCCTTGGGATCCTCCGCCCCGTAGTAGAGCCGGCGGATGCGCGCGAGCGAGAGGGCGTGCGCGCACATCGGGCACGGCTCCAGCGTGACGTAGAGATCGCAGTCGACCAGCCGCTCGGTACCCATCCGCGCCGCCGCCGCCCGCAGGACGAGAAGCTCGGCGTGGGCCGTCGGGTCCTTCAGCGCCTCGACGCGATTGCCCTCGACCGCGAGCAGCCGGCCGTCCGGGCCGACGATCGCCGCCCCGACGGGAACATCGCCCTGCGCGGCCGCCCGCGCCGCCGCTTCGAGCGCCGCACGCATGGCGAACGGCGTGGTCGTCAGCGTGTCGCTCACCGGGTGCTCTCCGTCGCCGCCGGCCAAGTCTACCGCGTTTGCCGATCAGGTCGATCTGCGCCCGTCCAACGACGCGCTAGAACACCGGCACGGCGCTCAATTCGAGCGAGGCCGTCCCCTCGGGCAGGCCGGCCAGCTCGATCTCAACATGGGTCGCCTCGCCCGCTGCGACCACCACCGCCGGCACGTCGACGACGATCTCGTCGATCCATGCCCCGTGCTCGCTCAGGAACTTGACGCGCACCCGGTCGACCTCCGTCCCCTCGTCGTCCGGGTTGTGGAGCACGGCGCCGATGACGAGCCGACGTCCCTGCTCCCCGTCGCGCCATTCGGGGACGACGTCGGTGAGCTCCGGCAAGGGCTGGCCGAACCCGGGCAGACGATCCCGCAGCCCATAGCCCACGCCGCCCATCCCGGCGACCGCCAGCAGCATCGCCGCGGCGAGGAGACCGGTCGAGAGGTTGCGCCGCGCCCCCGGCGATCGCCCACGCACCGGCTCCGGGCGGGTCTCGCCCGGCGCGTCGGCGGCGCTTTCGGTGGCCGTGTCGGCGACGGGCGGCGTCGGCGGCGCCGCTTCGCCGAGCGGTCGCCGCGGATCCCACACATGCCCGCACTTGTGGCAGCGCAGCCTGAGCCGAGGCCGTTGCAGCGTCTCGTCGTTCAGCGTGTAGCCGGTACCGCATT
>CAYZSE010000070.1:16365-17781 GCA_964481035.1 uncultured Geminicoccaceae bacterium | reverse complement strand
CGTCGTTCTTGACGTTGTTGACCCGCTTGTCGACGGGGCGAAAGGCGAGCGTGCCCTCGGCTGCGGGCGCGATGAGCGCGCGGGCGAGGTCGGGCTCGCCCGTGAGCCAGGCGTCCCAGGCGTCCGGCGGGAGGACCAGCGGCATGCGGTGGTGCAGGTGCGCGATGTCGGGGCTGGCGTCGGTGGTGACGATCGTGGCACTCCAGACGTCCGTCCCGTCCGCGTAGCGCCAGCGCTCGAACAGCCCGCCCATCGCCATCGGCCCGCCGGCCCTGGGCTCGAGCAGCCACGGCTGCTTGCCCTTGTCGCCCGGCGCCCACTCGTAGAAGCCGTCCGCCGGCACGAGGCAGCGCCGCGCCTTGAAGGCGGCGCGAAACGCCGGCTTCGCGTGGACCGTCTCGCCGCGGGCGTTGATCATCTTGGCCGCCATGGAGCGGTCCTCGGCCCAGGACGGGATCAGCCCCCAGTGCATGAAGGCGAGCCCGCGCCGCCCAGCCCCGGCACCGACGACCGCGATGTCCTGGGTCGGGGCGATGTTGTAGCGCGGCTCGAGGTTCGGCCGCACGGCGCCGAGCTCGAGCCCGAAGGTCCGCTCCAGGGTGTCGGGCGAGCTGTAGAGAAGAAACCTTCCGCACATGTCCCGAGAGTAGCGACTTTTCAGGCCATGAGCGAGAACGTGTCGGTGGGCGGGTGCGCAACCCCGTCGACCGCGGCCAAGGCGACGGCGGCCAGCGCCAGGAGCGCCGCGAGGGTGAGCGCGAGAAGGCGATGGGACGCCGGCGAGGCGAGGACGAGAGCGCGCACGAATGATCTCCACCCACAAGCTCGTCGCCAGCTTCGCGACCGCGCGTTAACAAATGCTGAAAGCCGCGCACGGGTCTCGAGCTTGACCGTCTTCTTCACCGCCGATCAGCATTTCGGTCACGGCGCCGCCCGCGGGCTGTTCCGCCGCCCGTTCGCCGACACGGCCGAAATGGACGCGGCGATGATCGAGGCGTGGAACGCGGCGGTCCGGCCGGGCGACGTCGTCTGGCATCTCGGCGACTTCGCCATCCGGCCCGCGGGCGAGCGGGTGGCCGCCCTGCTCGCCCGGCTGAACGGCACCAAGCACCTGGTCGCCGGCAACAACGACCCGGCGACGACCCTCGGCGCTCCCGGCTGGGCCAGCGTCCAGCCGTTCGCGGAGATCGAGCTCGAGGGCCGCCCGCTCGTCCTCTGCCACTACGCCTTGCGCGTCTGGAACCGGCAGGGCAAAGGCGCTTGGAACCTGCACGGGCACAGCCACGGCCGCCTGAAGCCGCTGGCGCGGCAGGCCGACGTCGGCGTGGACGCCTGGGCGTTCCGCCCCGTCACGCTGGACGAGATCGAGGCCGCGCGCCGTCGCCGCGGCGGGGGAGGACCGACGTGACGACCGAC
>CAYZSE010000070.1:0-16265 GCA_964481035.1 uncultured Geminicoccaceae bacterium | reverse complement strand
AGATCGAGGCCGCGCGCCGTCGCCGCGGCGGGGGAGGACCGACGTGACGACCGACGTGACGACCGACTGGACGCGCCTCGACGGGCGCACGGCCCTCGTGACCGGCGCCTCGAGCGGGCTCGGCGCCCATTTCGCGAAGGTGCTGGCGCGCGCCGGCGCCAAGGTCGCGCTCGGCGCCCGGCGCCGCGACCGCCTCGAGGCCGTGGCCGACGCGATCGGCGAGCGGGCGTTGGCGGTCGCGCTCGACGTCACCGACGACGCCTCGGTCGGCGCTGCCCTCGACCGCATCGAGAGCACCTTCGGCACGGTCGACCTGCTGGTCAACAACGCCGGTGTCGTCGAACGGGGCCGCGACCCCCTGAGGCTGCCGATGGCACAGTTCCAGGCGGTGGTCGACACCAACCTCGTCGCCGTCTTCCGCTTGGCGCAGGCGGTCGCCGCCCGGCTGGTCGCCGCCGGCGAGCCCGGCGTCATCGTCAACATCGGCTCGCTCCTGGGCTTCGCGGCGCGGCCCGGCGTCCCGGCCTACTGCGCCACCAAGGCCGGCGTCGCCCACCTCACCCGTCAGCTCGCCCTCGACCTCGCGCCCTACGACATCCGCGTCAACGCGCTGGCCCCCGGCTACGTCAAGACCGACCTCAACCGCGCCTTCCTCGACAGCGAGGCAGGCGCTCGGCTCACCGGCCGCATCCCGCAACGGCGGCTCGGCCGGCTCGACGACCTCGACGCCCCGCTCCTGCTGCTCGCCGGCCCCGGCGGGGCCTACGTCACCGGCGCCGTGCTTTCGGTCGACGGCGGCCATCTCGTCGCGGGAGCCTGACGCCATGGATTTCGCCCTGCCCCCGGCCGTGGAGGAGGCCCGCCAGCGGGTGCGGGCCTTCGTCGCCGCGCGCGTCCTCCCCGCGGAAGCCGATCCCACCGCCTGGGGCGAGGGCCAGAACGTCGCCTGGGAGCGCGTCGAGGAACTGCGCGCCGCGGTCAAGGAGGCGGGCCTGTGGGCGCCGCAGATGCCGCGCGAGCGCGGCGGCATGGGCCTCGGGCCGGTCGGCATGGCGGCGCTCTACGAGGAGATGGGCCGCGCGCGTTTCGGGCCCGTCTGCTTCAACTGCGCCGCCCCCGACGACGGCAACATGTCCGTGCTCGAGAAGGTCGCCACCCCCGAGCAGAAGACGCGCTGGCTGCAGCCGATCGTCGACGGCGCGGTCCGGTCCTCGATCGTCATGACCGAGCCGCACCCGGGCTCGGGCTCCGACCCGGCGGGAATGATGCGCACCCGCGCCGAGCGGCGGGGCGAGCGCTACGTCGTCCACGGCCGCAAGTGGTGGATCACCGGCGCCGAGGGGGCGTCACACTTCATTCTGCTCGCGCGGACCTCGGACGATCCGCGCCGGGGGCTGACGGCCATGCTCTTCGAGAAGGATCAGCCCGGCTGGGAGATCGTCCGACGCATCCCGATCATGGGGCCCGAGGAGCACGGCGGGCACTGCGAGCTCGTCTTCGACGGCCTCGAGGTTCCAGTCGAGAACGTGCTCATGGGCGAAGGCCTCGGCATGAAGGTGACGCAGATCCGCCTCGGCCTCGCCCGGCTCACCCACTGCATGCGCTGGCTCGGCATGGCCAAGCGCGCGCTCGAGGAGGTCAAGCCCTACGTCGAGGAGCGCATGGCGTTCGGTCAGCGCCTCGCCGACAAGGAGAGCGTCCAGGGCCTGCTCGGCGAGGCGACGATGCAGATCGAGGTCGGCCGGCTGTTGACGATGCGCGCCGCCTGGCTCGTCGAGAACGGCAGCCGCGCCCGCAAGGAGGTGTCGATGGCCAAGATCCAGGTCGCCGACGCGCTCCACAACGCCATCGACATCGCCATCCAGCTCATGGGAGGCAAGGGCTACTCGGGCGATACGCCGCTCGAGTGGATGTACCGCTACGCCCGCCAGGCGCGGCTCGTCGACGGCGCATCCGAGGTCCATCGCATGGTCGTCGCCAAGTCGTTCCTGGCCCAGGGCGCCGACGTCTTCGGCTGGGGCCTGGGAGCCGACGGGTGAGCACGGGCTTTGGCGAGGACGAGCGAGCGCGGCTCGGCCGGTGGCTCGGCGGGGCGCTCGGCGCCGACCTCCGCGTCACCGGCCTCGCCAAGCTCGGCGGCGGCGCCATCCAAGAGAACTGGGCCCTCGACGTCACCCGCGACGGCCAGGCCGACGCCTGGGTGCTGAGGACCGACGCGCCGTCCGGCGTCGCGCTGAGCTGGGGCAAGGCGGAGGAGTTTCGCATCCTCCAGGTGGTCCACGCGGCGGGCGTGACGGTGCCAGAGCCGCTCGCGCTCTGCACCGAGGTCGACGTCATCGGCAGGCCGTTCTCCGTCATGAGGCGGTGTGACGGCGAGGCGCGTGGCCGCGTGCTCGCGCGCGATCCGGCGATCGACACCTGGGGCCCGCCGCTCGCGCGCCGGCTCGCCCAAGAGCTCGCCACGCTGCATCGGCTCGACGCACCGGTGCAGGGCTTGGAATTCCTGCCCTTCCCCGACCATCCCGCCGCGGCGCGCGTCGCCGAGTACCGCGCGCACCTCGCTCTGATGGGTGCCCACAACCCGGTCCTCGACCTCGCGCTCGGGCACCTCGCGGAGCACGCGACCGAGTCATCGCGCCGCACGCTGGTCCACGCCGACTTCCGCATCGGCAATCTACTCGTCGACCGGGGCGAGCTGACGGCCGTGCTCGACTGGGAGTTCGCAACCCAAGGCGAGCCGCTCGAGGACCTCGGTTGGTTCCTCGGCCGCTATTGGCGCTTCGGTCGCTGGCACGACGAGGCCGGTGGGCTGGCGTCCAAGGCCGTCTTCGTCGCGGCTTACGAGGAGGCGAGCGGCCGGGCCGTGAACCCACGAACGCTGCTCTACTGGCAGCTGATGGGCACCGTCCGCTGGGCCGTCATCGCCTTGCAGCAGGCGGCCCGGCACTACGTCGCGGGCGAGCCGAGCCTCGAGCTCGCGCTGACGGGCGCCGTCGTGCCGCAACTCGAATGGGACATCCTCGACCTGATCGAGGCACTCGATGGAGATCGATGACAGGCAGGCCCTGGCGGCGCTGCTCGTGACCGCGCGCGACCTCCTGCGCACGCGCGTGCAGCCCGAGCTGGAGGTCGAGCGCAGGCTCGACGCGGCCATGATCGCCAACGCGATGGGCCTCGTCGCTCGCGCGCTCGAGCGGCCCGGCACGGCCTGGTCGCAGCAAGGAGCCGGGTCGAACGACATCGAGGCGCTGCGCCGGGCGGTCCGCGCCCGGCTCGCCGTGGCGAACCCGGGCTATCTGGAGCAGGTGGAAGACGCCCCGCCCTGAGCCGCCGCCAGAGGCGCGTCTTCCATCGTCGTCTCCGGCGCACGAGCGATCGACGTGAGGACCATGCGCCGCCGGCCGCGCCTTCAGGCGACGAAGGTGTCTGCCAGATATTGTGCGGCCGCATCGACGCCGCCGGCGACGTGCGGGACCTTCTGGATGCGCATCGCGGTCTCCAGGGTGGCGAGCGCGCCGAGGATCATCGGCTCGTTCAAGTCGCCGAGGTGGCCGATGCGCAGGAGCTGGCCGGCGAACGGCCCGATGCCGGCGCCGAAGGCGACCGACAACCGATCGCGGCACAGCGACCGCAGCGCATCGGGATCGGCGCCCGAGGGAAAGCGGATCGCCGTGACCACGTCCGAGCGACCGTCCGGCACCCGACATTGAAAGGCGATCTCGCCGTCCCGGCCCCACAGCTCGACGGCCTGCCGGGTCGCCTCGGCGAGCCGATGGTGACGGGCGTGGACTTGCTCTAAGCCTTCCTCGAAGAGCATGTCGAGGGCCTCGCGCAGGCCGAACATCATCTGCACGGGCGGGGTGCCGTAGAACCAGAAATAGCTCTCGTCGCCGCGGCGCAGCCGCCAGTCCCAATAGCGCCGCGGTGCGCCGCCATTGGCCGCGACCTGCTCGGCCCGGGGGCCGACGGCGACGAACGCGAGACCCGGCGGCAGCATCAGCCCCTTCTGCGAGGCGGTGACGACCAGATCGACGCCCCAGGCGTCCATCGGCAGGTCGATCGCGGCCGTGGCGGCGATCGCGTCGACCAGGAGCAGCGCCGGGTGGCCCGCCGCGTCGATGGCGCGACGGACGGCGGCGACGTCGTGGGTGATCCCGGTCGAGGTCTCCACCTGGACCATCATCACCGCCTTGATCTCGTGCCCGCCGTCGGCGACGAGCGCGTCGTGGATGGCGCCGGTGTCGACCGGCCCATCGTAGAACGGCGGCGTGGTCGTGACACGGACGCCGAGCGCTTCGGCCATCTCGCCCCAGGACCGCGAGAAGCGCCCGGTCTCCGGCATGAGGACACGCTCGCCCGATGCCAGCAGGTTGTCGAAGGCCACCTCCCAGGCGCCGTGGCCGTTGGCGGAATAGGCGTAGACCTCACCGGCGGTGCGGAACACGCGCTGGAGATCGGCGAGGCAGCCGCGCGCCATCCGCGAGAACTCGTCGCCGGCGAAGTCGACGATCGGGCGGTGCATCGCCCGGAGCACGCGCTCGGGAATGTTGGTGGGCCCCGGCAGCTGGATCAGGTCACGCCCGCGGCGCAGCATGGAGGTCTCCTCGACGGCGACGTTGCTGGAGGATGTAGCGCTTCGCCCTCGGCCGGTCATTGCCGCTTCGCACCAGAGGTCTCGCCGCCCCGCGACGGCGCGGCGAGACCCGACCCGTGGCTGGCGCCGCGGACCCCGTGAGGCGCCCGCTCAGGCGGCGTCGGTCGGCAGGCGATTTTCCAGCTCGGGCGTCTTGACCATGAGGACGGAGCACTGCACGGCCCCGAGCACGGCCACGGCGCAGTCGCCGAGCATCATGCTCGCCAGGCGCGAGCGGGCGGTGGCGCCCATGACGACGAGATCGCTGTCGGTCACCTTGGCCACCGCGGCGATCGCCCTCGGCGGCGAGCCCTCGACGATGTGCTCGACGATCTCCAGCCCGCTGTCGCGGTGCGGCGCGAGCAGGATCTGGATGACCTCGTGCCGCTTGCCGCGCTCGACGTGCTTCAGGCGCTCGAGCTTGCCGGCGCTGACCTCGGTGAAGGCGCCCGCGCGCAGCGCCGTCTCGCCGACGAGCCGCCACGCATTGACGACGTGGAGCTCGGCCTTCATCAGCTTCGCCTGGCCCGCGCCGACCGCCAGCAGCTCGACGTTGAGCTCGGCGTGCGCCGGATTGAGGGCATCGAGGGCGACCAGCACCCGCGGCTCGTCCTCCTTGTGCGGATTGGTGATGAGCACCGGCAGCGGGCACATCCGCATCAGGCCGCGATCGAGCGGGCCGAAGGTGAACGGGGCATCCGGCGCGTTGCCTTCGGCGAACTTGGCGACGAGGTCGAAGCGGCCCGACTGGGCGAGCCGGCAGACGCCGTCGAGCGCGTCGCCTTCGAGCAGCTCCGTCTCGACCTCGATCCCGCCCTCGCGCAAGGGGTCGGCGAAGGCCGCGAGCGAGGTCTCGATCTGGTTGCGCAGCGCCTGTCGCTGATCGCGGCCGTCGAACAGGGCGGCGAGCAGCGATGGCTCGGGCACTTCCGAGCAGGCGGCAACGGTGACTTTGGCGGCGTTGGCCCGGGCAAACTCCAGGAGTTCCTGGCGCGCCGGGCCGCTCGGCTCGGCCGCATCCAAGACGACGAGGATCCGTTTGAACCGCTGCATGTCGCTCTCGTCTTTGCTTTGGACAGGGACAACGCCCGACTTTACGCCGCGGCTCAACCGTTTTCTTAGGCGCCGCCCGCCGCATCGGCAAAGAGCTCAGCCTGCCGGCGCCGCTCGGGCGGCCCGAACAGATCGGTGCGCCCATGCCATGCCCTCCGCCGGGCGAGCCCGTAGCGGCTGCACGCCTTGACGAAGCGCTGATGGATCAGTTCCGCCACCGGCCCCTCGCCGCGCATGCGATGCCCGAAGCGCGGGTCGTTGAGCCGCCCGTTGCGGGCCTGCCGCAGCAGCGACAGGACTCGCGCACGCCGCTCGGGGTAGTGCGCCTCGAGCCAATCGGCGAACAGCTCCTCCAGCTCGCGCGGCAGGCGCAGGAGCACGTAGCTCGCGCTGTCGGCACCCGCCTCGGCCGCCGCCCGCAGCAACCGCTCGATCTCGTGGCAGGTCAGGCCCGGGACGACCGGCGAGGTGGCGACGCCGACCGGGATTTTGGCCTCGGCCAGGGCACGGATCGCCTCGAGCCGCCGAGCGGGCGTGCTCGCCCGCGGCTCCATCGTCCGGGCGAGGCGCGGCTCCAGCGTCGTCAGCGAGACGTCGACCCGGACCAGATCGAGGGCGGCGAGCTGCGCGAGGAGGTCGAGGTCGCGGACGACGCTCGCCGACTTGGTGGTGATCTGGACCGGGTGGCGCCAGGCGCGCAGGACCTCGAGCACGCCGCGGGTGAGGCGCAACTCGCGCTCCACCGGCTGGTAGACGTCGGTCACGCCGCCGAGCTGCAACGGTGCCGCACGGTAGCCGCGCCGACGAAAGGCCGCGTCGAGCAGCGCCGCCGCATCGGGTTTGGCGAACAGCTGCGTCTCGAAGTCGAGGCCCGGCGAGAGCCCGAGATAGGCGTGGCCGGGCCGCGCGTAGCAGTAGACGCACCCGTGCTCGCACCCCCGATAGGTGTTCACCGAGCGATCGAAGCCGACGTCGGGGCTGTCGTTGGTGGCGATGATCGTGCGCGATCGCTCGGTGAACACCCGCGTCGCCGGCCGCTCGGCCGGCACCTCGGGATCGCGCTCCCGCGTCACCGCCTCGAACCGGCCCGGCATGTTGAGCGTCGCGCCGCGGCCTTTGTGGACGGCTCGCACGATGGCTCCTCCGCTTTCGAACAAAGCAAGAACATACTGATGCCCGGGTGGGCGTCAAGACCCGCGCGACGGGCGTCCCGCAGCCCTCGCGAGACGCGCTCGCCTCCGACCCCGAGCGCATTTTTTCCCGCTCGACGCTTGCCGTGGCGTTCACCTTTGATATGACCACTGCGGCGGTTTCGCCGCCCCGGTCAGGCGCACCTGGCGCGGGTCTCCACCCACCCCTTGTGGAACGACCCTTTGTGGAGGACGACATGCACGTGGGCATCCCGAAGGAGGTTCGGGAGCATGAACGGCGCGTGGCTGCGACGCCGGACACGGTGAAGCGGTTCGCGGCGCTGGGTCACGACGTCATGGTCGAAGCCGGCGCCGGCTGGGGTGCCGCGATCACCGACGACGCCTTCAAGGACGTCGGCGCCAGCATCGTCGACCGGGCGCAGGCGCTCGGCGCTGATCTCGTCCTCAAGGTCGCCGCGCCGACCGACGAGGAGGTCGGCCTGATGAAGGAGGGCGCGATGCTCGTCGGCATGCTCAACCCCTATCAGAACGGGGATCTCGTCCAGAGGCTGGCCGAGGGGAAGATCACCAGCTTTGCCATGGAGCTCCTGCCGCGCACGACCCGCGCCCAGGACAAGGACGTCTTGTCGAGCCAGGCCAACCTCGCCGGCTACAAGGCGGTGATCGAGGCGATGGCCGCCTATGACCGGGCCATGCCGATGATGATGACGGCGGCGGGCACGGTGACCCCGGCCAAGGTCTTCATCGTCGGCGCCGGCGTCGCGGGGCTGCAGGCGATCGCGACGGCGCGGCGCATGGGCGCGGTCGTCTCGGCGACCGACGTGCGGCCGGCGGCGCGCGAGGAGATCGCCTCCCTGGGCGCCAAGTTCGTGGGCTTCATCCCCGAGGACGGCGCCACCTCCGGCGGCTACGCCCGGCCGCTCACCAAGGAGGAGCAGGCCGAGCAGGCCAAGATGGTGGCCGAGCACGTCAAGGGCCAGGACATCGTCGTGACCACGGCGCAGATCCCGGGGCGGCCCGCGCCGCGCATCGTCTCGGCCGACATGGTCGCGAGCATGAAGCCCGGCTCGGTCGTCCTCGACATGGCCGTCGAGAGCGGTGGCAATGTCGAGGGCTCGAAGGTCGGCGAGGTCGTCGCCACCGACAACGGGGTCAAGATCCTCGGCATCCCCAACCTGCCGGCGCGCATGGCGCCCGCCACCAGCGTCCTCTACGCCAAGAACCTCTTCAACTTCGTCAAGCTCTTGGTCGACGACGAGAGCAAGGGGCTCAAGGTCGACAAGGACGACGATCTCGTCGTCGGCACGCTCTTGACCGAGGGCGGCACCGTCGTTCACGCCAACTTTCAGAGCTGAGGCAGGGCCATGGAAGCGATCGATCCGGGCGTCTTCAACCTGATCATCTTCGTTTTGGCCATCTTCGTCGGCTATTACGTCGTGTGGTCGGTCACCCCGGCGCTGCACACGCCGTTGATGAGCGTCACCAACGCGATCTCGAGCGTCATCGTCGTCGGCGCGCTGATCGCGCTCGGCGTCGGCAGCGTCTTCGGCTTCGTCGCCACGGTGCTGGCGGCGGTCAACATCTTCGGCGCGTTCGCGGTGACCCAGCGGATGCTCGCCATGTACAAGAAGCGGAGCTGACCCGTGGGTGTGAACCTCGCCGCCATCGGCTATCTCGCGGCTGCCGTCTTCTTCATCCTGGCCCTGCGCGGCCTCTCGCATCCGTCGACGGCCCGCCAGGGCAACATCTACGGCATGGTGGGGATGACGCTCGCCATCCTCATCACGCTCGTGAGCCTGCGCCAGCCGTCGTTGCAGGCCTACGGGCTCGTCCTCGTGGCGCTCGCGGCGGGCGGCTCGGTCGGCTTCGTCATCGCCCGCACCATCCAGATGACGGCGATGCCCCAGCTGGTCGCGGCATTCCACTCGCTGGTCGGCCTTGCCGCCGTCTTCGTCGCCGCGGCGGCGCTGATGAACCCCGGCGAGTTCGGCATCCTCAAGGACGGCCACATCAAGGCGCTGTCGCTGTTCGAGATGGGCCTCGGCACGGTCGTCGGCGCCGTGACCTTCACCGGCTCCGTCATCGCCTTCGGCAAGCTGCAGGCGAAGCTGCCGGCGCTCGCCGAGAAGATCCTCTTCCCGCTGATGCCGATCATCCGCCCGGCGATGAGCTCCAAGCCGATCTTGCTGCCGTCCCGCCACGGGATCAACATCGGCCTCGGGATCGCGATCGTGGTGTTCCTAGGCATCTTCATGGCGACCCAGAACCCGACGGTGTTCTGGATCATGACGTTCTTTGCCTTCGCCCTGGGCGTTCTCCTCATCATCCCGATCGGCGGCGCCGACATGCCGGTCGTGGTCTCGATGCTGAATTCGTACTCGGGCTGGGCCGCCGCGGGTATCGGCTTCACGCTCAACAACCAGGCGCTGATCATCACCGGCGCGCTGGTCGGCTCGTCGGGTGCCATCCTCAGCTACATCATGTGCAAGGCGATGAACCGGCACTTCGTCTCGGTCATCCTCGGCGGCTGGGGCGAGAGCGCCGCGGCGGCAGTCGACGACGACCTCGACCGAACGGTCAAGCCCGGCTCCGCCGACGACGCCGCCTTCATCATGGCGAATGCGCAGAACGTCATTATCGTGCCGGGCTACGGCATGGCGGTGGCCCAGGCGCAGCACGCCGTGCGCGACCTCTACGACCACCTCGTCTCCAAGGGCGTCACCGTCCGCTTCGCGATCCACCCGGTGGCGGGCCGGATGCCCGGCCACATGAACGTGCTCCTCGCCGAGGCGCAGATCCCCTACGACGACGTTTTCGAGATGGAGGAGATCAACGGCGAGTTCCAGCAGGCGGACGTCGCCTACGTCATCGGCGCCAACGACATCACCAACCCCTCGGCCAAGAACGACCCGCAGAGCCCGATCTTCGGCATGCCGGTGCTCGACGTGAACGAGGCCAAGGCCGTCTTCTTCGTCAAGCGCTCGATGGCCGCGGGCTACGCCGGCATCGAGAACACGCTGTTCTACCAGGACAACACGATGATGCTCTTCGGCGATGCCAAGAAGATGACCGAGGAGATCGTCAAGGCGGTCGAGGCGGCGTAAGCGCACGCAGGCCCGAGCCGGCCGCGTTGACGCGCCGAGGCGAGATGGCCAGCCTGCTCCTCTACCAATAGAGCGCAGCCATGGCCGAGGAAGGGTCAGCCTGGAGTGCTTCGCCACGCAGCCGGAGCGGGTTCGCGCCGAGCAGCGCGGGTTGCGCGAGGAGCAAGGATCCGTGCGTGACGACATGGCGGTGCTGCTCGCGAGGATGCAGCCGCTCGACCGCACCGTGCAGGGGCTCGTCGGCGAGGTCTGCGCCGTGCACAGCCGCCACGCCCGTCTGGAGCGCCCTGTCGGCGCGCTAGAAACGTCGCCCGATGGCGGATGAACCCGCGCCGCGCGAGCCCGACGGGTTGCCGGTGAGGCCGCCAGTGCGTGCCGCGTCTCGCGGCCATCGTCGAGCCGTCTGAGCAGAAGACCCGCGGCGCGCAGCCCCCGTCGGGCCGGCGGCCTACACCGCGGCGGCGACCCCGGCCGCCGCCCTACTCGGCGAGGACCTTGCCGGGGTTCATGAGGTTGGCCGGGTCGAGCGCCTGCTTGATGGCGCGCATGAGGTCGCGCTCGACCGGCGACTTGTAGCGGGCGGCCTCGTCGCGGCGCAGCCGGCCGAGGCCGTGCTCGGCGCTGATCGAGCCGCCGTGGGCGGTGACCAGATCGTGGACGAGCCGGTTGACGCGGCCGGTCTCGGCCTTGAAGGCGGCGCCGTCCCAGTCCGCCGGCTGCATCGGGTTGTAGTGCAGGTTGCCGTCGCCGAGATGGCCGAAACAGATCAGCCGGATGCCCGGATAGGCCTGCTCGAGCGCCGCGTCGGCGGCGGCGACGAAGCGCGCGATGTGGGAGATCGGCACCGAGACATCGTGCTTGATGCCGGCGCCGGAGCGCTTCTGCGCCTCGGCCTGCTCCTCGCGCACCCGCCAGAGTTGGCGACGCTGGTCGTCCGATTGGGCGATGACGGCATCGCTCACCCGGCCCGTCTCGAGGGCTTCGGCCAGCGTCGCCTCGAGCGGCTCCAGCAATGTTCCCGGCGCGCCGTGGCCGGCGAGTTCGACGAGCGCATACCAGGGCGACGGCGCCGCGAACGCATCCTCGACGCCGTCGATGGTGGCGAGCGCGAGGTCGAAGCAGGCCCGCCCCATGAGCTCGAAGGCGGTCAACTGCTCGCCGAAGGCGGCCTTGAGCGCGGCCAGGAGGCCGACCGCGGCCGCCGGCGAGGGCACCGCCGCGAGCGCCGTCTGGACGTCGGTGGCGCGCGGGTGGAGCCGGAGCACCGCGGCGGTGATGATGCCGAGCGTGCCCTCCGCACCGATGAAGAGGTCCTTCAGGTCGTAGCCGGTGTTGTCCTTGCGCAGGCCCCTGAGCCCGTCCCAGACCCGACCGTCGGCGAGCACGACCTCGAGGCCGAGGGTCAGCGCCCGGGCGTTGCCGTAGCGCAGCACCTGGGTGCCGCCGGCGTTGGTCGCGAGGTTGCCGCCGATCTGGCAGCTGCCCTCGGCGGCGAGGCTCAGGGGGAAGATGCGGTCGTGCGCGAGCGCCGTCTCCTGGATGACCTGCAGGACGCAGCCGGCCTCGACGGTGATCGTGTCGTTGTCGAGGTCGATGGCGCGGATGCGCTTGAGCCGGCTCGTCGACAGCACGATCTCGCGGCCGTGGGCGTGCGGCTGGCCGCCGCCGGTGAGCCCCGTGTTGCCGCCCTGGGGGACGATGGCGACGCCGGCCTCGGCACAGATCTGGACCACCGCTGCGACCTTCGCGGTGGTGTCGGGCCTCGCCACCAGCGGCGTCGCCCCGCGCCAGTCGTCGCGCCAGGCCGTGCAATAGGGCGCGACGTCGGCGGGCTCGGTGAGCCAGCCGCCCGGGCCGAGAACGCCCTTGAGGCGATCGAGCAAGCCGGAAGGCAAGGTCATGCTGTTCAGGATCGGTTGCACGTTCGGCTCGGCCCCTCGCGCGGCAGGTCATCATCATCGGCTCTAATGTTGGCGGCCCGCAAGCCCGGGTCCAGGCGCGGCTCGCGCCATCTCGACAACGCGCGTCGGACGCGCGACAGCAAGGGCCGATCGAGCCGGGAGAGCCAGCAATGCGCTTCGAGCAGGTGAGCGCGAGCGCCTATGCCGCCATCGCCGCCAGGAACCGCCTGTGCGACGCCAACTCGGGCTTCGTCGCGCGCGGCCTCGGCCTCGTCGTCGACACCCAGTCGGACCTCGCCCACGCCCGCGCGCTGCAGGCGCACATCAGGGGCGTCTTCGACGGCCCGCCGGGCCTCGTCGTCAACACCCACGAGGACCTCGACCACGTCTTCGGCAACCAGGTGTTCGCCGGCGCCGAGGTCGTCGGCCACCGCACGCTGCCGGCGCGGATGCCGCAAGCGGCGGACCCGAGGCGCATGGCCCGGACGCTGGGCTACGCCAAGTCGCCCATCACCCGCCGCGTCATGGGCTGGCTCGCGCCCGGCGCCCTGGCCGCGATCGACCAGCTCGGCGGCGACTACGACTTCGCCGGCATCCGGCCGGTGCCGCCGACGCGCCTCGTCGACGACCGGCTCGACCTCGACCTCGACGGCTTGGCGGTCGAGCTGATCCACGTCGGCCCGGCGCACCAGCAGGGCGACCTCCTCGTCCACCTGCCCGCCGAGGGCGTCGTCCTCGCCGGCGACATCGTCTTTCGGGGCTGCACGCCGATCGGCTGGCGCGGCACCTTCGCCGACTGGCGCCGCGCGCTCGCGACCCTCGACGACCTCCGGGCGCGGGTGATCGTGCCCGGCCACGGCCCCGTCTGCGGCGCCGAGGGGACGGCCGACGTGCGCGCCTACATCGACCACGTCGAGGCCGCCGCACGGCCCCTCTTCGACGCCGGCGTGCCCGCCTTCGAGGCGGCCACGCGCATCGACATCGGCCCCTTCGCCGCCTGGAACGTCCCCGCCCGGCTCTACCCCAACGTCGAGCGCGCCTACCGCGGCTTTCGCGGCGATCCGCCCGACAAGCCCTGGAACTTCCTCCGGCTCTTCGACCGCATGCACGCGCTCGCCCAGGCCCGGGGGTGGCCCCTGGAGTTTTGACAACGGAGCGACCGCCCGCCCCGATCTTGGCCCCAGTTCGGCCCACTGCGGTCTCAGCACTATGGTCTCACGCTCGGCAGGAACGGACGGCGAGCGGTCTTGGGGGAGGTCCACTGCCACGCCCCAAGACCGCCAGAAACGGTCATTGAACACTGCCCTTGCGGCGGGCAATGTCTCGGGGGCAGCTAGCTCGAACAGCGGTTCGTGGGGGGTACCCTAGCACTGCGATGGAGGCGGCTGCCGGGTGCCAAGCGAACCACGAGAAATTAGGTCACGCCGAAAACTCACAATCGAAGTCTTTGCGGGTGGGAGGCGCACGTGCAGACGACAGGAGAACAGCAAGAGGCGGCAGCGGCCGAACCTTCGTCTTCTGCCGAATTCCTAACAAGCCTGGGCAAGTCGCTTCGCGAAAGGGAGAACGTTGATATCGGTTTGGCCGATATTCTGGTCAAGCACCTGCTCACGGCGACACCGGCGGTCGACGCGGTTGCGAAGGCTAAGGACGCCATCGTGAAGCTTGCGGTCGCGCGGGCCGATCCGCCGGAGCCGGAGCCGGAGGCGGGCGATGGCTGATCCGTATTTCCTCCGATCGCTGGGCCTCACTGGATTCCGCGCCTATCTCAAGCCGAAGACATTCGACTTCAGCAAGAAGCGCTGCTTGGCGATCTTCGCACCCAATGGTGGCGGTAAGTCCAGCGTCATCGATGCGCTGGAATTCATGTTCTCCAAGGACGGGACGCTCGAACGGCTGGGACAGCGCGCGATCAACAACCAGGCCGGTCCCGTGGCGCTTGCGCATAATCTGGCGGATGAGGCGACGATCGCGCTAGAGGTCATGGTCGGTATTGTCTCGGGCAACGACGTCGCGACCGGTCGCCGGCCAGCGACCGGGGCGAAGCGGCCGATACCGGCAATAGCCAAGACTGTGAACGCTTACTTCGTGGTGCCGCCAATCATCCGTGGGCACGCGCTGCGTACCTTCGTCGAGGCGCATACGCCCGAACAGCGCTACACGGATATCGCCAACTGGCTGCAACTCGGCCCGCTGGTGGAGGTGCAGAAGAATTTTCGTGCGCTGCGCACACAGGTGAAGACCGCGGCCGAGGACGAGGCGCCACTGCGGCGGGTGGATAGCCAGCTCGCTAGGGAGACGGGCCAAGCAGTGAAAGCCTGGAATGATGCGGCGGTGCTTGCCTACGCCAACGCGTCGGTCCTCGCCCCGCTTGATGCCACGCTGGCGCTGGTGGCGCTGGCTGCTCACGATCCGGTCTACATAGAGCTGGAAGCGCGGGCCAAGGCCGAAGAGAACAAGATCGGGCTCGCGGGTCTGCGCCAGATCCGCAACGCGGCTGTTGCTCTGTGGGAGGAGGCGCAGGAGGCAGACAGCGGCGCAACCGTTACGAAGGGCGCGGTTCCGACCTTCGAGGCTGCCGTCGAAGCACTGTCGGCGGCGGAGAGCAAGGAGGCGGAGGAACGCGGGAAGGCGGCGAACACCGTCTTTCAGCCTCTGTGGAAAGCTGCCGAACCGCTTTTCGCTGACGGCGTGCCGATCCTCGACGTTTGCCCAGTCTGTGCCACACGCGTCGCCGATACTGTCGCTGGCAGCGTCCCGGCGATCCGGGAACATATCGCAACGCACCTTGAGGAACTGGCCGACTATGCTGCCGCCAAGAAGGCACTGGACGAGGCTAGGGCAGCGGCCAATAAGGCGCACATCCAATTGGTGGCGGCGCTACCGGCGCTAATTGGCTTGCTCAGTGATGGAGACGCGGCACTCAAGGCCGATCTGGTTGCGTATCAGACGGGCCTTGCCAGCTGGCCGCAGCGTGCAGTGCCGGACTCCACTCAGATTGCTGAAAGACTGGTCAAGCTGGTCGCCACGCTCGATCTGGCAATCGCTGACATCGAGTCGAAGCAAGGCGACCACACTTACATCAAGGCGAAGGCGAAGACCGATCGGCTGCTGGAGTTACAGACGGAGCGGGATCTTGCGCGGCGAACGAGCGAAGAGCTGGGCAAGCTCTCCGATGCCCTGACCGTCCAATCGGCAACAGTCTCTGCCGAGATCCGCAAGAAGCTGCAAGCGCTGCTCGATAAGCTTCAGACGCCGATGAACGACATCTACAAATTGATTCAAGGCGCCGGCGCCATTCCGATCCGGCTGGAACTGCCGGCTGAGGACGACACAAACCAGCAACGACTCAATCTTCTGATCGATTTCGCCAAGAACCGTCCGGGCGTGCAACCGGCCGGCTATCTGAGCGACTCTCAGATCCACTCGGTTGCGCTGGCGCTGCGAATGGCGGCGATCAAGCTGTTCAACGCGGGCGCGCCGATTGTCGCGCTAGATGACATCGTGACCTCGTATGATGCTGATCACCGACGCACCATCGCCGGCTTGATCGCCACCATGTTCGGCGACTGTCAGATCCTTATCACCACCCATGACGAGCGGTTCTTCAATTATCTGAAGGATCAGCTCGAGGCGAAGGCGTGGCATTTCACCCGCATCATTGGCGTCGACCCGGCCTATGGGCCACGTTTTGCCGACCACAAGGTCAGCGACGAGATGATCGAGGCGCGTTGGGCAAACGGTCAGTCGGCGGCGAACGAAATGCGCCAGGCTGAGGAAGAATGGCTTCTTGGCATCTGTCGAGACTTCGGGGTCAGCGTGCGCATCCGACCGCTGGAGAGGGCTTGCTCCTACGAGCGCAGTGAGCTGGCCTCGGCGCTCGCAGTGTTGCTCAAGGACATTAGGCTGGTACCGGCCCTGGTGCCGGGGGTGAACAACAGGTTCCTCGACAGCCTAGTGAAGGGCGAGATCGAGAATTTTGGCAGCCACTTCCAGGACGGGCCTTATGGCGACGGTTCAATTGGCGACGAGAAGGCGCGCTGGGAGGAGTTCAAGGCTTTCCGCGGCCAGTTCGCCTGCAAAAGGTGCAGCCGGACGAAATTCCAGCGGCCCATCACACTGAAGAAGCCGGTCTGCGCACATGACGGCTGCGAGGCCCAGTTCGAGTTCACGGCGGCGCCTGCGTAATGAGAGCATCCCCACCTTTTCGTCGAGGACTAGCCGTTCTGTGCCCGGCGTTACGTGTCTTGTCGAGCGGCCTACTCTCTAGCGTCCGGAGTGGGTGACCTTGAGGCGAAGGCGGCCGTTGCCTCTTGGACCGCTCCAGGCCGATCTCGCCAATGCCCGCACGCCGGCCTTACGCCTCAACATGGCGCATCTGGTTCATACCGGGCGACGTCGATGGCAGAAAGGCGCCGGGGGT
>CAYZSE010000069.1:12750-18095 GCA_964481035.1 uncultured Geminicoccaceae bacterium | reverse complement strand
GAGGACGCCGACATCCGGCTGCCGATCGGCGCCGAAGGGGCGGCGATCGTCCTGACGAACGAAAAGAGCAACTTTACCTGGGTCGGCCAGGTCGCGCTGCGCACCTACACCTGGAGCCGCTGGCTCTATCCTGTGCCCTTCTGATGGGAAGGAACGCGCGGGCCGGCGGCGACAGCGCGCGGCGCCGCCTCGGCGGCGCGCTGCTGCTGGCGTCGCTCGCCGGCGCCTGCAAGCTCGCGCCGGCGCCGGACCAGGCGACCTTGATCGCCGCGGCGCTGCCGGAGACCACGACGATACCGGCGAGCTGGCCCGGTGAGGAAAGCGCGACCCAGCCGCCGAGCGGGGGCTGGGTCGAGAGCTTTGGCGACCCGGAGCTCGAGCGCCTCGTCGACGAGGCGCTGCGCAACAACCGCGACCTCGCAGCGGCGGCGGCACGGGTCGAGGCGGCGCGCAGCTCTGTCACGATCGCCGGCGCTCCGCTCTTCCCGTCGGTCGGTGTCGGCCTCGGCGGGACCGTCTCGAGCAGCAGCGAAAGCGATGGGACGTCGACCTTCGGCGGCGGCGTCCTCAGCGTCGCCTGGGAGCTCGACCTCTGGGGCAAGCTCCGCTCCGGCGAGGCGGCGGCGGTGGCAGCGGCGACCGCGACCGCCGAGGATGCCGTCTTCGCGCGCTTGTCGATCGCCGCGACCGTGGCCCAGAGCTGGTTCGCCAATGTCGAGCTCGAGGAGTTGATCGCCCTGGCCCGGGAGGAGGTGCGTGGCTACCAGCGGCTCGCCGCCCTCGCTCGGCGCAAGGAAGCCGCGGGCGAGGTCTCGAACTTCGACGTCGTGCAGGCGCAGGGTCGGTTGGATGCCGCACGCGCTGCGATCGCTGAGCTGCAACAGCAGCGCAACGCGGTGCTCGCCGGGCTCGAGGTCCTGCTCGGCCGCTACCCGAGCCTCACGCTGGAGCCTCGCAGCGAGCTGCCGCCGATGCCGCCGCCGATTCCGGCGGGGTCGCCGCCCGCACTGCTCGACCGGCGCCCGGACGTTCGCGCAGCGCAGAACCAGGTCGTGGCCGCCTTCTACGACGTCGAGGTCGCGAAGCTGGCGCGGCTTCCCGTCGTCTCGCTCGCGGTTTCCGGCGGTCGATTGTTCGACCCGGACATCGGCCTCCTCGCCACCGGCCTGGACTTCGTCCGCGCCGGCGCCGCGCTGCTCCAGCCGATCTTCGAGGGCGGCGCACTTCAGGCCGAGGTGGAGAGGATGTCGGCCGACCAGCGGGCGGCCACCGCACGCTACGGCGAGACCGTGCTGACGGCGTACAGCGAGGTCGAGACCTTTCTCGCCAACGAGCGAGTCCTGCGGGAGGCCGTCGCCAGCTGGCGCAAGGCCGTGGCCAACGCCAACGAGGCGGTCCGGCTCGGCGTCGACGCCTACGTCGCCGGCGCCATCGACATGGTCGATCTCCTCAACCTCCAGCAGTTCGCGATCGACCGGCGGGTCGACCTGATCGAGAGCCGCGCCGCGCTTCTGCAAAATCGCGTGTCGCTGGCACTCGCGCTCGGGCAAGAGCCGTGACGGAACGGCGTCGGTCGCATGCCCTCGAACCGCGACGATCTTCCCGGCGACGGTAGCCGGCAAGGGCGTCGGGCCAGGATCGGCGCGATGGTCACCGTGGAGGGCAGTAAAGCCGCGCGATGAGGAGAGGGCCGTGGCGGATTGGCGCGCGCAGCAAAGCAGCCGCCCGCCCATCGCGGTACGAGGGGCTGCGGAGCGATCGTTTGGAGAAGGACATGTCCGTGCGAAAGGTGATGGGGTCGGCGGCGTTCGGGCTCGCGCTGGCGGTTGGTGCGGGGCTGGCCCAGGCGCAACCGAGCGGCCTGCAGAATTGGGAGTTCAGAGAGGGCGTGCCGGCGAGGTTCTGGGCGGGTCAGGAGGCGAACACCATCGTCGCGCTCGCCGAGCCGGCGACCTACGAGGTGTGCAACGTGCCGCATCACAGCACGATGGATCGTGCGGGAGCGATGCTCCTGGTGGACGGCGACGGACGCGTCGTCTCGGCGCCGCCCGGCCATTGCGTCCATATCGAGGCGGCCGTGATCACCGTCGCGAGCGGCACCCCGGACGGTCGCGTCATGGGCAGCTTCCAGCCCGTGGACGACTGAGCCGCCAAGCTCGGGGCGGGCCGGCGCGAGACGGCCGGCCCCGAGTTCGGCCGCATAGCCTGGAGGACGACGACGTCCGCGGTCACGGCGCGGCGACCTTCGGCGTGGCGGATCTCGCTCGAGGTCGACGTCGCCGGCCGGCCGATCATGCCTTCACCCCGCCCGAAGCCGGCTCGGCGCCTCGCCCGTCCAGCGCCGCACGGCGCGCGTGAGGCAGGCATGGTCGGCGAAGCCCGCCGTGGCGGCGACCCCGACCAGGGGCGCGGCCGACCCGACGATGGCGGCAAGCGCCCGCTCGCGGCGGACCTGGTCGAGCAAGGCCCGGTAACCGGTGCCGGCCTTCAGCAACTCGCGCTGCAGGGTTCGCGCCGACAGCCCCAGCATCGGGGCGATGCGCCCGATTTCGGGCGTGCCGTCGTCGAGCATGACGTCGATGAGCTGCGCCACCACGGCAGCGAGATCACCGTCGGCGACCGGCGGCCCCGGCACGTCCTCGGCATGGAGCCGCGGAAAGGGCAGGTCGACCAACTTCGGGTCGAACTCGATGACCAGCGCGTCGACCTCGCTCTCGACCAATCGATCGCCGAGCCGAGCGCGCAGCGCGTCCAGCGGCAGCCCGGCCGCGGGGATGGCGATCTGCCGGATGGCGCCGGGCCGGCGTGGCATCGTGACCGCGACGAGCAGCGTGGCCGCCGCGTTGAACTGGTGCACGACATGCTTGCCGACGCCGTCGAACCCACGGGGGAGGGTGTACGTCAGGCGGCCAAGCCCCCCCTCCTCGACCAGGGTGATCGCCTGGTGCGAGCACACGCTGGCGATGCCGTATCGCGCCCGGCGCAAGACCTCTCGCGGCGTTCGCGCCGACAGGATGAAACGGCCGAAGGCGCCCAAGTCCTCGAGCGCTTCGAGTGTCACGGCGCGCCAACCGAGATCCGAGATGCCCTCGCCGTGCGCGAGCGAGCGCAGCAGGCGCAGCACCGCGAGCAGGGGGATGGGGCGGGCGAGGTCGTCCCAGGGGTACCAGCCGAGATCGGCCGCGGACAGATGTCGCTCGACCGGCACGCCCGCGCGCTCGGCCTCGGTGAGGATCCCCTTGATGGCGCCGGCGCGGATGAGCGGCACGCGACCCGCCATGGTAAGCGCCCTCCCACCCTTGTTAATTGTGGTGTCATGGTGCCCATGATCGTCTGATGAGGAACTGGCAAAAAGTAGAAGGTGGCGCGTCGGGCAAAGCGCCCCGGCCGCAACGTTCGTAGAACCGCGGCGCCCGAAGGCACCGGGCGTTCGGGTGGAACCGGGATCGTCGTTCGCAGCCGACCTCGAAGGGCGGCGCCGACCGGCAGACGATCCCTCGGCAGGGGACGCACACATGCCGCGCGACGTAACGGGGCCTCGGACGAAAGGCGACGAGCCGCGCGGCGCTGCCTCGCGCCGCACGGCGCTGATGGGCGCGGCCGCCCTCACGACGGCGGGCGCTCTCGCCGCGCGGGCGGCGCGAGCGCAGACGGGCGGCGAGGGGACGGCCGATTTCCTCTTCGTCCAGACGGCTGCGGGCATGGCCTACGATGCCGACCGGAGCCGCTTGACGCTGCGTGACGTCGGCCCCGTGACGCTGCTCTTCTCGGACCGGCCGGAGCGGATCGCCGGCAACATGTCGACGAGGGACTTCGTCCCGTTCTGGAGCGACGGCTCGGACAGCTTCCTCGCCGATCCGCCCAACGCCGATCTCTCGATCCTCGCCGACGGCGAGCTGCAGGAGGTCGTGGTGGTGCTCCGCGATCCGATCCTCGACGCGGACGGGCTGCACTACACCGTGGAGATCATCGACGGCGACATGCCCGCGAACGCGGACAACGCCTCGCTCTTCATCGACATCATCGGGATGCCGCTGACGCCGCTCTCTTTCGCCGGGGTGCGACGGCGCACGTGGCGCCGCGCGGTGCTGCTCCGCTGATCGCGGCCGCCGTCTCATCGACCACCGAGGAGAAAGACGGGCACGATCGAGCGTTCACGATGCGGTGCCGACGGCGGTCGTCGGCGCGTTGGCTCGAGCCCGCGTTGCGCCGGGATGGCGCCGGAGCACGAGCGGAGAGGAGGAGACACGAATGAAGAAGTTCCTTGCTGCAGCCTTGCTCGGCGCATCGCTGCTGTCTTGGCCGGCCCAGGCCGACGACACGGCCGTCGCCTACACGATCGTCGAGGGCGACACCCTGGCGACCGTCGCCGGTCAGTATGACGTCACGGTCGAGGACTTGATGGTCACCAACGGTCTCGAGACCGAGGAGATCGAGATCGGCACCGTCATCTACATCCCACCGCCGCATGCGCAGGGCTTCTACGACCCCGACACCGGCACCTACCTCATCGCCGAGGGCGACGACCTGAGCGCGATCGCCGAGCGTTTCGGGACCACGGTGGCGGCGCTCGAGGAGGCCAATGGCCTCACGTCCAGCCTGATCATCGCCGGTGCGACGCTGCAGATCCCCTGATCCGCACGTCGGTTCGACGTGAAGCTCGGGAGGCCGGTGCGGACCGACCGGCCTCCGTCGACCTCTTGATTGAGCGGGGCCGAGCCGCCGACGTCGTCGTCGGGAAGGGGGTCCGACCCCATCGGACCACACGCCCGCGTGCGTCCCCGGCGCACCGGGCCGACCTGGGAGAGAGTGCGATGTCCGATCTCGTCGTCATTGCCTTCGACCATCCGGCGAAGGCCTTCGAGCTGCGCGCCCGCCTCGCCGAGCTGCAAGCCGAATATCTCATCGACATGGACGACGTCGTGGTGGTGACCCGCGACGACAACGGCAAGGTCAAGCTCCACCAAGCGACCAATTTGACGGCTGCGGGCGCGCTCGGCGGCAGCTTCTGGGGCCTGTTGATCGGCATGATCTTCTTCAATCCGCTGCTCGGCATGGCCGTGGGTGCGGGCGCCGGCGCTCTATCGGGCGCGCTCTCCGACGTCGGCATCGACAACAAGATGATGAAGCAGCTCGCCGACGCCCTCAAGCCGGGCGGCGCCGCGCTCTTCGTCCTCGTGCGCAAGGCGACCGGCGACAAGGTGCTCGACCGCCTCGAGGACTTCAAGCATTCGGGCACGGTGTTGAAGACCTCGCTCAGCGCCGACAGCGAAGAAGCCCTGCGCAAGATCTTCGACGAGGCGAGCTGAGCCGACGCGGCGAAGGGGCGTGGGCGATGGCCGCCG
>CAYZSE010000069.1:0-12650 GCA_964481035.1 uncultured Geminicoccaceae bacterium | reverse complement strand
CTTCGACGAGGCGAGCTGAGCCGACGCGGCGAAGGGGCGTGGGCGATGGCCGCCGACGGCGCAAGCGCCGCCGTCGGCGGCCATCGCCGCATCCGCCGCGCGTGAGACCGCCCATGACGAGTTCGCCCACATCGACGTAACGGCTCGCCCAACTGGAGGACGTGTCATGCCACTGCACGCCCGCGACACCATTCGCGCGGATTTGCTGGACGACGTCTACGGATCGGCCGACCTCGCGGTCGCCATGCCGAAATACAAGATGCCCGAGAAGGAGCACCTCGGGGCGCACGCCTACAGCGTCGTGCACGACGAACTGATGCTCGACGGCAATTCTCGGCAGAATTTGGCGACATTCTGCCAGACCTGGGTCGACGACCACGTCCATAAGCTGATGGACGAGTGCATCGACAAGAACATGATCGACAAGGACGAGTATCCGCAGTCGGCCGAGATCGAGGCTCGCTGCGTGCACATGCTCGCCGATCTCTGGAACTCCCCCGACGCGGCCAACACGCTGGGGTGTTCGACGACGGGCTCCAGCGAGGCGGCGATGCTCGGCGGCATGGCGATGAAATGGCGCTGGCGCGAGAAGATGCGGGCCGCGGGCAAGCCCACCGACAGGCCCAACATGGTGACGGGGCCCGTGCAGATCTGCTGGCACAAGTTCGCGCGTTATTGGGACGTCGAGCTCCGCGAAATTCCGATGGAGCACGACCGTTACCTGATGACGCCGGAAGAGGTGCTCGCGCGCTGCGACGAGAGCACGATCGGCGTCGTGCCGACCCTCGGCGTGACGTTCACCTGCGCATACGAGCCGGTGAAGGCGGTGAGCGACGCGCTGGATCGTTTGCAGCAGGAGAAGGGCCTCGACATCCCCATCCACGTCGACGGCGCCTCCGGCGGCTTCCTCGCCCCCTTCTGCGCCCCCGACCTCGCCTGGGATTTTCGCCTCCCGCGGGTCAAGTCGATCAATACCTCGGGGCACAAGTTCGGCCTCGCCCCGCTCGGCGTCGGCTGGGTGGTCTGGCGCGAAGCCAACGACCTGCCCGAAGACCTGATTTTCAACGTGAATTATCTCGGCGGCAACATGCCGACATTCGCTCTCAATTTCTCACGACCGGGTGGTCAGATCATTTGTCAGTATTACAACATGCTGCGACTTGGTAAGGAAGGTTACCGCAAGATCCACATGGCCTGCTACGAGACGGCGCAGTTCATCTCGGCGGCGATCGACAAGCTCGGCCTGTTCGAGATCATCTACCCGGGCGACCCGGGTGGGGGCATCCCCGCGCTGGCCTGGAAGATCAAAGAGGGCGTCGACCCGGGCTTCAACTTGTTCGACCTCGCCGACCGCTTGCGCTCGCGCGGCTGGCAGGTGCCGGCCTACACGCTGCCGGCGAATTGCCAGGATCTCGCCATCCAACGCATCCTCGTGCGGCACGGCGTCAGCAAGGATCTCGGCAGCCTGCTCGTCGACGACATCGAGCGTTCCATGGCGCATCTCGCCAAGCATGCCCCGGCGACGCCTTTGAACGCGTCGGAAGGTACCGGCTACCACCACAATTGAGGCGCAACGGTCCCGTCACCGCCTTGCCGGGTTCGACGAGGTCGAGCCGAGGAGAATTCCCATGACCGAACCCACAGCGTCCGCTGCTGCCGCCAAGCCTGTGGTGGACACCAAGAAGGCCGTCAAGCTCTCGGTAGTCACGCTCGCGGTGATGAACATCACCGCCGTGGTCAGCCTGCGCGGCCTGCCGGCCGAGGCCGAATACGGCCTCTCCTCCGTCTTCTACTACCTGTTTGCGGCGGTCGTCTTCCTGATCCCGGTCGCCATCGTGGCGGCCGAGCTCGCCACCGGCTGGCCGAGGAAGGGTGGGGTGTTCCGCTGGGTGGGCGAGGCGTTCGGCCCGCGGCTCGGCTTCCTCGCCATGTTCATGCTGTGGATCGAGGTCACGATCTGGTTCCCGACGGTGCTGACCTTCGCCGCCGTCTCGCTCGCCTTCATCGGACCCGAGCAGAGCTGGGACCAGGCGCTCTCCGCCAACAAGTTCTACACGCTCGCCGTCGTCCTCGTCGTCTACTGGGCGGCGACCATCATCGCGCTCAACGGCGCCAAGGCGTTCGCGCCCGTCGCCAAGTGGGGCGGCATCGTCGGCACCATCGTCCCCGCCGCCGTGCTCATCGTGCTCGGCTTCGCCTACTTCCTCATCACCGGCCAGTCGCAGACGCCGATGCGCATGGACGACATGTGGCCGGACCTCGGCAACTTCAGCAACCTGGTGCTCGCCGCGTCCATCTTCCTGTTCTATGCGGGCATGGAAATGAACGCGATCCACGTCAAGGACGTCGACAATCCATCGCGGAACTACCCGCTCGCGATCCTGATCTCGTCGCTGGCAACGGTGGTGATCTTCGTGCTCGGGACGCTCGCGATCGCCTTCATCATTCCGCAGGACCAGATCAACCTGACGCAGAGCCTGCTGATCGCCTACGACGACTTTTTCGCTCATTTCGGCATCGGCTTCCTGGCGCCGGTCATCGCGGCCATGCTGGCCTTCGGCGTGCTCGGCGGCGTGACGGTGTGGGTGGCCGGTCCCTCGTCCGGCTTTCTCGAGGTCGGCAAGGCCGGCTACCTCCCGCGCTTGCTGCAGGAGACCAACAAGGCGGGCGCGCCCGAGGCGCTCTTGATCCTGCAGGCGGTCATCGTGACGGTGCTGGCGCTGCTGTTCGTGGTGCTGCCGTCGGTACAGGCGACCTACCAGATCCTGTCGCAGCTCACCGTCATCCTCTACCTCGTCATGTACCTCTTGATGTTCGCGGCGGCGATCAAGCTGCGGATCTCGCAGCCCGACACGCCGCGTCCCTACCGGGTTCCGGGGGGCACGCTCGGGATGTGGCTCTTCGCCGGCCTCGGCTTCCTCGGCTCTCTCACCGCCTTCGTGCTGTCCTTCGTCCCGCCGGCGCAGATCGCGGTCGGCAGCCCCACCGTCTATGTCGGCTTTCTCGTCGCGGGCACCGTGATCTTCGTCGCGATGCCCTTGCTCATCTACGCGGTGCGCCGCCCGTCCTGGCGCGATCCGGACACCGATTTCGAGCCGTTCAGCTGGGAGAAGTAACCAGGGCCGGATGCGGCGTCGCCGGCTCGCGACCCGGGCGGCGGCGCGGCATCGGCTGTCGCTTCAATGAGAAGGAAGGTCCATGGCCGACAGCGCCACGATCGCGGACACCGTCCGGGCCGCCCATGCGGCGATGCAGGCGACCTCGGGCGGCCGCAACGCCGATTACATTCCGTTTTTGGCGTCGGTGCCGGCGGATCTCTGCGGCCTGGCCGTGGTCAGCGCCGCCGGCGAGGTCTTCAAGGTGGGTGATGCCGACTTCGCTTTCGCCATCGAATCGATCTCGAAGGTCTTCACCCTCGCGCTCGTGATGGATGCTCTGGGCGCCGATGCGATCCGCGACAAGATAGGGGCCGACCCCACGGGACTGCCCTTCAACTCGGTGATCGCTTTGGAGTTGCATCAGGGCAAGCCCCTGTCGCCCTTGGTCAACGCCGGCGCCATGGCGACGACGAGCCTCGTGCCGGGCGCGACCGCGGACGACATCTGGGACAAGATCTTGAATGCGCAGTCGCGCTTTGCCGGCCGTCCGCTCACGCTCTCCAACGACGTCAACGTCTCCGAGCAGACCACGAATTTTCACAATCGGGCCATCGCGTGGCTGCTCTACTCGGCGGGGACTTGCTACTCGGATCCGATGCGCACGGTGGACGTCTACACGCGACAGTGCTCGACGCTGATCACTGCGGTCGATCTCGCCACGATGGGGGCGACGCTGTGCAATGGCGGCATCAATCCCATCACCAGGCAACGCGTCGTCGCCGCCGACAACGTTCCCCACATCCTCGCCGAGATGATGATGGAAGGTCTCTACACGGCGTCGGGGGAGTTCGCCTACGCCGTGGGCCTGCCGGGAAAGAGCGGGGTCGGGGGCGGCGTGCTGGCCGTGGCACCGGGCAAGATGGCCATCGCCGCCTTTTCGCCGCCGCTCGACCCCGCTGGCAACAGCGTCCGCGGCGTGGCGGGGGTGGCGTCCGTTGCCAGGGCCCTGGGTCTGAACCTTTTCCGCGGCTGAGAGCGCTGGAGAATGTGACATGCACCGACGTCAGCCCGCTGCTCCCGACATGGCGGCCGAGGAGCCGAGTAACCCAGCGCTCGGCCGTGTTCGCGTGACGCCCCTGCTGCGCACGGTGCCACCGAACGACGCAATCCGCCCCAGGAGGTGGCGACAGGGCGTGGTCCTGTCACCGTTGGTCGCGATGTTGATGACGGGGTGCAGCACCCTCGGCCCGCAATCCATTCATGCTGGCCGCGCTGCATACAAAGAAGCCATCGAGCAAACCGGCAACCGACAAGTTCTGGACCTCATCGTCAAGAACCGATTCGGCGAGAATGCCGGGCTGCTTGCCGTCTCGAGCGTCAACGCAAACTTCCGGGTATCGGGCACGATCAACGGCGATATCGGCATCGGCGACGCGGCAAACTTTGCGGGAAACCTGGTGCCGCTCAGCCTCGGCGCGGCGTACGAGGAAAGCCCGACGATCAGCTACACGCCCGTTGCCAGCACCGACTATCTCACCAATGTTTCGACGCACTTGCCGCTGGAAGAGGCCGTGCTGATGATCAATGGCGGCGGTCAAGCCAACATGACTGCGACGATATTGTTGAAGAGCATCAACGGCCTGCGAAATCCTGCCTATCTCGGCGCAGGGGCGGCGCCGGGCGAAAGCGGGTTCCTCCGGTTCGCCGAGTTGTTGGGAGAGCTGCAGAATGCCGAGCTGTTGACCTTGGCCGCCGACGAGGACGAGGCCTTTGCGTATATCCTGCACGACCCCGATCCGCGCTACGACGCGATCGTCAGGGAGATGATGCAGCTCTTGTCGCTGCGGATGCCCGGCGAACTTCCGGTTCGCGTGCCGATCCGCCTCGGGATCGGCAAACCGCGGGGTCTGGAGCTCTTGGTCGCGACACGGTCGATCGCCGAGCTCATCCAGATCGCCAGCGCATCGATGGACGTCCCGCAGTCGCAAATCGACTCCGGCGTCGCGCTGCCGACGCCGCCGCTTGGCGCGGTCGGCGATCTGATCGACATCCGCTCGAGCGACAGCCGGCCAGATGCCGCCCTCGTCGAGCGTCCGGCGCAGGGAAGATGGTACTACATCGCGAACGATGATGCCCGCAGCAAAGTGTATTTCCGCCTCCTGACCCGGCTGGCCGAGGCGCGCTTAGGGGACGCCGCGCGCAGCGGCCAGTCGAGGCCCGTTCTGACGGTCCCGGTCGTGGCACGGTAGGGAGCGCGGCGGGACACGAACGGGCCGGGGTGCGGGATGGGCGCAGATCGACCTGATGGGAGAACGCGATTAGGGGTCGACACGCTGCGCCATCGCCTCGGTCGGCGACGTCGCCTTCGCCGCTGCCCGGCATTGCCTCGGCGACCGCGTGCCCGCTGCGGCGTGCTTCAGGCGCGGGGGTTGCCGGGCGTGGCGACCCGCCATGTCGTCCTAACCGCCTAGTCGTGCCGGAGCAGGCCTTCGGGCGCGGGCCTGCGCGGCGCGCAGATCGCGTGGGGTGTCGCCTGTCCACCGCCGGACCGAGCGCGACAGGCTCGCCTGGCTCGTGTAGCCCACCTCGGCGGCGATGAGCCCCAGGGACGATCGGCTACGGCGGATGGCGGCGAGCGCACGCTCCTGCCGGACCTCATCGAGCAGCGCCTTGAAGCTGATACCCTCTTGGGCGAGCGCGCGCTGCAGGGTGCGGGCGGACAAGCCCAGGGCGGGAGCAATGCGCGTCAGCGACGGCGTCGCCTCATCCAAGAGCAGGTCGATCGTATCGCGCACCACGTCGGCGATGCCCGGCTCGGCGCCGAGCTCAAGCTCAGTTGGTGCGGACTCCGCGGCGGCGCCGGCGACCCGGGCGAAGGGGCGATCGAAGGCGTCGGGTGCGACGTCGAGGACGAGCGTGTTGGGTGGGGCCGGCCGCGTCTCGAAGCGCAGGTCCGCCAGCCCGTAGCGCCCGCTTCCCAAGGGGATCGCGATGCGCCGAAGGCCGGGTGATCCCGGCAGGGCGGCAGCGACGAGCTCGGCCACGACGACGGCGTTGAAGGCGAACACGACGGCGACACCGGCAGGATCGAACGCGCGCGGGAAGGCGAAGCCCACGCGCGGCCCTTCTCGGCCGTCTTCGACGACGATGCGCTGGGGAGAGAGCACGGCCGCCGCCGCCCCGGCGATGCGCATCAACACCTCGCGGGGCGTGCGCCCGGTGAGGGCGAGCCGGCCGAGGCGGCCGACGGCGAGCAGCCCCCCGGCGAACGCCGTTCGGCAGCCGAGATCCGTCAGCCCGTCGCGTTCCGCCACCGCGCGCAGGAATGCGAGCGCAGGCAGGGCCGGGACGGGCCGCTCGAGATCCTCCCAGGGAAAGCCGCAGAAGCCGGCACTGTCCATGCGCTTTTCGATCGGCACGCCGGACGCGGCTGCGGCTTCGATGAACGACTTTACACCCGCCGCGCGGACAAGTGGAACCGCCCGAGACATCGATCACGCCCATACCGCCGACACCATAAGATCGCACACACATTTGAACGCAGCCTCGTCAATACGGCTTTTGTCGAAGTGTGCTGCGCGGCGTCATGGCGCGTGCTGCAAAATTCGTCGGCGCCGAAGCGGCAAACTGCTTCTGCGGTGGAGCGATGGGTCGCAGGTTGCGGCGCGCTTGCGCGACGGCACAGCGGGCGGCGTCGTCTCAGCTCGATGGCAAGCGGGTACTATCGTCTAAGGAGGAGTATGTCCCCCATGGCCAGAGTTTCGACGCTCCTGGCGACGGCCATGGATCGCCTCCGTGCGCTGGATGGATCGTCGGCTTGGACACCGCTCCCCCGCCGCAGGCACGGCGGGCGGGGTCGCCTTCCTGAACAACGACGGTCCGAGTATCGCGAGATGTCGTCCCGTATCGAGCCGGGACGCGAGTTCGACATCGACGGACGCGGCTGCGTCGAGAGGAGACGAAGGATGCCGAGAACAATTTGGGCGCTGGGTCTTTTGGTGTGCGGCGCCGTCACGGCGCTGCCGCAACAGGGCGCAGCGCAGCAATCCGCGGGCGCGCCCCCCGTCGGCGCGCCGAGTGCGACGCGCGTGCTCCCCGGCGACCAACTGCCCCCGCCGTCCATGCCGTTCGGCGGCACGATCGAGAATGACGCGCTCAACTCGACGCCCTGGTGGGCGCCGCGCGTGGTGCCGCCGGAAGAAGCTCCCAACATCCTCTTGATCATCACCGACGATGCCGGCTTCGCCGTGCCGAGCACCTTCGGTGGGGTCATCCCGACGCCGGCGATGGACGACCTCGCGGCCGAGGGGTTGAGCTACACGAATATCTATTCGACGGCGCTCTGCTCGCCGACGCGCGCCGCGCTCATCACCGGCCGCAACCACCATTCGGCCGGCTTCGGCGTGATCGCCGAGCAGGCGACCGGGTTCCCCGGCTACAACAGCATCATCAGCGAAGACAAGGCGACGATCGGGCGGATCCTGCTCGACAACGGCTTCAACACCTCGTGGTTCGGCAAGGACCACAACACGCCCGCGTTTCAAGCCAGCAAATCGGGTCCCTTCGACCAGTGGCCAATGGGGATGGGCTTCGAGTACTTCTACGGCTTCGTCGGCGGCGACGCGAACCAGTGGCAGCCGAACCTCTTCCGCAACACGACCCAGATTTATCCCTTCGACGACGCCGAGGGCGAATGGAACCTGATCACGGCGATGGCAGACGACGCGATCGACTGGATCACCAACATGCACCAGATCGACCCGTCGAAGCCGTTCTTCGTGAAGTACGCGCCCGGCGCGACGCATGCGCCGCATCACCCGACGAAGGAATGGGTCGAAAAGATCGAAGCGATGGATCTTTTCGACGACGGCTACGAGGCGCTGCGCCAGACCATCTTCGAGAACCAGAAGAAGATGGGCCTCGTGCCCGAGGACGCGACCCTCACCGACTGGCCCGCGGACCTGATCAAGCCTTGGGATCAGCTGACCGACGTCGAGAAGAAGCTGTTCATCCGGCAGGTCGAAGTGTTTGCCGCCTACGCCGCCTATTCCGATCACGAGATCGGCCGGGTGATCCAGGCGATCGAGAACGTCGGCGAGCTGGACAACACGCTGATCTTCTACATCAACGGTGACAACGGCACGAGCGCCGAGGGCGGGCCGTTGGGCACACCCAACGAGGTCGCGTTCTTCAACGGCATCAACATGATCCCGCCCGAGACCCAGATGAAGTGGTACGACGTCTGGGGGACCGAGCAGACCTACAACCACATGTCGGCCGGTTGGTCCTGGGCCTTCGACACGCCCTTCGACTGGTTCAAGCAGAACGCGTCGCGGCTCGGCGGCATTCGCCAGAACATGGTCGTCTCCTGGCCGGCGAAGATCACCGACAAGGGCGCCCGGCGCGACCAGTTCATGCATGTGATCGACGTGGTGCCGACGATCCTCGAGGTCACCGGCATTCCCGCCCCGGAAGAGGTCGACGGCATCACCCAGGCGCCCATCGAGGGCACGAGCTTCGCCTATACCTTCGACGCCGCCAACGCGGACGCTCCGAGCCGGCACACGACCCAATACTTCGAGATGATGGGCCAGTGGGCCCTCTACCACGAGGGCTGGCTGCTCAGCACGAAGGTCAACCGCGCCCCTTGGCAAGCCTTCGGTCCCGCCAACCCGGACCCGCTCAACAACCAAGTCCTGGAACTCTACGATCTGACGAAGGACATGAACCAGACGACGGACATCGCCAAGGACCATCCCGACAAGGTCGAGGAACTCAAAGAGATCTTCGTCCGTGAGGCCACCAAGTACCAGGTCTTCCCGCTCGACGCTTCGGTCGCCGCCCGTGTCGTCGCGCCGCGCCCGAACATCACGGCAGGGCGTACCGAGTTCGTCTACACTCGACCCATGGTCGGTCTGCCCCAGGGCGCTTCGCCTCTCCTTCTCAACACGTCGTACACGATTACGGCCGAGATCGAGGTGCCTGAGGGCGGTGCCGAAGGCATGATCTTGACCTCGGGCGGGCGGTTCGGCGGCTACGGCTTCTACCTGCTCGACGGCAAGCCGACCTTCCTGTGGAACATGGTCGACCTTGAGCGGATCAAGTGGGAAGGCACCGAGGCACTCGCGCCCGGCAAGCACGAGGTGGAGTTCGTTTTCAAATACGACGGCTTGGGTAGCGGCACGCTCGCGTTCAACGACTTCAGCGGTGTCGGCCGCAGTGGCACGGGCACGCTTTGGGTCGACGGCGAGGCAGTCGAGACGAAGAAGATGGACAAGACCCTGCCGATGATCCTGCAATGGGACGAGTCCTTCGACATCGGTTCGGACACGCTGACCGGCGTCAACGACGCCGACTACGCGCCGCCCTTCGCGCTTACGGCCAAGCTCGACAAGCTCACCATCACGCTGGATCGACCGCAGCTTTCCGAAGCGGACCGCAAAAAGCTGGAAGAGGCGATGCTCAGGGCGAGCGACTAGCCGGCCCTGCGGGGGCGCCCCGTCCGCCACCTCCGGCGGGCGGGGCGCCGGGCCTCGGACCCGCACGGAGCATCCGATGCGCCGCCGAAGATCCGCCCTGCGCGCCGATGGTTAAGCTCCTCGAGCGCAGGTTCAGGATCGAGCGGCCAAACCCTCGGATGCCGGTTGCAAAAAAGCTCGAAGCATCGATGCAGAGGGTGAGCGACTACCCCAAGGGTTGCGTCGCCGCCAGCGTCGCTGTTCATAGCCTCACTCAGGAGATGACCTATGCCCACCAAGTTGCTCGAAGGATGGTCACGCGGTGTCGGTCTTGCGCGTCGACAGCTCTGCGTTGCCGGCCTCGCCGCTTTCGCCGGTGCTGCCGCGACGCGAGCGGCGGCCGAGGAGGCCGACGAAGCCGATTTCCTCTTCGTGCAGACGGCCGAAGCGATGGCGTTCGACGCGGACCAGAGCCGGCTGACCCTGCGCAACGTGAGCCCCGTGACGCTGTTCTTCAGCGATCGGCCCGAGCGCATCGCCGGTAACATGAGCACGGCGCGCTTCGTGCCGTTCTGGAGCGAGGGCAGCGACAGCTTCTTGTCCGATCCGCCCAACGCCGATTTGTCGGTCGTCGAGAACGGGACGCTGCGTCAGACCGTGGTCGTGCTGCGCGACCCGGTCCTCGAGGGCAAGAACCTGCACTACACCGTCGACATCATCGACGGGGACATGCCGGTGCTCGGCGACGAAGTCTCGCTGTTCATCGACATCATCGGCATGCCCGCCACGCCGCTGTCCGTCGCCGGCGTGCGCCGACGGACGTGGCGCCGTGCGGTCATCCGATGAGGAGGGGCCGCTATCGGCCAGCTGTGCGTGGGCGCGTGAAGGGGTCCGTGGGTCGACGTCGGGCGTTCGCGACGGCGCGCACCGCCGGCGCCCGATGCTTTTCGAGGGAGTGCGTCTCGCGCCATGGTGGCGTGAGGCCCGGCAGACGCAGGAGGATGCTCGGATGAAGAGACTAGCCTTGGCCGCGTTGCTCGGCGCGGCGCTCGCGAGCTCGCCGGCCAGTGCCAAGGACACGGTCATCGCCTACTCGATCGGCGAAGCCGACACCTTGTCCACGGTCGCCGGGCAGTTCGATGTGACCGTCGAGGAGATCATCTTCAGCAATGGCCTCGAGAGCGAGGACGTCGAGGTCGGCACCGTGATCTACATCCCGCCGCGCCACGCCGCCGGCATCTATGACCCCGACACGGGCACCTACCAGATCGCGAAAGGTGACGACCTCAGTGCCATCGCCGAGCGTTTCGGAACGACCGTGAACGCGCTGGAGGAAGCCAATGGCCTCCAGTCCAGCGAGATCATCGCCGGCAAGACGCTCCAGATCCCGTGACTTGGACTTGGGCCTCTCATACTCGCGGGAGCAGCGGCGACCCCGGCAGCGGGGTCGACCGCCGCCTCGTTGCCCTGCCGGGGTCAAACGAGGCCGACCATAGAGACGTACGCAACATGACACGCAAGCGCCGTTGCGAAAGGCGTGCGCGTCGCCGTCGGAGTGAATGGCCTTGAAGATGCCAGCCTCGACACCACTGCCGGCCGAGCGGACCAGGAGCCGATGGCTGGCGCCGTCTTTTGGACCCGGCGTTGTGGCCCTCGTGCTGGCCCTGCCCGTGGCGGCAGCAGCGCAAGAGCCGACGGCAGCAGCAGAAGAGCCGCCGGCGGCTTCGATACCCGACTGGGGCGGCAGTGTGACGATCTACGGCTGGCTGCCCTGGCTGAATGCCGAGATCACGGCCCCCGGCGGCCGGGAGGCCGATATCACCTACACGGCCGACGACGTCCTCGACGCGTTGCAGTTCGCCGCCTTCGCCTCGGGCGAAGTCCACCGCGACCGCGTGTTCGGCCTGACGGACATCGTCTATGCGAGCCTTTCCGACAATCAGCGCCTGTCGGGTCCGCTGCAGAGCGACGTCAACGCCGACGTCGAGCTGCTGCTTTGGACCTTCGGCGCCGGCTACCGAGCCTTCGAGAACGACCGCTTCAGCGCCGATGTCTTCGGTGCGGGGCGGCTCTACTATTTCGACGTGGACCTGAAGGCGACGGGCGGGGGGCCAGCCGAGCGAACGCGCTCGGCCTCGCGCAGCACGACGATCGTCGATCCCGTGCTCGGGGTGCGCGGGACGGTCGATCTGACCGACAGGCTCGCCGCGCGGGCGTTGGTCGACATCGGCGGCTTCGGTGTCGGGACCGAGTTCACGTGGGAGGCGTTCGGCGGTGTCAGCTATGCGTTCACCCCCCGCTTCGTCGGCGAACTCGGCTTTCGCTACCTGTCGATCGACGACGACGCCGACGACGACCTCGATTTCGACACGGAACTCTACGGTCCCGCGCTCGGGCTGAAGATACAGTTTTGAGGATGACGCCGCGCCGGCCGGCAGGCCTCGCCCCCGCACTTCCGGTGAATAGCCAAATGGCCTCGACACCTCTTTCTCGTTTCGGTCGGAGGAGTGTCGGCGCAATTGGGCGCGTTTCACTCGCCACCAAAAACGGGATGGCAACAGGCAGCGCGAGGCGACAGAACGAGCAGGCTGCGGGAGATGTGTGACAGGCCCGTAGGCTCTCAACCCTGGCCGTGGAGAGGAGAAGAGACATGTCGAGGATCCGTGCCAACGACCTGCCCGCGTCGCCCGGGCCAAGTTACCGGACGAGGGAGGGGCAGCGCGAAAATCGCCCGTCGATGCGGCAGCACGCTCTCCTGCCGCTGGGCCTGTGCGTGCTCATGGCGGCGTGCGCCGGTAGCCAGACATCGGGGGGCAACGACGACCTTGCCGTCGCTGAAAAGGACGCCGGGCTCATGCAAGCATGCGATTCCAACGGCGACAGCAACCTCACCGTCCTCGAATACAACGATTGTCGCGAGGAGTATCAGCCCAACGACCGTCCGAGCTTCGACGCCATGGATCGCGACGGCGATGGCGTCGCGACGCCCGAGGAGCGCCAAGCCTTCCACCGCCGCTGAACTGAACCGCCCCGGTTTTCCCGGCAACTGTATTCGGCAAGGCCGTTCGAGAGGCATTGGCTGGGAGGGTCGACG
>CAYZSE010000068.1:0-18585 GCA_964481035.1 uncultured Geminicoccaceae bacterium | reverse complement strand
TGCCGGCTCGACGCCGACGGTGAGCGTGAGGCTCGCCGATTGCTCGCCGTCTGAGGCGGTGACGACCACCTCCAGCGGGGCGGTGAGCGGATCGGTCGGCGCGCCGGTCAGCCGGCCCGTGGCGCCGTCGAGCTGGAGCCACTCCGGTACCGGCGTCCCATCCTTGCCGGCGAGCAAGAAGGTCAGCCGGTCGCTCGCATCGGCATCGGCGAAATAGGGGCGCAGGTCGTAGAGCGGCTGCGCGGCGGCATCTTCGCGAAAGATCACGTCCGCATCCGGCCAGAACGCCTGCGGCGACATGTTGACCGGGGTGACATCGAGGTCGAACGACGTGGTCGCGGTGGCGCCCCGGGTGTCGGTCGCGGTGATGACGACCTCGTAAACGCCGGCGTCGTCCTGACCGGGAATGGCGACGAAGCGGCCGGTACCGGCGTCGAAGGAGAGCCAATCCGGCAGGGCTTTGCCGCCGGCGAGACGGGCCGACAGGGCCACGGCGTCGTCGAGATCGACATCGACGAAGAGGTCATCGGGCAGGCCGTACTGGCCCACGCCCCCCTCGGCGACGGCCCATTGGGTCGTCACATCGGCCGCCGGTCGAGGCGCATGGTTGGTGTCGAAGAGTTGGAAGGTCGCGTCGTCGGTCTGGATGTAGAAGACCGGGCCGGCGTCGTCGTAGCCGACGATCTTGGCGCGCAGCACGCCGGCGAGCTCGAAGGTAACCTCGTCACCCGAGCGGGCGATCGCGAGATCGGAGGCATCGGCGCCCTTGAAGCGGAGCGTGTTGGCGTCGAGGGCATCCGCGCCGTCGCCGTCGCGGATCGTGTCCAGACCCTCGAGCCTGGTGTCGACGAGGTAGGTGTCGTGGCCGGCGCCGCCTTCGAGGCGATTGGTGCCGCCGCGGCCGTCGAGGACGTCGTCGCCGGCGAAGCCTTTGATGACGTTGTCGCCCGCGTTGCCGACGAGCAGATTGGCGCCGCCGCCGCCGTAGATGTCGGCGTCCCAGTCGCCGGCGAGCACGATCTGCTCGATGCCGGCGGACACGTGGACGTGGGCACCCGCCGGCAGGTTCGCCGGCAGCGCGTCGAAGCTGTCGACGGCGGTGAAGAAGGGCTTGGCCGCGGGAAAATCCTTGATGAACCCCGTGCCGACCGTGAAGCGGTCGATGGCGCTGTCGGCGACGTAGCTCTCGTCGGGCACGTCGGTCAGGTGGTTGACGACGAAGGTGTCGCCGTCGAAGCCGCCGAAGAGGTTGTCGAAGCCCCAATCGTCGCTCGGGCCGCCGACCAGGGTATCCGTGCCCGCACCGCCGAAGACCAGATCGCTGCCGCTGCCGCCGTCGACGCGGTCATTGCCGTCGTCGCCGAAGACGAAGTCGTTGCCGGCCTCGCCGAAGACCCGGTCGTCGCCCTCGTCGCCGTGCAGGACGTCGTCGCCGGCGCGGCCGAAGATCTCGTCGTCGCCGGCGAGCCCGGAAATGTAGTCGTTGCCGGCGGTGCCGATCAGCACATCGTCGCCGGCGGTGCCGACCTGGAACTCCTCGATCATGCCGAGATAGCCGAAGCCGGCGAGCTGCTCCTCGCCGGCCTCGAGCTCGGCCTCGGCCGGCGGAGCCTCGCCGTCGCCGAGCCTCATCGCCTCGACCTTGAACTCCGGGCCCTGGAGGGTGATGGCGTTGGTCATCGGGTCGTCGTCGAGGACGATGCCCGGTCGGCCGCCTTCGCCGGCGAAGGCGGCGCTGGTCGGGTCGGCCGCGGCGAGGTGGGTGACGCTCACGCCGTCCGCGCCGGGGCCGGCCTCGCCGCCCGAGGTGAGCTGCGCGCCGCCGCCGGCGGCGAGGATGTCGCCGGCCGCGGTGACGCCGGCGCCGGCCGCCGGCAGCTCAGCGCCGCCCGCGCCCTCGCCCGCGCCCCCCTCCACCGCCACCTGCTCCTCCGCCCAGGCCAGCTCGCGGGCGAGCAGAAGGCCGATGAAGGCGGCGGTGATAGGCGCGTTGAGCGGGGCGGTCTCGGCGCGGCGCGCGGTCCGGTCGACCCGTTGCGTGGCGGCCGGACGAGCAGCGAGGACGGGATCCGGGGCGTGGCTGGCCATGGGGCGTGTCCGCTGGCTTGGGTCTCGGCGCGCCGGGATCGACACCAAGGCCGCGCGCATGGTGTAAAAAGTTAACTGATAGTTGAAGCGTTTCAACCGAGCCTTTTCGACTAGCCCAGCGGACGCGCCACTGCGCCCCACGTGTTTGGTGAATTGCCTGGTGATTGTGGCGCACGAGCCGGCATACACCCACCGCGCGGCTGCGCCCGAGGCTGCGCTGCCGTGCGCGGGCGCGAGGGCGGTTCCGGCAGTCCGAGAAATGCGCTAGCTCCAGCACTTTCTCACCTGGGCCGGACCCGCCATGCGCCGGATCAAGCGTCTGCTCGCCCTCTCGGCCGGCCTCGTCGCCGCGCTCGTCGCAGTCGTGGCCCTGATCCTGTGGGGCTCGCTGCCGGACCACGACGGGACGGTCCGGCTCGACGGGCTCGAGGCGCCGGTCGAGGTCGTCCGCGACGCCTTCGGCGTGCCGTACATCGAGGCGGCGAGCGAGCGCGACGGGTACTTCGCCCTCGGCTTCGTCCACGCTCAGGACCGCCTCTGGCAGATGGAGCTGCGCCGCCGCATCGGCGCCGGCCGGCTCGCCGAGCTCGTCGGCGAAGCGGCCCTGCCGACCGACCGCTTCATAAGGCTGTTGCGGCTGCACGACCTCGCCGCCGCGAGCCACCGCGCGCTGGCCCCCGAGGCGCGAGCACTCGTCGACGCCTACACGGCGGGCGTCAACGCCTTCCTCGAGAGCCAGACGCGCGTGCTGCCGCCGGAGTTCTGGGCGCTGTGGCACCGCCCCGAGCCCTGGACCGCCGCCGACGGCCTCGTCTGGGTCAAGATCATGGCGCTCGACCTCGCCGGCAACTGGCGCCGCGAGCTGTTGCGGGCGCGGCTCGCCCGCGACCTGCCGGAAGACGTCTATCGCCAACTCTTCCGCGAGGCTTGGCCCGCCGAAGCGGCGACGATCCACGCCCTGCGAACGATCGACCTCGAGGGGCTCGCTGCCGTCGCCGGCCCGCCGCCGCCCGCCTCGCACGGCTCGAACGCCTGGGCGCTCGCCGGCACGCGGACGGCGAGCGGCGCGCCGCTCCTCGCCAACGACCCGCATCTCGGCCACAGCCTGCCCGGCGTCTGGTATCTCGCGGGCCTGAAGGCGCCGGGGCTCGAGGTCGTCGGCGCGACCCTGCCGGGGCTGCCGATCTTCGTCATGGGCCGGACCGACCGCATCGCCTGGGGGCTCACCAACACCGGCAGCGACGTCCAGGACCTCGTCGTCGAGCGGCTCGCGGGCGCAGCCACGGTGACGCCCACCGGCACCGCACCTCTGGACGTGGTGACGACCACCATCCGCAGTCGCTTCGGCGAGGCCGAGCGCTTCGCTTCGCGCTGGAGCGTCAACGGGCCGTTGGTCTCCGATCTGGTCGGCAGCGCCGCGCACCTCGCCGGCGATGGCCACGCGCTCGCCTTGCGCTGGACTGCGCTGGAGCCCGCCGACGTCACCGTCGAGGCCGGCTTCGCCGTGCCACGGGCGCGCGACTGGCAGGGCTTCGTCGCGGCGCTCGAGCCGTTCACGAACCCCCAGCAGAACGCCCTCTACGCCGACGCCGACGGCACGATCGGCCTCATGGTGCCGGGCGCGGTGCCGGTTCGGGCAGCCGGCGACGGCACCCTGCCCCAGCCCGGGTGGGAGGCGCGCTCGGCCTGGACCGGCCGCGTGCCCTACGCCGAGCTGCCACGCTGGCGCGATCCGCCGGACGGGCTCCTCGCCAACGCCAACAATCCCGTCGTCGACGGCGACTACCCGCACCTCTTGAGCCGCCGCTGGGAGGAGCCCTACCGCTTCGCTCGGATCAAGGCGGCGCTCGACGCCGAGAACGGTCACGACACCGCGAGCTTCCGGGCGCTGCAGACCGACGTGCGCTCCGGCGTCGCCGACCAGCTCACCGACCTCTTCCTCGAGGCGGCGCCGCTCGGCCCCGACGCCGCCGCTTGGGCCCGCCGCCTCGCCGCTTGGGATCGGCGGGCCGTCGCCTCGTCGCGCGAGGCCACGGTGTTCGCCGCCTGGTACGACGCGGTAGCCGAGCACCTCTACGCCGACGAGCTGGGCGAGCTGTTCGGAGCCTACGGCCGAGATCGGCCATGGTTCATCGCCGAGGCGCTGACGCGGCGCCGCACGTGGTGTGACGATGTCGCCACGGAGGCGCCGGAGAGCTGTGCGTCGATCCTCGCCGCTGCGCTCGACGACGCGCTCGCGCGGCTCGAGGGCGCGCTGGGGCCCGAGAGCGACGCCTGGAACTGGGGACGCCAGCATCCGGCGGTCTTCGAGCACGCCCTGTGGGCCCGGCTCGGCCCGCTGCACCGCTTCGGGCGGGTCCGGCTGCCGGCGCCGGGCGACGACACGACGGTTGCAGCGGCCAGCTACGCGGCGCGGGCGACGCCGCCGCTCTTCGCGAGCGAGCACGGCGTCAGCTACCGCCAGATCGTCGATCTCGGCGCACCCGGCGCGTCGCGCTTCGTCACCACGACCGGCCAGGTGGGCCATCCGATGTCGCGTCACCGTGCCGATCTCGGACGGCTCTGGGCCGAAGGCCGGGACGTGCCGATGGCCCGGCCAGGGGTCGCGACCAGCCGGCTGCGGCTTCTTCCGCGGTAGAGAGGCTTCCGCTTGACCGCGAAAAAGGGACTATGCTGTTCGCGGCATAGTGGTATTTATCTCGAATTGTAGCGATCGAAGCGCCCGCACGGCGCACACAACGAGCTGGGAACCACCATGTCCGCAGTCGCACGTCTCCACGAAGAATCCGCTTCCTCGGCGAACAAGGTGCGCAGCCGCGCCATCGACGTCGACCGCGCCGTCAGCATGCGGATCCGCCAGCGCCGCATCATGCTCGGGCTGACCCAGCAGCAAATGGCCGAGCTGATCGGTGTCACCTATCAGCAGGCGCACAAGTACGAGACCGCCATCAACCGCATCTCCGCCGGCCGCCTCTACCAGATCGCCGAAGCGCTCGGCGTCGACGTCGCCTACTTCTACCAGGACGTGGTCGGCGCCGGCGAGGAGCAGCCGCGTGCCGAGATGCTGCCGCAGCAGCGGATGCTGCTCGAGCTCGCCCGCAACTTTGCAGCCATCAACAACCGTAAGCACCAAGACGCCCTCTGCAATCTGGCGCGCGCGCTGTCGAACGGTGGCGACGATGAACGCCTGCCGGCCGCGGGGGAGTGAGCCGGCGGCTCAACCGGCCGGACGCAGGTGCCGTGCCGCCTCGATGACCTCGAGCGTCGCCGGCCACAAGCCGAGCTGCGGCAGCGCGGTCAGCTCGAACCAGGCGACCTCGAGCGCGTCGCTGCCCGTCGTTGGCTCGCCGGGCAGGGCCTCGGCGGTATAGTCGACGAGGGTATAATGACGCTCCACACTTCCGCCGGGCCCGCGATCGATCCGATCGACGACGGCGACGAGGTGCAGCGGGCCGAGGCGCATGGCGGTCTCCTCGAAGACCTCCCGCCGCAGCGCTTCGGTCACCGTCTCGCCCCATTCCTGACGACCGCCCGGCAGGCTCCATTGCCCGCGCAGCGGCGGGTGCCGTCGGCGGATGAGAAGGACGCGCACGTCACGCCAGACGACGCCGCCGACACCGACCAGCGGACGCCGCGCGGGCTCATCCATCCGAGCCTCGCGACCAGGGGGCGCGCCCACATGCTACGGCCTCTCGGCATGCGATGGCATTCGCGGAGGCTTTTATCTCGAAGGTTTTATGCCTAGGGTGTGTATTTGGGATCATGGCGAGCGACACGCGAGGGGCCGTTTGGCATCGGAGCTGATCACGCGAAGCGGTGGCGGCGCGGTCGCGCGGGTGTTCGTTATCGATGACCGCATCACCAACCGCAACATCCTGACCCGCCTCGCCGCCTCGGTCGAGGAAGGCCTGCACGTGCAGACGTTCGCCAACCCCGTGGACGCGCTCGACGCCGCGGTCGCCGCCCTGCCGGACCTCATCATCACCGACTACAAGATGCCGCAGATGGATGGTGCCGCCTTCATCTCGGCCTTTCGCGCGCTTCCGGGCGGCGACGAGACGCCGATTATCGTCATCACCGTCTACGAGGACCGCGACTACTGTTATCGCGCGCTCGAGGCCGGGGCCACCGACTTTCTGCTTAGCCCCGTCGATCACTTGGAGTTCCGAGCGCGAGCACGCAACCTGTTGACCTTGCGCCGGCAGCAGAAGCTGCTGGAGGATCGCGCCAAGTCGCTGGCCGCGACCCTCGAGGACGACCGCTCGCGCAGCGCCGAGCGCCAAGCGCAATGGTACCGCCTGATCGACCACGTGCCCGCGGCCGTGCACGCCGTCGACCGGGACGGCAAGATCACCCTCGCCAACCAGACCTGGCGTGTCCTCTTCGGGGACGAGGCCGTGCGGCGCCCGAAGCCGTCTGGGAACGCCGCCGACGGCGCCGATCAGGAGAGCCTGCTCAATGCCAAGGTGTTCGACACGGGCTTGCCCCTGGCGGCGACCGAGCAAGAGGCGGTCGACGCCGAGGGGAACCGACGCCTGCTGCTCACCACCCGATCACCGATCTTCGACGCCGCCGGCCAAGTCGTCGAGGTCGTGAGCGCCGCGGTCGACATCACCGACATCCGCAAGGTGGAGGAGCAGCTGCGCGAGGCGCGCCATCGCGACCGGCTGACCGGGCTGGTCAATCGCGACCGGCTCTTGGACCGCCTGCAGCAGGAGGGCGCGCGAGCGCTGCGAAGTCACGACATCTCGGCCTTCGTCCTGCTCGATCTCGACCGCTTCAAGAGCATCAACGACGTGTTCGGCCACAGCTTCGGCGACGAGCTCCTGCTCGGCGTCGCGCAGCGGCTGGCCCGACGCCTGCGCGAAGGCGACACCCTCGCGCGGCTGGGCGGCGACGAGTTCGCCATCCTCGCGACCGAACTCGGCCGCGTCGACGACGCCGTGGATCTCGTCATGCGCCTGCGCGAGGCCTTCGAGCAGCCGTTCATGATCCGCGGCCAGGAGATCCACTCGGGCGCCAGCTTCGGTATCGCGCTGATGCCACGCGACGGGCGTAGCGCCGACCAGATCACCCGCAAGGCCGAGCTAGCCATGTATCGGGCCAAGGCCGCCGGCCGCGACGGCTACCGCTTCTACGCCCAGGACATGAACGCGACGGCGTCGCGGCTCTTGGCGATGGAGCGCGAGCTGCGCGACGCCCTTGCCCGCGGCCAGTTCGTCCTCCACTACCAGCCGCAGATCGCGCTCGCCGACGAGAGCCTGGTCGGCTCCGAGGTCCTCGTCCGCTGGCAGCATCCGCGCCAAGGCCTGGTGCTTCCGGGCGAGTTCATCGGGCTCTGCGAGGAGCTCGGCCTCATCGGCGCGCTCTCGAACCTGGTCATGGCGGGTGCGCTGGCCGAGCTGCAGGGCTGGCACAGGCGCGGCTTTCCCGCGCGCGTCGCCATCAACATCTCGCCGGCGCAATTCCGCGTCCCCGGGCTGGAGCTGACGGTCGAGCGCATCCTCAAGGACACCGGGGTCGATCCGTCCTGCGTCGAGCTCGAGCTGACGGAGACGTCGGTCATCGACCACACCGAAACCGCGCTGGAGAGCCTGCACCGGCTCTGCGCCCTCGGGGTGACGCTGTCGCTCGACGACTTCGGCACGGGCTATTCTTCTCTCTCCTACGTCCGCCGCCTGCCGGTCTCGAAGCTTAAGATCGACCAGAGCTTCATCAGCAACCTGGCCACCAGCCGCGACGACCGCTCGATCGTCGAGGGCATCGTGCAGCTCTGCCACAAGCTGCAGATGCAGGTGATCGCCGAGGGCGTCGAGACGGCGGAGCAGGTGGACATCTTGCGCGACATCGGCTGCGACGCGGTGCAAGGGATGTTCTTCAGCCCACCGCTGGCGGCGACGGCGTTCGAAACGCGCTTCCTCACGACGCGGCCCGCGGCGCCGGTGATCGCGCTGCCGAAGCGCCGGTGAACCGGGTGCGGCCGGCGTGGGCACCTTGATCCGGACGCTGGACGAGGGCTGGCGCCGGGTCCGCTCGCGGCTCTCCGACCGCGGCGACACCGAGCACGAGCAGGCGCTCATCCGCCTTGCCATCGTCAGTCTCCTGCTCCTCTACGCGACCCTCGTGCCCATGGACCGCCCGCCAGCCACGCCCTGGTGGATACCGACGGTGCCCCAGGTCGGCTACGTGATCGTCGCGGTGTCGTGCCTGCATTTCTTCTGGATCGTGGCGGACCCTGCGGTCAGGCACGTGCGCCGTGCGGTCTGGATGGTCATCGATCACGCGGCCATCGTGCTGGCCATGGCCGTCGGCGGCGAGCCGATGGCCTTGCTCTACCCGCTGCTCCTGTGGGTCACGCTCGGCCATGGCTTTCGTTACGGTCCGAGGCATCTGCTCGGCTCCGCGGTGATCTCGGTCGCGCTGTTCGCCCCGCTGGTGCTCCTCCACCCGTTCTGGCAGACCAAAGGCGCGTTCGGCATCGGCCTGATCCTCGGCCTCGTTCTCATCCCGGGCTACTGCTACCGGTTGCTGCGCCACCTGCACGACGCGCGCCGGCGGGCCGAAGCCTCGAGCGAGGCCAAGTCGCGGTTCCTCGCGACGATGAGCCACGAGTTGCGGACGCCGCTGCACGCCATTCTCGGCATGACCGATCTTCTGCGCGGCACCCGCCTCGCGGCCGACCAACGTGACATGACGCGGACCGTTCACACCGCGGGTTCCGCACTCTTGAGCATGATCGAGGATATCCTCGATCTCGCCCGCATCGAGGCGGGTGCCGCGCCTAGCGAGATCGAGCGGTTCGACGTCCATCGCCTGCTGCACGAGATCCGTGACATGCTGGGCTACAGCGCTCGAACCAAGGGGCTGGCGCTGTCCTTGCGGCTCGACCCCGACCTGCCGGCGGAGGTGGTCGGGCCGAAGCGCGCCCTCCAGCAAATCCTCATCAACCTGGTCGCCAACGCCGTCAAGTTCACCGAGCGCGGCGAGGTGCGAATCCAGGCGGCCGTCGTTCGCCCGCGCGGCAGCGCGGCCCTCGAGATCTCGGTCACCGACACGGGCTGTGGCATTCCACCGGCCGCCCATGACCGGATCTTTGAGAGCTTCACGCAGGTCGACGAGACCACCACCCGTCGCCACGGCGGCAGCGGTCTCGGGCTCGCCATCGTGAAGCGACTGGTCGACGCCTATGGCGGCGCTGTTCGCCTGTCGAGCGAGGTCGACCGCGGGACGCGCTTCGAGGTGCGGCTGCCCGTCACCGGCCTCGGCGATCTTCCGCCGGCGCCCGAAGCGCTCGTCATCGTCCACGGTGAGCCGACCCCGGCCCAGGCGGAAACCTTGGCCGCTGCACATCTGCGGCACGTCGCTGCGGACCAAATCGCCGAGGCGGGGTTTGCCTCGCCCATGGTCGTGGATCTGTGGTGCCAACCCGAACCGCCGCGCGATCCCATCGAGCGACACGGCCGAGACCTCGTGCTCTGGGGCCGAGCGACGGCGGCGCCGGAGGCGCTCGTGGTGCTACCCGAGGAGGCCTCCGTGGCCCAGATCCGGCGAGCTGTCCGCGCCGCGCTCGTCGTTGTCGACGAGGCGGACGGCGATGCGGCCGAGCGGCGCGTACACGGCAGCGAACGCTCGCTCGACGTCCTCGTCGCCGACGATCATCGCATCAACCAGCAGGTCATCGCGCGCCTGCTGACGCGCGCCGGCCATCGTGCGGTCGTCGTCGACAGCGGCGAGGCGGTCTTGCGCGAATTGGACCGGGCCTTCTTCGACGTCGTCGTTCTCGACCTGAACATGCCGGGCATGGGCGGCCTCGCCGTGGCGCGCGGTTTGAGCCGCTCGGGCCAGCGACCGCGCCTCGTGGCCCTGACCGCAGACGCAACCACCGGCGCGCGGGACGCTTGCCTCGCCGCCGGGTTCGACAGCTTCCTCACCAAGCCCGTGGACGGGACGCGACTGCTCGCGGCGCTGCACGACCGAGCGGAGCGACCCGACGAGCCGGAAGCGATTGCGCCCGGGTCCGATGCGACGGGGGCGGCGGTGCTCGATCGCCGCCGCATCGCCATGCTGCGCGAGCTCGGCGACGACGACGACTTCGTGCGCGAGATCATCGACGGCTTCATCGCCGACGGCCGGGCACTGATCGCCGAGATCAAGGACGCCGCGGCGTCGGGCGACGTCGGGCGATTTCGTGATGCCGCCCACGCGCTGCGCAGCTCGGCGACGCATCTGGGCGCGACGGCGCTGTTCGAGCAATGCCTGTCGGCCAAGTCGCTCGGCGAGGAGGAGCTGCGCGCGGGCGCGGTGACGCTGGGTGTGCACCTCGACGCCGCGTTCGCCGCGGCATCGTCGGCGCTCATGGCGGAACGGGACGCGGGCGAAACGCCGCCGTCGGCGAAGGTGCACCGGGTCAGCTAGCGAGCTGCCTGGTCTGGCTCTGCGCGAGACGCTCCATCTTGCGCAGGTCCATCGGCTCGAGCTCCAGCGCACGCTCGACCCACAGATCGGTGACGTCGATGAGCTCTTGGAGGGTGATTTCGTGGGTCCGGCGATCGACGTCGCGCAAGATGTCGAGCGTGCGTCGGCGGCGGCCGTTCTTGGCGATGAACTGGCGGAGCGTTGCCTCTGCCTCGCCGGGCGCCGCGAGCACGTCGACGACGCCCATCTCGTAGAGCTGCTCCGCAGTGAACAGCTCGCCCGAGGTGATCATCCGCCGGGCGAGCCCGGCGCCGAGCTTGCGCGCGAGGAAGGTGTAGGCGCCCATCCCGGGGAAGAGATTGAACAGGATCTCGGGCAGGCCCATGCGGACGCCGCGCTCGGCGATGATGATGTCGTCGGAGAGCAGCGACTCGAAGCCGCCACCGAGCGCATCGCCGGCGACAAGACCGACGGTCGTGATCGGCAGGTCGAAGCTGCGATAGTTGCGATAGACGAGCTCGACGCAGCGGTGCGCGTAGCTGCGCAGCGTGTCGGCGTCGCCGCGGCGAATGCAGTCGACGAAGAGCGCGAGATCGCCGCCGTAGCACCACACGCCCGGCCGATTGGAGGCGCGCACGAGGTAGCGGAAGCCCTCGGGCTCGAGACCGAGACGCCCGCATGCCCACATGCGGTCCACGACCTCCCGCAACTCCCCGATGAGGCCGGAGCTGAAGCAAGGACGCTCGGGATGCGTGAATCGCATCCACAGCGCCCCGATCTCCGCCTCGAAGTTCAGCTCGAGATGATTGAGCCCGAGCGAGCGAAAGTCGAACTCCGCCGGATGGAGCGGAAACGGCTCGAGGCGCTGGCGACCATCGCGCGCCTGCACGCTCCCGTTGTCGTTGCCGGCTTCCGCGAGTACCGCCTGCTTGGCTTGAAACGTCGACATGTTTTTGCCTCTGCGTCGATAGCGCCACGTCCTTCTCAAGTTGAAGCTAGTGATAGGAATCACAGTTAACAAGAAGTTTCGTAGGTGAAGCTCGCTTTACTTAAGTTAGACTTGTATTTTATTTCGACAAAAAGCACAAGAACAGCGTGATGAATTTTAGGCGTTTCGGCGGCGGTCATGCGAAGCGTCGGGCGGCAATACCCGGCGTTGGAATCGAAAAGGGCCCGGCCGAAGCCGGGCCCTCGCCGCAAGGCGATCGTGGGCCGAAAAGTCAGTAGGCCATCGTCCGCCCGAACTCGGGATAGGCGTCGATGCCGAGCTCCACCTGGTCGATGCCGGCGTCCTCGTCCTCCTCGCTGATCCGGATGCCGACCACGGCCTTGAGGATGGTCCAGACGACGAGGCTCACGACGAAGGTGAAGGCGCCGAACGCCGCAATGCCGATCGCCTGCGTCGCGTAGCTGGTGCCGTCGTTGGTGAAGGGGACGATGATCGTGCCCCAGATGCCGCAGACCAAGTGTGCCGGGATGGCGCCGACCACGTCGTCGATCTTGAGCTTGTCGAGCATCGGCACGGTGACGACGATCAGCACGCCACCGACACCGCCGATCAGGATCGCTTCCAGCGGCGCGGGCGTCAGCGGCTCGGCGGTGATCGAGACGAGGCCGCCGATCGCCCCGTTGAGCACCAGCGACAGGTCGATCTTGCGGTAGATGGCGAGGCAGGTGAACATCGCCGCGACGACGCCGCCGGCCGCCGCCAGGTTGGTGTTCATGAAGATCTGGGCGACAGCGTTGGCGTCCTCGATCGTCCCTAGCGCCAGCTGCGACGCGCCGTTGAAGCCGAACCAGCCGAGCCAGAGAATGAAGGTGCCGAGGGTCGCGAGCGGTAGCGACGAGCCGGGCATCGGGACCGCCCGACCGTCCGGCGTGAACCGACCGCTGCGGGCGCCGAGGATCAGCGCACCGGCGAGCGCCGCCCAGCCGCCGACCGAGTGCACGATGGTCGAGCCGGCGAAATCCGAGAAGCCCATCTCCGAAAGCCAGCCGCCACCCCACTGCCAGGAGCCCGTGATCGGGTACATGAAGCCGGTCAGCACGACCACGAAGAGCAGGAACGGAACGACCTTGACGCGCTCGGCCATGGTGCCCGAGACGATCGACGCCGCCGTCGCGACGAACACCATCTGGAAGAACCAGTCCGAGGCGAGCGAGTAGCCGTCCGCGGCCGTCGGCGCGCCGGCGCTCCACGGCGCGAAGGTGCCGAAATAGCCGCCGTCGACCCCGTCGTACATCAGATTGTAGCCGACCACCCAATACATCAGCCCGGCGACGGAATAGAGCGTGATGTTCTTGAGGCATTGCACCCCGACGCTCTTCTTACGGACCAGGCCGGCCTCGAGCATGGCGAAGCCCGCCGCCATCCACATCACCAGGAAGCCGCCGATCAGGAAGAGCAGCGTGTTGAAGATGTACTGGATATCGGCGTTGTAGACGTCGATGACGGCCTGGATCGCCTCCGGCGACAGCCCGCCGTCGGTCGTCTGTGCCACCGCTGGCGCAGCCGCCAGGGCCAGAGCTCCGGCGGCGCCGACCATCGGCAGCACGCGGTTGATGGATTGCATGTCGTTCTCCAACTGCTGCATCGGTCGTCCCACGAGACACCCCGAAATGTCCGGCGGCCGGCAGGGCGCGCGGCGCCGACCGACCGGCCTATGGCACGCAACGCAGCAAGGCGTATGCCAAGGAGAACGGCTGCCCTGTTTGCAGGCAGAGATGCGCCGCAGCACCGCACATTTTCGCAGCGAATGCCCATTTTCTGGACAGCGCTGCCGGCCGCGACGATTGGCCCGGTAGGCCACACCGCGCACACGGCGCACATGCCGCCCATGACACCGACTCGACACTGCGACGTCGCCATTATCGGTGGCGGTATGACCGGTCTCGCCTTGGCGTGCGCGCTCGGGGCCGACGGCATCGACACCGTGGTCATCGACCGCCTCGCCGCCGACACGGCACCCTCGCGTAACGCCGATCCGCGAGTGACGGCCATAGCCCTCGGCTCGGCCCGCTTCCTCGACGCCATCGGGGCCTTTCCTGCCATGCGGGAGCAGGGACAGCCTATCTTGGACATCGAGGTACGCGAGGCACGTTCCCCTTTCACCGTGCACTACGACCATCGCGACGTCGGCGACGCCCCTTTGGGCTGGATCGTCGAGAACACGGTCATTCTCGAGGCCCTTTTGACGCGCGCCCGCGAGTTCCAGACCGTCGACGTGTGGATGCCCGCGAGCTATAGCGACGTCGTCAGCGACGCGCACGGTGTCGACCTCTCCTGCGCCGACGGCCGCCGGCTACGCGCCAAGCTGCTGGTCGCCGCCGACGGCAAGTTCTCGAAGCTGCGCGATCGTCTCGGCATCCGGGCGCACATCAAACCGTACGGCCAGACCGGGATCGTCGCGAGCCTCGAGCACGCCACGCCGCATCACGGGCTCGCCACCGAGCACTTCTTTCCCGACGGTCCCTTCGCCGTGCTGCCGATGCGCGGCCGGCGCTCCTCGATCGTCTGGGCGCTCGAAGACGCGTTGGCGAAAGAGGTCGCGGTCCTGCCCGCCGACGCGTTCGTCGCCGAGGTTGCCGACCGCGTCGGCGAGCGCCTCGGCGCGATCGAGCTGGCGAGCCCGGTGCGCACCTTCCCGCTGGTCCTCGCTCGGCCCGATCGGTTCACGGCGCGGCGCGCGGCGCTCGTCGGCGATGCGGCACACGGCATCCATCCGATCGCCGGCCAGGGCTGGAACCTGGCGCTGCGGGACGCCGCGGCGCTCGCCGAGCTCGTCGCGGACGCGCACGGTCTGGGGCTCGACATCGCAACGCCGGAGCTGCTCGCCCGCTACGAGCGCTGGCGCCGGGTCGACACCACGATGCTGGTGGCGGTGACCGACGGGATCAACGGACTGTTCGCCAACGACATCACGCCGCTGCGTTTCGCCCGCAATCTCGGCTTCGCGTTGGTCGACCGGCTGCCGGTGGCCAAGCGGTTCTTCATGCGCCACGCCATGGGCACGCTGGGCGATCTTCCGGCGCGAATGCGTCCGTTACCGGGATGAAGAGCCGGGCTGCACGGTCAATCCAGCAGGATGTCGCCTTCGTTCAACCCGTTGTCGGGCGCTTGGGCATCACTTTTCGTCGCGAGCGACCGCTCGCCCAATCGTTGCAGGTTTCTGAGCGAGGCGAGATGCAGATAGATGCCCTCCAGCGCATCGGACGCGAATAGCTCCCGGACGGTCTCCGGCTGAAGAGCCTTCAGCCTCTGCCGGTCGACCGTCATGAAGCCGCGGAGCTGCAGTTCGCCGCCGGGCCCGCGCAGCTGCACCTGTACCGGCTGCAGCAGTTCGAGGGAGTTCAACCGCCTCGCCATTTGCTGCGAGGCAGCGAAAGCCGCCTGGAAACGCTGCATGAACTGGAGAACGTTGTCGAGGTAGGCGGTCCTCGTTCCCGTGCTGTCGAACAACCGTTCGCCGCGGCCGTCGCGATTGACCATCGCCGACGCCTCGTCGAGGCACAGCAACAACCGCTTTTCGGCTTCCGCGCCGCCCTGCGCGCCACCGGTCGCGAAGACGAACGGGTAGCGGCGGATGAAGGCCGGCACATAGTTCGCCTGCCAACGCCCCGCGCCATCGACGAAGAGATTCTGGCCGTCGCGCACCCCGAGGACAACGGCCGGCACGACGTCGTCACCCTGGCCAACGAACACCACCGCATACTCCGCTGCTGCAACGGCGATCTCCGGCGTTGTCAGCGGCACGGCGTTGATGGCATTGGCGAAACCGTAGTGGGCCGGACCCTCGATCGACACGTCCCTGTGCGTTTCGCTGGAAATCGGGACCGCGCGTTCGTAGAACAAAAGCTGGGGTGCCATGGCGGTGCTCCTGCGCGTTGTCTGAGGTGACGTTTGCCGCACCGTCACGGGGTCCGCAAGTTGCCGCAACCGGCGCTGCGGCGGTTTATGGCGAGCGGTCGAAACGACGCCCCCATGCGGGAGAGCCTTTGAATGTCTACGCCGAAGGCAAGGCTTCGCCGGGCGACGATGCGCCTGCGGCTGCTGATGGTCTTTTTGGGCCTGTTGAGCCTGCTCGTCGCGCTGTTGATGCTCACGGGCCCTCTCTACATGCTGCAGATCTACGACCGCGTGCTGGTGTCGGGGAGCGTCGAGACGCTGATCCTGCTGACCGTGCTGGCCGCCGGCGCATTCGTGACCTATGGCATTCTCGAAGCGTCGCGCATGCAGGCGGCGCGGCGCTTCGGGGTATGGCTGGAGAACGACCTCTCCGATTCGGCGCTCCAGGCGGCCGCGCGCTCCGCTGACAACGTCCGCCCGCACGAGGACCTGAACCGCGTCCGGGACGGCTTCCAGACACCGGCGCTGTTCGGCTTCATGGATCTGCCGTTCGCGCTGGTCTTCCTCGGCGTCATGGCGATGCTTCATCCCTGGCTCGGCATCTATGGCGTGGCGGCGATGACGATCCTCGTCGCCGTCACCCTGTTCAACGCCTGGCGTACCTCGGCGGGCAGCAGGACGACCATGCCGTTGCGGCAGAACCTGATGCAGCGCGCGAGCACCTTCCTCGCCGGGCGGCGCATGTTGCGGGCGATGGGCCTCGAGACCGGGCTCCTCGCGCGGCTCTCGCGCGACCGCGCCCAGGCGACGGCACCGGTCACCGAGGCCCTCGACGAGAGCGCCCAGCTCACCGGCCTCGGTCGCTTTCTGCGCTATGCGCTTCAGTCGGGCGTGCTGGGGCTCGGCGCCTATCTCGTCCTGCAGGGCGAGCTCGGGCCGGGGGCCATGATCGCCGCGTCGATCCTGCTCGGTCGCTGCCTCGCTCCAGCCGACCAGGCGATCAGCGGCATGCACGTGCTGATCGAGGGTCGCCGCGCCTGGGGCCGGGTCCGCGGCCTGCTGGAGAGGGGTGCGGACGATGTGCCACGCCTGCCGCTGCCGACGCCCGAGGTGGATCTGGTCGCCCGCAAGGCGTCGGTGCTTCTCGGCCCCAACCAGGTGATCCTGCGCGACGCCACCGCCGCCTTCACCGGCGGCGAGTTGGTGGCCGTGATAGGTCCGTCCGGCGCCGGCAAGACCACCTTCCTCGACATCCTGGCGGGCGTACGGCGGGCGCAGGTCGGCGAGGTTACCCTCGGCGGTGCCGCACTCGAGCTCTACCCGACCGAGCAGATCGGCGCGCTGGTCGGCTATCTTCCGCAGCACCTCGCGCTGTTTCCCGGCACCATCGCCGACAACATCGCCCGCCTCGCCCTGGAGCCGGATCGAGACGCGGTGTTTGCCGCCGCCGAGGCGGCCGGCGCCACGCCCATGATCAAAGCGCTCAAGGACGGTTTCGAGACGGCGCTCGAAGGCGACGGTCAGCCCCTTTCCGGCGGTCAGCGGCAGCTGGTCGCCCTTGCGCGCGCGATCTACGGCGAGCCGCCGGTGCTGATCCTCGACGAGCCCTACGCGCACCTCGACGGCAGCGGGACACGGGCGCTGGAGACGCTGCTCGACGGACGTCGGCAGACCCGTCGATTGACGATCATGGCGGTCCATGACCTGCGCCTCGCATCGCTGGCGAGCCGGATCATCGTGATGCGTGGCGGCCAGATTACCGCCGACGGCCCGTCCGCCGAGATCATCCAGCGTTTGAAGCAACCCGCCCGACTGGCAGCCACGGCATGACCACCTACTGGCAATTTCTCCGCCGCCCGATCGCCATCGCGATCCTCGCGGGGCTGCTCTTCTTCGGCGGCGTCACCTTCTTCTCGCTCCAATACCCGCTGGCGACCGGCGCAATCGCCCAGGGTGAGCTGGTCCATCTCTCCAAACGCCTGCCGATCGGCCACGCCTCGGGCGGTCGCATCCACGAGGTGCTCGTTCGCGACGGTGACCAGGTCGAGGCCGGCGATGCGCTGCTCCAGCTCGAGAGCCCGGAGCTGCGGCGGCAGCAGGATGTGCTGAGCCAGCGGTTCGTCGAGTTTGCGGTGACGGTCGCCCGCTACGACGCCCTCATCGAGGAGCGCGAGACGGTCATCGTCGACATCGACGCGCCAGCTCACGTGGTCGCGCGGCACCAGAGTCTCCTCGAGCGCGAGCGGCGCGCGCTGAGCAAGCGCCTCGATCTCATGCTGGAGCGCATCGAGCTCAAGAGGTCCGAGATCGAAGGGCTCCGCGAGGTCGAGGGGGCGAAGCAGCGTGAGCTCGCCGAGATCGACGAGCAGGTCGCGCTCTACGAGGAGCTGGAGCGGCGTGGCGCCGCGCCGAAGATGCGCGTCATGGAGATGCGGCGGCAGCGCCACGAGATCGACAGCGAGCTCTCCGAGATCCGCCTGCAGCGACAGCGCGCAGGGATCGAGATCAACGACGCCAAGCTGCAATTCGAGAACGAGCGCGCCGAGGCGTTCCGCCGCTACGAGCGCGAGCGCTCGGACTTCGCCGCCGAGGCGGCCGAGGTCGAGACGCAGCTCGCTTCGATCGAGAGCAACATCGACGAGCTGACGGTTCGAGCACCGGTCGACGGCACCGTCATCGACCTGCGCTTCACCGGCCCCGGCGCGGTGCTCGAGCCCAACAGCGAGGCGCTCGCCCTGGTGCCCGATGGTGAGACGTTCCTCGTCCAGGCCAGCCTGTCGCCCTTGGATGTCGACAGGGTCGCCATCGGCCAAGTCGCCGACATCAGCTTCTCGGCGCTGCCGAGCCGCTATATGGCGGGTTTGAAGGCGACGCTCGTCCGCGTCGACGCCGGCCGCACGGACAGCGAGCAGGGCTCGTTCTACCGCGCTTGGCTGGAGCTCTCGCCGGAAGCCATGCGTTTCGCGCTGGATAACGACGGGGTCGTGTCGGGCGCGCCGGTCGAGGTGCGCATCCTGACGGGCGAGCGAACGCTCGCCAATTATCTGACCGAGCCGCTCACCGGCTGGTGGTTCAAGGGGCTGCGCGAGACCTGAGAGCAGCATCGCGCGCGGCGAGATTTCTTGCGCTCGATCTGGCGGCGGGCGAGCGTCGTCGTCCTTTCGCGAGCCGCGAGGGGCACGCTAGCCGCGCCGGGCTCAAGCCGGGTCGAGCGGACGGAACAGCGCTTCGAGGTC
>CAYZSE010000067.1:0-18613 GCA_964481035.1 uncultured Geminicoccaceae bacterium | reverse complement strand
CGCGGCCAGCTCGGTTTTCTCCAGGCTCGCGTGGTAGCGGGCTTCGGCCTCGGCCATGCGAGGCCCGAACACCGTCTCGAACAATTGGCGCGTTGCCCTCCTACGCCTTTTTTGGAGTTTACGAATTCGGCATCGAATGCCTAACGATCGGTGATGTTGGCAGGGCGTTTTCGACGCCGGCGTCAAATTGAAGCTGGCTGCTTGCGGCTCACGATTTGTCCGGAGGCTCCTCAGTTGAAGGGCTTGCTATGGCGCGCGTCGCTCTTTTGATCCTCTGGCCAGCCTTCATCGCGCTTGTCGCGGTCGTTCTGTGGATCGTTCTCGGGGCTTGTGCGCTCGGCTGGCCCGAGGGCCCGCGCTGGCTGGGCTCGTGCCCCGTCCCGCGACAGGACGCCGTCGCTTCGCCCGAGATGGTCGACGAGATGCAGCGGGAGCGGGCGCTTCGCGACAGTCTTCGCGAACTTGAGCTCGCGATCCTCCAGCGGCCGTATTGCCCCATTCCTGAACCGGAACCAGAACCGGCACCACCCCAGCAACAGGCAGAGCCGGAGCTGCCGCCATGTCCAGCCGAGCGGCGACGGGCCACGGAGGTCATCTTGTTGCTCGATGCGTCGACGAGCATGAACTACGACTTCGCGCTCGAGGCCGATGTCGAGCGGCGCTTGAACCAGCTCGCGCAGCAGATCAACAGCGCGCCCTTCTTTCTGCCGCAGCGCCAGAACCTCGTCCGGCAATACCAACAGCTCGAGCGGCAGGCGCTGCGCCCGGAGCGGGTCGACCGCATCGACGTGGCCAAACGCGCCCTGATAGACCTCGTCGACAGCAGCGACGCCGACGTCGAGTTCTCGTTCCTGCGCTTCAGCAGCTGTGGCAACCCCGATTTCGTCGGCCGCTACGCGCCGCCGCAACGGTCCGCACTGCGCGGCGCCATTCAAGGGACGCAGCTCAAGCCCGCCACGGCCCTCGCCCAAGGGATCGCGGCCCTGCCGAACGTGATGACGGGCGGGCTCGACGAGGAAAGCCCTGTCAACGTCGTGCTCGTCTCCGACGGCTCCGACAGCTGCAACGGCGACCCCTGCGCCGCCGCACGCCGCCTGAAGGCCGCGCGCCCGTATGCCTTCGTCAACGCGATCGCCATCGGTGGCATGGCGGGTCAGGTTCGGTGCGTGCCCCAGCTCACCGGGGGGGCCTTCGTCAATGCCGGCGATGCCGGCGAACTGGCCCGAGCGCTGGTCCGCGCCGCCGGTCAGGACCTGCCAGAGCACTGCAAGTGAACGTTCTTTCCGTCCGCACCCGTCCCGAGGCTTGCCGCCATGGCTGACAACGCCACCTTCCTGACCAAAAGTGATCTCGGCGGGTTGCGCGAGCTCACGGCCGACGGACGCGGCCTCCTCGACACGTATGGGACGCTCACCGCGGCTCTCGCGAGCCGGCTCGGCCGCGGTGCCGCGCAGCTCTTCGCGGAACCCGTCGTCACCCGCGGCAACGGCGCCGTTCCGACCTCGGTGTCGTGGTACGCAAGCGGCATTGGCGAGCCCACGCGGCTCAACGACCTGGACGACGTCGAGCGCGCCCCGCTCGAGGCCGATCTGCAGAAACGACTCGCCGACATCTCGGCGCTGTTGAGCGACCCCGAGGTCGGCCCCCTCCTCGGCGGCGCGCTCTTCGTGCCGAGCAACGACGACGTCTGGGTGCTCGACGGGCGGCCCGTGATCGCGAACTGGGGCCTCGCCCCCGAGGCGGCACTGCGCTCGCCGGCGGCGCGCGACGATCACGTGGCCCGCACGCTCGGCCGCCACGTCAGCCTCGGCGGGGCGCCCGCCGTCGGTGTCGAGGCGTGGCGTGACCGCTACCGCGCGCAGGCCGGCAGCACCACGGCCCCCGAGCCTGCGCCTGCGTCCGCCGCCGCCGCGGAGCCGGCCGCGGCGGCAACGTCGCGGGGCAATGGCCGCGGCACGCCGCCGCCGCCGCCGCTGCCACCCGCGGCCGCGGCGCCCGGGCCGCGCCGCGCGTGGATTCCACTTCTGGCGGCGACGGTCCTCGCGGGCCTGCTGTTGCTCTACGTGTCGATCCCGGGCGTCCTGTCCTACCCGCCCGAGCCGGCGCCGCGGACCGTGGTCGCCGAGGACGAAGCGCTGCTGCGCCAGCAGCGCGAGGTCAATCGCGCTCTCGAGGAGCGCCGCGCCCTCCTGGAGGCGGAACTCGCCGACCACGCGTGCACCCCTCAAGGCGCGCTGCTGCCGCCCGCGGGCGCTCCCGGCGGTGTGACCCCGATCCAGCCGGTGAGCCCGCGCGCCGCCGTGCCGCCACGGCCTCGCGATCTCGTCGTGCCCGATGAGACGGCGCCCGACGATGAAAGCGCCGAGCCGCAACGGCTGGAAACCGTGCTGGACCAGACGACGGTGCTCATCATCGTCCCGAACGGCGAGCAGACGGGCATCGGCTCCGGGTTCTTCGTCGGCCCCGGCACCATCGTCACCAATCGCCATGTCGTCGAGGGGCGTGGCGACCGGGTCTTGGTCACCAATCCTTTCTTTGGCCGCGTCCTCACCGCCGAGGTCGTCGCCGAGACGCCCGACGCCGCCATCGGCAGCCCGGACTTCGCGGTGCTACGCGTCGATACGGGCGACCTCGCGCCGCCGGCGCTGCCCGTGACCACCGTCATCGGCCGCCTCGACAACGTCGTCGCCAGCGGGTTTCCGGCCATCGTCGTGCGCAGCGACGCCCGCTTCGCCGCGCTCGCCGAAGGCGATGGAACGTCCTCGCCGAGCGCCAACATGCAAAGCGGCGCGGTGACCGTCATCCAGCCCCACGTCGCGGGCGATGCCGAAGTGATCCTCCACTCGGCGGAGATTTCCGGCGGCAACAGCGGCGGGCCGCTCGTCGACACCTGCGGTCGCGTCGTCGGCGTCAACACGTTCGTCAACGCGGAGCGCGAGCAGACCTTCCGCCGGCTCAATTACGCACTGCACGGCAGCGAGTTGCAGGCTTTTCTCGACGAGGTCGGCGTGGAATATCGCGCAGCCAGCGGCGCGTGCGCGCCTCGGGTTGCGGCCCCTCCCGTTGCCCAGGCGGCACCATCGGCGACTCCCGAACCGGCCGACGAGGCCACGGAATAGGGCGGGCCGCGGCGATGGACAACGTGCGGATCGCGAGCACCCCGACCGCCGGCCTCCGCCCCTTGGGCAGCGCCGGCCAACGCTCGCACGCGCTCCTGGTCGACACGCTCGAGCGGCATCTCAGCCGAGCCCATGCGGCGCTGTTCGCCGAGCCCGTCATGGCGCCCGACGGCGCAAGCCTCGATTGGTACGCCTCCATCGACGGCGAGCCCGTGCCTTTTCCGGCGACGACGGGGGCGTTGCGCGAGGAGGCGCAAGCGCGCCTACAACGGCTGACGAGCGACATCGTGGCGCTCGCGTCGCGGCTGCAGACGAGCGCCCGCGACGACGAGCGGCATCGCGGTGAGGCGCTGCAGCGCGCCCTCGAGTTCCCGGACGAGAGCTTCATCCACATCGTCGACGGACATCCGATCCTCACCGGCTGGGCGTACGCCCACGAGGACTCGTCGCGCCCTGTGGGCAATCTTTCGGCTTGGCTGGCCGGCCCCGCCGCCGCGCCTGCGGTCGCGCCGACGGCGGCGACACCGGCTGTGGAAGCGCCGCCCGCCGCGGCCGCGGAGCCGGTGCCGACGACGGTGAGCAGCCTCGCGGCGCCGACGGAGCGGGCACCGTTTCCCTGGCTGCAGCTCCTGCTTTGGCTCCTGCTGGCGCTGCTGTTGACGCTCCTCTTCCTCCGCTTGGTCGCACCCTGCGGCGTCGGCTTCCCGGGCCGCGTCTGGGCCGAGGACGTCGGGCTCGTCGACCGCTGCCCCGTCGGCGCCGCCACGGCCGACCGGCGCTTGGACGAACTCGCCCTGGAGAACCAGCGTGGGGCGGTGCTGCGCGCCGATATCGAGCGCCTGCTCCGCGAAGTCGCCTTCGCCGAGAACGCCTGCCGGCAGCCGCCAGCGACGCCACGGCGCCCGGCGGCGACGCCCGCCCCGGGGCCCACCATCCCGGCCGACGACGAGGCCCGAGCCGCACCGCCGCCCGCGCCGCAGGCGCCTGCGGCGCCACCGGAGATCCGCCCCGCGGGCCGAGCCGTGGTGACGCCAGCCGATCTCGACGGGGAGCGCCGCGACTTCGAAGACCGCCTCGAAGCAAGCGAGGCCGCCGATGGCGATCTGACCGTGACCCTCAAGTGGAACGATCCGAGCGACCTCGATCTCGCGGTGGTCTGTCCTGGCGGCGAGCGGCTCTCCGGCGCGAGCCGCAACGCCTGCGGCGGCGTCCACGAGATCGACGCCAACGCCGCCGACGATCCGGCCGCGCGGCCGCGACCGGTCGAGCACGCCTTCTGGGCGTCGCCGCCGCCGCGTGGCGACTATCGGGTGCTCGTGACCCTCTACGCCTATCGCGAGACCCCCGCCGGCACGCCCATCCCGTTCCAGGTTCGGGTGACCGGCGACGAGGTCGACGAAATCGTCGAGGCGCGGGTGGAGGGCTCGGGCCAGAGCATCGAGGTCTTGAACATCACCGTGCCATGACGTTCTCTCAAGGCGTGCCATCGAGAGGGAGATCCATGCTCAAGCCGCTGACCAACTGGCGACACACCGTCAGCCTCGTGCCCTTCAGCGGCGTGCAGTTCATGGACTACGGCTTCGACGTGGAGCGAGTAGGCAGCTTCAAGCGCGAGTTCGTCGAGCGCATCGCCGCGCGCGAGGGCGACGCCGAGCTGCGGATGCTCATCCCCCTGACCACCGACGACGAGGAGAACGCCCGGCGCATCGGCAGCCCCCAGGAGGGCGACGAGGAGATCACCATCAACCGGGAGCGAGCGCTCGAGCCCTTCCTCGACAAGTGGGTGCCCGTGCCGTTCCTGCGCATCCTGCCGGCCCGCGGCGCCGGCGGCGAGGAGCTCTACGATCGGGGGCCCACCAACTGGGCGCGCGTCCGCGTCGTGCCGCTGCCCGCGCGCGACGCCGAGAGTGGCAGCACGCACCGGGTCGTGTTCGCCTTCGACACTGACCTCGCGTCGAAGTCGCCCAACCGGCCCTACGTCGTCCCGGCGCCCGGCGATGCCGAGGACGAGGCGTCGTTCCGCTTCGTCTCGGAACCGGCCGACATGCAGTGGTTCGTGGCCGCTCCGAACGAGGAGACCGGCGCCGATCCCCAGAAGTGGGTCGACGACTGGCTGCTCGAGCTCTTCATCGAACTGCGGCGGGCGGCGCGTCCCGGGCGCCCGGTGCGCGTCGAGGACTTTCCCTACCGGCTCGAGCACTGGGCCCGCTATCTGTCCTTCGTGGCGTTCCTCGAAGCCGCCCTCGAGCCGCGCCCGGTCCGCTTCGTCGACACGCTCACCCGCGGCCGCTACACGCCCGCCGAGGTCGACCTCGTTCTCGACATCGGCAACAGCCGGACTTGCGCGATGCTGGTCGACAGCCACGCCGACCGCAACCGCGTCGACCTGAGCGACAGCTACGTCATGGAGCTACGCGACCTCGGCCGGCCGGAGCGCGTCTATCGCGACCCGTTCGAGAGCCGCGTCGAATTCAGCCAGGCGCGCTTCGGTCGCGATCACATCGCCCGGCGCGCGGGCCGGGCGCGCAGCTTCTTCTGGCCGAGCCTCGTCCGCATCGGCCCCGAATCGCTGCGGCTCACCGGCGAGGCCGAGGGCACGCAGACGACGACCGGGATGTCGAGCCCGAAGCGCTACCTGTGGGACGCGCGCTGCGTCAACCAGGACTGGCGGTTCCAGGAGAGCGATTACCCGGCGCCCGGGCAGGAGCCTCCGGTGTTGACCGCGGTCCGCCGCCACGTCAACGACGCCGGCGACGTCATCAGCCAACTGCGCCGCGAGATCAGCCTCGGCACGCGGCGACGGGCGGCGGCCAGCGAGGAGGGGACGATGCGGGCGCGCTTCGCGCGCTCGGCGGTCTACAGCTTCATGATCGCCGAAATCGTCGCCCAGGCCCTGATGCTCATCAACAACCCGGCGACGCGGCACCGGCTCAAGGAACCGGATCTGCCGCGGCGACTGCGCAGCGTGATCATGACGCTGCCGCCGGCCACGCCGCTGCAGGAGCAGCAGATCATGCGGAGCCGCGCCGAGGCCGGCATCCGCCTCATCTGGGACATGCTCGCCTGGCAGGAGAAGGGCGCACCCCAGCCGCCCAAGGTCAGCATCGAGTGGGACGAGGCGAGCTGCACGCAGCTCGTCTACCTCTACGACGCCATCGTCGAGAAATTCAGCGGCGAGATCACGCCGTTTCTCGAGCTGATGGGCAAGAGGCGGCCGTTCCAACGGACTCCCGGGGAGAGCGCCGGTGACGCCGAGCCGGAGCCGAGCCTGCGCGTCGCGAGCCTCGACATCGGCGGCGGCACGACGGACCTCATCATCACGACCTACCACGCGGAAGCCAACCGGGCGCTCGTGCCCACCCAGAACTTCCGCGAGGGCTTTCGCATCGCCGGCGACGACGTCGTCAAGGCCATCATCGAGGAGGTCGTCGCCGCGGCAATCCGCCAGGACCTCGAGGCCGCCGGCAGGGCCGACGCCGGCGAGCTCCTGAAGCAGCTCTTCGGCGGCGATCAGGCCCAAATGAGCGAGCAGGAGCGCCACCGCCGCCGCCAGTTCGCCATCCGCGTGCTGCAGCCGACGGCGCTCGCCGTGATGCGGGCGTATGAGGCCGCCCGCGACACGGCCGACCGCGAGCCCGGCTACCTGCGCATCGGCGACGTGGTCACGCCGGAAGGCGGCGACGCGCAGGCGGACACGCTCTACGACTACGTCGACCAGGCGGCGAGCGGCGTCGAGTTCCAGGTCGCCAACGTCGAGGTGCCGGTGATCCCCGAGCGGATCGAGGCGGTCATCGGCCGCGTGATGCGGGAGCTCCTGCATCACGTCGGCGAGGCCGTGTGGGCGCTCGACTGCGACGTGCTCCTGCTCGCCGGCCGCCCCTCGCGCCTGCCGGCGGTGCGCGACCTCCTGCGCGAGCAGCTCGCGGTCACGCCCGACCGCATCGTCGCCATGGACGACTATCGGATCGGCACCTGGTATCCGTTCCGCAGCCGCGACAACGTCCGCATCAGCGATCCGAAGACGACGGCGGCGGTCGGCTGCATGCTGTGCGCCCTCGCCGACCCGGAACGCCCCGATGGCAGCCGCATCGGCAACTTCACCTTGATGACACGGCGCTTGCACATGCGCTCAACGGCGCGCTTCATCGGTGAGATGTCCCGAAACGGCCAGATCTGGAACGACAAGCTCCTCTTCCAGGACCTCGATCTCGACGCCGCGGCCCAGGGTGGGCAACGCGCCGACATCCAGATGTTCGCGCCGATGCGCATCGGCTTTCGTCAGCTACCCTACGAGCGGTGGACGGCGACGCCACTCTACCTGCTCGATTTCACCGCCGGCGGCGGCCGCCGCTCGAAGCCGTTCCAAGTCACCGTCGAGCGGGCCGACGTCGACGAGGTCGACGAGGAAACGAGCCCGGACCCGCAGCGCCAGGCCCGCGCCGAGGCCCTGCGGCGGCAGGCGGAGGCGATGCGCGAGGCCTTCGCCGTCACCGAAGTCGTCGACAGCCAGGGCGACCCCTGCCGCCTGAGCGACGTCGAGCTCAGGCTGCACACGCTCGGCTTCGACGACAGCTACTGGCTCGATACCGGCATTCTCGAATTGCGCTGAGGTGGACGATGCGATGAGCGAGCAGGCAGGGGTCGAGGAAGACCGACTGGCGGGCGTCGCCCTGACGACGGCGGAGGCCTCGCAGCGGGCACTCGCGTGGTTCAACGACCCCGCCAATGCCGGCAGCGTCGGTCAGGAAGCGACGTCTCTCAATCGCGAGTTCCGCCGCTTCGGCACGGCCGCGCGCAAGCTCGCCGAAGCTGCGCGAAGGCCGATGTGCGTCGGCGTGTTCGGCCCCAGCCAAGCGGGCAAGTCCTACCTCGTCTCGGTCCTCGCACGACCGCCGGAAGGTGATCTCTACACCGAGCTCGAGGGCCGCGAGACGAGCTTCATCGGCGAGATCAATCCCGAGGGTGGCAAGGAATCGACCGGACTCGTCACGCGTTTCACGATCAAGGCCGTGGCGCATCCGCCGGGCTTTCCCGTTTGCCTCCGCCTGCTTTCCGAGGCTGACGTCGTCAAGGTCATCGCCAACAGCTTCTTCTTCGACGGCAAGGTCGCCGACGAGCCGGTGCCGCAGGCCCAGGAGCTCGAGCAGCGGCTCGCCCGCGCCCGCAGCGCCGCCGGCGCTCCCGTGCCGGGACTGAGCGAGGACGATTTATTCGACGTGCGCGAATACGTCGAACGGCACTTTCGCGGCACGGAGCAGGTCGGTGCGCTGCGGCCTTTCTGGGAGGAAGCGGCGGCACTCGTGCCTCGGCTCTCGACGGCCGAGCGCGCCAACCTGCTCGAGCCGATCTGGGGCTGCCATCCGGCCTTCACCAACCTGTACCGCGCCCTCGCCGACGCGCTCGCCCAGCTCGGCTACAGCGCGGAGGCCTACGCGCCGGTCGACGCCCTCATCCCGCGCGAGACCAGCATCATCGACGTCGCGACGCTCGCGGGCCTCGGCGGCGGCGGCGGGGCCATGCTCAGCGTCGCCACCGCCGGCGGTGCGCGCGCTCAGCTGCCGCGCCCGATCGTCACCGCGCTCACCGCGGAGCTGCGGATCGTCGCTCGCGAGACCCCGCGCCCCTTCTTCGAACACACCGACCTGCTCGACTTCCCCGGCGCCCGCAGCCGGCGGCCGCGCTCGCTCCAGACCTATTTCGAGGAAGAGCCCGAGGCCCTCAAGGAGCTCTTCCTGCGCGGCAAGGTGGCCTACCTGTTCGATCGCTATGTCGCCGAGCAGGAACTGACCTCCATGCTGCTCTGCATCGGCAGCGGCAATCAGGAGGTCACCACGCTGCCGGACATGATCAACGACTGGATCGCCACGACGCACGGTGCCGAGCCCGCGGCGCGCCAGCATCGGCCGTGCGTGCTCTACCTCGTCCTCACGATGTTCGACATGATGTTCGCGGAGAAGGCCGGCGCAGCCGACCAGGACCCGGCGAGCCGCTTCGACATCCGCATGCACGCCTCGCTGCTCGACTTCTTTGCAAAGGCGCACCGCTGGCCCAAGGAATGGACGCCGGGGCGGCCCTTCGCCAACACCTTCTGGCTGCGCAACCCGAACTTCCGCGCGGAGAACATCATCAAGTACGACGGCGAGGGCCGCGAGCTGAACCTGCTCCCCGAGAAGGAACCACGGATCGAGGAGCTACGTGCCGCCTACGAGCACGTGCCCACCGTCCAGGCGCATTTCGCCGAGCCGCTCAAGGCCTTCGACGAGGCGCTCAAGCTCAACGACGGCGGCATCGGCTATCTCGCGGAGAAGCTGGGGCCGGTCTGCGCGCCCGCGATCAAGCACGCGCAGGTCGCGGAGCGGCTCAAGGACGTGCGCCAGGCCATGCACGACACGCTGCGCCGGTTTCACGTCTCCGACGACGTCGGCCAGCGGCTCGAGGAGCGGCGGGCCGTCTGCGCGCGCATCGTCGAAGCGATCTATGGGGCGGCCGACTACGGGTGCTTCGGCCTCCTGCTCGAGCACCTGCACATCACCGCCCCCGAGATCGCCGGCGCCATGACCCGCGCCGAGCTGCAGCCCGACACGTCGGTGCGCATCGTCGCCACGACCGCCAATGGCGAGCGGCCCCGCCCCAGACCCCGCCCCCGGCCCGGTCAGGCCGCGACGGCGGCGCTGGCCGAGGCCGAGGTCGAGACGGACCGCCCGCGCACGCTGACCCGGGCGCAGTTCCTGGCCGACGTCGCGCTCCGCCACTGGGTCGAGCGGCTCTACGAGCTGCCCGACGCGGCGAGCCGCCTGACCGTGCCGGCCCCAGACCTGCAGGAACTCGCGAGCGAGCTCATCGCCGGAGCCCGGCGGCTCAAGCTCGCCGAAACCTTGGCGCAAGAGATCGAGCGCTGGAGTTACCTCGACCGCGGCGAGGCGGCGCTCGCCAAGCCCGCCCTGCTCGCGACGAGCCTCTTCAATCGTTACGTCAACTTTCTCGGCATCCATGCCGTGGCCCTGGATCGGCGGCCGGTGGTCGAGCTCGAAGGCGGCCAAGGCAGGCCAGTCTTCGCGCCGCGTGCCGCAGGTGACGACATGCGCGCCATCGGCCCCGAGCCGGTGCCGTTCGCCGAGGACTTCCTGACCGACTGGGTGTTCGCGCTCGACCGGTTGGTCGAGGAAAACGCCACCAGCCAGGAGGGCCAGCTCGTCGACGTCGAGCAGAACGGCCGCGTCGGCGCCATCATCGCCACCCTGGCCGAAGCGGTGTCGGCATGAGCATGCTGATTGTCGAGGAGTATCTGGAAGCCGATCCGGGGCATGCGCTGTTGCGGCTTCAAGGCGCCTCGGCGGGCGAGGATGCGCGCTTTCGGCTGCTGCGGCCCGGCGCCGAGCTGCCCTATCTCGGCCCTGGCGGATGGCAGAGCGAGCCGGCGCTCCTGACGCCCTTGAGCGTCCGCCACGACGACGGCGAGGTGGTCCTCGTCGTGGGGCCGGCCGTGGTCGACCAGATCGGCCTCGACACGCGGGTGCGCGTCGAGGCCGAGGGGCTCGGCTTCACGGGCGAGGCCTACTGGCCGGACATGGCGCCCTCGCTCGGCGGGCCCGCCACGGCCTATGTCGACGCCTCCCGCCCGGCCGTGGCACCGGCCACCGCACCGCCACCGCGACCCAAGCCGAAGTCGTCGCCGCCCGCCGCGGCGACGGTCGAGCCCACGCCACGGCCGGACGCGACGGCCGCGCCAGAGCCACCGCCGAGCCCTGCCGCCTCGCCCACGGCCGGCGACGACGGTCCGAGCCGGCCCGGCGCCGGACCGGGCCCGGCGGCAGCCGGCAAGAAGTCGAGCGCATTGCCGCTCGTCCTCGGCGGCCTCGTCCTGCTTCTGCTCGCGGCCGGCAGCGGCCTCTACGCGCTCGACCCGCTCGGGTGGTTCGAGGAGGACGAGCCGCGGACCGCCGTGCCGGCGCCCCCCGCGGAGACCGAGCCCGTGGCACCCATCGCCGCCTGCGGCGAGGCCGACTTCGCGGCACTGCTCGCTGACGACGCGAACCTCGAGGCTTGGCAGCAAGTCGCTGCCGCCTGCCGCGGCCAGGCCGAGCCCGCGGCCTACGTCGCCGCGCTCGACAGCTGCGTCGCCGAAGGCCGTGCCGCCTGCCTCTTCCAGATGGCACGCTGCTACGATCCGCGGCACGCCGACGACATCCGATGCGCGCCCGGCGGCGAGCCGGACATGGCGATCGCCATCGACTACTACAGCCGCGCCGAGGCCGCGGATCTGGCGGCGGCCGCGCCCGAGCGCGCCGCGCTCTGCGAGCAGCTCGAGGCCGATGATGCCGAGGCGGCCTTCCTCGCGGGCTGCGAGTAGCGAGGACAGGGAGGGGACCGGACCATGCGCTGGCTTGACCTCGACGTTATTCGCGCCGCCCTGCTGGGGTCCGCCTGCCTCGCCGCGGTCGCGCTCGTTCCCGCGGCGCTGGCCCAAGACCGCCGGCCATTGCCTGTCGAGGAGGGCTCGACGTTGCATCAACGCGTGCTCGTCCGGCCGGACGCGACGGTGCTCGAGGCGCCGGCAGGTGCGGCGATCGCGGCGCAGCCGCGCTCATTCTCGGCGCTCTACGTCTTCGCCCGCGAGGACGGCCATCTCGAGGTCGGGCCAGCGGCCAATCCGCCGACGCTCGGTTGGCTGCCGGCGGACGAGGCGATCGATTGGTCGCAGACCATCGTCGTCACCTTCTCGAACCCGGCCGGTCGGGAACGATCCCTGCTCTTTGGCGAGGCAAGCGATATCGAGGCGCTATTTGCGGCCGAGGATCTCGTCACGCAGCTGGCCGCGCTGCGCGAGCAGGCGGTGGCGAAAGCCTTGCCGGACGACAGCCCTGTCGTGTCGATAGAGCCGGCCGAGCACGTCGACCTGCGCGAGGAGTTCTACATCCTCCCGATCCTCGACCACACGAGCGTGTTCGATCCGAACACCTACGAGGAACTCCTCCTGTTGCAGGTCGCCTCCGTGCCCGAAAGCTTCGAGCCCACGGCGCCGGGGCCGTCGCGCGACGAAATCTTGAAGGAGTTCGACGTCGGCGTTCTCTTCGTCATCGACACGACGCGCTCCATGGGACCCTACATCGATGCCACGCGCGACGCGGTGCTGCGCATCGCCGAGCGCATCCAGGGCTCGGACGTGGGCGAGCGGGTCGGCTTCGGCCTCATCGGCTTCCGTGACGACGCCACGGCCGTCGCGGAGCTCGAGTACACGACGCGGACCTTCCTCAAGATGCGCAAGGGACAAAGCCCGGCGGAGATCGAACGCGCGCTCGAGGGTGTCAGCGAGGCCGAGGCCAGCTCCATCGGCTTCAACGAGGACGTCTACGCCGCCGTCGCCGACGCGGTGGGGAACGCCGGGTGGGCCGGCTTCGACGGGCGCTACGTGATCGTCATCAGCGACGCGGGGCCGAAGCTCGCCCGGGATTCGACCATCGACGACCGCGCCGACGTGGAGCTGCTGAGCGCCGATGCCCGCGAGGCCGGCATCGCCATCTACACGCTGCATCTGCGCACCGCCGCCGGTGCCAGCACGCACGGTCATGCGGAGGGCGAGTACCGGCGCCTCAGCCGTGGTCTCGGCAGCGACCAGACCGACCGCTACTTCCCGATCGAGCGGGGCGATCCCGAAGTCTTTCGCGGCCTCGTCGACGACTTCGTCGAGCAGCTCACCACGGACATCTCGGCAGCCGTGGACGGCGAGCTGGCCGACGCCCAGGACGAGGCGGGCAGCCAAGGCAAGGCCAGCCTCGACACCTACGCGATGCAGCTGGCGCTCCTGGGCCGGCTGCAACGGGCGCAGGCGCCCGACGTCTTCGAGGCGTGGCTCTCCGACCGCGCGCTCGAGGACCTGACCAAGACCGCAGTCGAGGTCCGCCTGCTCATCACGAAGAACCAGCTCAACACCTTGCGCGAGGTTCTCCAGGCTATCGTCGACGCGGCCGAGGGAACGCGCGGCCAGACCGATTCCACCGAGTTCTTCGAGCGCGTCCGGAGCGCCGTCGCCTCCATGGCGCGCGACCCCAGCCGGCTCGTCGACGCCCAGTTCGAGACGCTCGGCGGGGCGATGGGCGACTTTCTCGACGGCCTGCCATATCGCTCTGAACTGCTGGAGATGTCATCGTCGCGCTGGGCCAACCTCTCCAGCATCGAGCAGCGCGACGTCATCGACCGGCTCCGCCGCAAGATGCGCGCCTTCGAGCGCCTGCACGACGACGAAGGGCGCTGGCAGAGCCTCAACGAGGGAACGCCGGACGGCGAGCGCGTCTACGCCATGCCTCTCGACTATCTGCCGTAGGGGTCGGTAGATGGCCGCGCGTCTCGAGCTGCGCCACGTGGTCCGCGTCCGTCGCGACGCAGAGCGCGAGTTCTCGCTCGATGTCGAAGGCTTTGCGTTGACCGCCCGCAGCCTCGCCGCGGTCATCGGGCCGAGCGGCTCAGGCAAGAGCACCCTGCTCGACGTCCTCGGCCTCGCCCTCGCCCCGACCGCGGCGGAGCGTTTCGCCATCCGCACGCCCGCAGGCGATGTCGATCTCCAGGCTCTCTGGTCAACAGGCGCGCACGAGCGCCTGGCGGCCCTGCGGCGGCACCGCTTCGGCTATGTCCTGCAAGGCGGCGGCCTCCTGCCCTTCCTCTCGGTCGAGGAGAACATCGCGCTGCCGATGCGGCTCGCCGCTCGGCTCGACGACGCGCGGCTGGCCCACCTGCTCGCCCGTCTCGAGCTCGACACCCTGCGCCGTGCCGGCGTCGGGGATCTGTCGTTCGGTCAGCGTCAGCGCGCCGCGGTCGCCCGGGCGCTCGCGCACGGGCCCGACTTCGTGCTCGCCGACGAGCCCACGGCCGCCCTCGACCCGCGCACGGCGCGTCGCGTCATGGGCCTACTCTGCGAGATCTGCTACGAGGAAGGCCGTGGGCTCGTCGTGGTCAGCCACGATCATGCGCTGCTCGACCGTTTCCCGTTCGCGCGCTGGCACATCGACGGGCAATCGTCGGCCGGGGTCCACCGATCCCGGCTCGCCGCCGTCGAACCAGACCGCATGAGCCTGTCCGCGACGGCGGCGCAACATGCTTGAGCGGCTCCGCCTCGTGCCTCGCCTGGCGCTCGCCGACTTGCGGCGGGAGTGGGCCATGGCGCTCTGCTACGTCGTCGCGCTCGGCGCCATACTGGTTCCCGTTCTCGTCATCGACGGCCTGCGGGTGGGCGTCGTGCAGGGCTTGATGCGAACGCTCGCCCAAGACCCGGGCAAGCTGCGGATCGCGCTGCCCGGCACCTTCGCGCTGAACGATGCCGATGTCGCGGAGCTGCGCGCGCTCGACGGCGTCGGCTTCCTCGTCCCGGTGCACCGGGCGATCGCGACGCGCGCCCTGCTGCGCACCGCTGCGGGCCGCGTCGACACGGTCGACGTGCTGCCGAGCACGGCGGGCGACCCGCTCCTCGGCGCGGGCCTGCCGCCGCTCGCCGCCGACGGCATGGTCGTCAGCGCCGATCTCGCCGAGCGGCTGGGCATCGAGGTGGGCGACGACGTCTGGCTGCACGCGCGACGCACCGGCGAGCATGAAGCCAAGCTCGACCTGACCCTCGAGGTGGCGGCCATTCTGCCGGCGGACCTCCTGTTCGGCCGGCAGATCCTGGCCGTGCCGGAGGTCGCGGACACGCTCGAAGCCTTCCGCGACGGCTACGCCCTGCCGGCACTCGGCATCGCCGGGCGCCCCTTGGCGGAACGGCAGCCTTTGTTCGAGAACGTGCGGCTCTACGCGGCCGACATCGGTTCTGTCGAGGCGCTGGCCGGGACACTGCGCGCGCGCTACGGCTATCGCGTGGTCGCGGCGGAGGACGAAGTTCGCCGCGCCCGGGACCTGAGCCACGACCTCGCCGCGGTCTTCGTGCTCATCGGCGCCGTCGGTCTCGGCGGCTTCACCCTGGCGCTCGGCTCGAGCCTCTGGGCCAACGTCGAGCGCAAGCGGCAGATCCTGGGCGTGCTCCGCCTGCTGGGTGCGAGCCGAACCGAGCTCGTCGCCTTTCCGCTGACCCATGCGCTGGTCATCGCGGCTCTCGGCTTGGCCCTCGCCGTCGTCACGGCGCTCGGGGTCGGCCTCGCCATCAACGCCCGCTTCGCCGAGGCCGACCGCCCTTTCGACGTCTTCGTGATGGCGCCGGCCCACCTCGCCGCTACGGCCGGCATCACGCTGGTCGCGACGCTCGCGGCGGCGGCGATGGGCGGCATCAAGGCCAGCCGGCTCGAACCCACCGAAGGCATGCGGGAGCTCTAGAGTGCGTCGGATGTCACGTCTTCTTTGGATCGCTGCGCTCCTCGCCGCCGTCCCCGGCAGCTCGGCGGCGGCGGCCGCGTGGGACGAGCGCTTCTACAATGCGAACCCGATGGCGGGCGACCTCGTGCTGCCGCTACCGTGCGACGGCGCGATGGTGTTCCGGCCGGTGGCAACGCTGCCGGACACGTCGGATGCCCTCGGCGACCAGCAAGTACGGCTCGGCTCCCCCGACGCCGCCAGCGGCCACATCGATTATCTGCGGCGCCAGCATCTGCTCGGGGCGTTTCCCGATGGCGCCCAGTGGCTCTACTACATCGGCAAGTACGAGGTGACGCGCGACCAGTGGCAGGCCGTCGTCGGCGAGGGCTGCCCAGATCCGGGCATGCAGGGCACGCTGCCGCGGACGGGCGTCTCCTGGTTCGACGCCATCGCCTTCTCGCGTGCGCTCAGCGAATGGCTGCTCGCCAACGCCGGCGACGTCATGCCGCGCGTTGGGCGCTATGCCGGCTATGTCCGGCTGCCGACCGAGGCCGAGTGGGAATTCGCCGCTCGCGGCGGCACGCTCGTCGACGACGAAGTCTTTCGGGCGGCCACGTCCTTCGGCGGTGAGCCCGCCCCCGAGCACGCGTGGTTCCAGGGGCCGACGTCCGCCCGTGGCGCGATCAAACCCGCGGGCGTCCGCAAGGCCAACCCCCTCGGGCTGCACGACATGCTGGGCAATGCGGAGGAATTCGTGCTGGAGCCCTTCCGGCTCAACCGCGTGGGCCGCGACCACGGTCAGATCGGTGGCTTCGTCACGCGCGGCGGCTCGTTCCGCACCCCGCTCCAGGAGATCCGCAGCGCGCAGCGGGCCGAATACTCTTTTTTCGACATCACGACCGGGCGGGCGCTCGCGCTCGACACCTTCGGCCTGCGCCTCGTCGTCTCGGCGCCGGTCGGCACCAGCAGCGAGCGGGCAGATGCGGTCGCGGCCGCCTGGCAGGCGCAACGCGAAGGCCGAGGCGCCGTCGCCACCGGGAGCGACGCGCTCGCCCTGCTCGAGGAGGCGCGCGGTCGGGTCACCGATCTCGAGCTCGCGGTCGTCCTCGCGGACGCTGCGAGCGAGCTCGCCGCCGAACGAAGCCGGGCCGAGGAGACCGCGGCTCGCGCCATGCGTCAGGCCATCCTCTCCGGTGCGGTCTTCGGCGAGGTGCTGAACGGACAGATGCGGCTCGTCCGCGGCTACCGCGTGGCGGTCCGGCAGATGGAGGATCAGCTGCGAATCGCCACCGAGCGCGGCGACGACGCGGGCGCCGTCGAATGGCGCGCGAACCTCGCGAGTCGGCAGGCGCGCCTCGACGAGGCCGAGGCCGATCTCGCCGTGCAGCGCAAGGGCTTTCTCGGCACGATCTACACGCTCACCGACGATCACGACGGCGCGGAATTGACGGCGCAAGCGGCCCTGCTCGCGGAGGAGCTGCGCCTCGGGGGACTTCCCGAGACCGCGCAGACCGTAGGAGTCTTCGACGATGTTCTCCTCGCCTACGAGGGCGATCCGGCGCTCGTGGGCGAGACATTGATCCAACGATTCGTGGAGGGTATCCGATGAACAGTTCCGGTGCGACGCGGCCGTTTGCAGGCCGCCGCTGGCCGCTCATCCTGCCGTTGCTGCTGGCCGGGTGCGCCACCGCCGCCGACGGCACGCGCACGAACCTGTTCGACGACATGGCCTTTCTCGTCCGTGGCTGTGACGATCTGACCGGGTCCGACCGGAACCTCTGCGAGGCGGCCAAGCAGCATGCGTCGACGCGCCTGACCGGAGCCGCTTCGGGCGGCGCGCTCGGCTGTGTCGTGGGGCTCGGCGCCGGCGCCCTCGCCACCCGGGACACGGGCGCCACCGTCGCCACCACCGCCGCGGGTTGCGCCGTCGGCGCCTTCCTCGGCTACGCCGCCGGCGCCTACGTCGACCGCGTCAACACCGAGGCTGCGTCGGCACAGACCGACCTGCGCGCGCGCGTCGCCGCCGCCGAAGAGGACACGGCCCGATATCGCCAAGCCGCTGACGACGCGGATGCCAGCGTCCGCGCGTTGCGCGCCGACATCGCGCGGCTCAACCGCGAACTCGCCGCCGGGTCCATCACCGCCGACGACTATGCCGACCGCATCGCCCGGGCCAGCCGATCGGCCGATTCCATGCGGTCTCTCATCGTCGAGAGCCAGGGGACGGTCGGCTATGTCGAGCGCGACATCGCGCAGCTGCGAGAGGCCGGCAAGGACACCAGCGAGCTCGACGCGCGTCTGGTGCGGCTCAAGCAGGAGAACGAGCGCCTCATGGCGGACTACCGTGAGCTCGTCGCCGCGATCGACGAGGTGCCGCCCGGCGTCGACCGGCCAGACGTCGCCTGATTCACTTACCCTGGAGCATTGCGCCATGCGGCACCGCGTTCTTCGTCTTCCCCTCGCCATCGGCGGCATCCTTTTGCTCGGAGCTTGCCAGGCCTCGCGTGACCCGTCGCAGGCCGGCTTCTTCGGCGGCCTCTACCACGGCCTCCTCACCAGCAACTACGACGACGACACGGCGGGCTTGCAGGCTCAGGCCGTCGCCGCCGAAGCGCGCCGCGACGAGCTGCAATCCGAGGCGGCGCGACTCGAAGCGGAGCGCGCCTCGCTGCAGGGCCAGCGGCGCTCGTTGAACGGCAGGCTCGCCAACCTCAATCGCAGCCTCGCCCAGCAGAGCGCCGCCCTCGATCGCGCTCATGTGGAAGAAGCCGCAGCCCAGCAGCGCTTGTCCCAATTGCGCGCACGTGAAGAAGATCTCGCACAACGTCAAATCAATCTGGGCCGGCGCGGCAGCTCCAATCTCGACGCCGACATCCAGCGTCTGGAGCAGGACAACGCGCGACTGCGCGAGGATATCGAAGAGTTTCTTGCCGCGATCTCGTAGCTATTAGTGTCCTCGGTGACGACTTTTTGCTGATGACGATGGAAGCTGGCCGTGGTCCCGGGATTAAGCCGGCCATCTCCACCTCTTCGCTCCCTCGATTAAGCCGAGTGTGAAATCTCAACTGATCGTGGAGAAGGCGCCGCGTTCAGCAAGACCCCCTCTTATGAGCATCATTCCTACCTCCTCTCGGCCGAGCGTTGTCGCGACCGCTTTCGAAGGGCAAGACGAAGTGGTCATCGTCCCGCCCTGGCGCCCCGGTCACGTCGGCTCTGGGTCA
>CAYZSE010000066.1:0-18748 GCA_964481035.1 uncultured Geminicoccaceae bacterium | reverse complement strand
CGGCGAGGCGACCTTCGAGGTGCTCGCGGACGATGCCAGCGTCGGCCACGCCGCGCTCCTCGCGGCGGTCGAGGAGATGCGCGCGGCCTTCCAGCAGGGCGAGCGCCTGCCGCTCGACGACGTCCTCGAGCAGTTCCTCACCGAGTCCGCCGCGCCGGCCGATCCGCTCGCGGCCTTCACGACGGCCGACGCGCCGGCGCTCGACCCGGCGCCGCCCGCGAGCCTGCTCGCCGCGGACGCCGCCGACTTCGTCGTGCCCGCGGGCGCCGACACCCATGTCGAGGCGGTCTCGGGCATCAAGGGCAGCGCGGAGGACGAGCAGCCGACCTACGCCTGAGCTCGATCCCCTTCTGCGGGGCGCCTTGTTCCGGTGGCCTAGCCGCTCTATACGAACGGCCCTGTTCGCTCGTGGCCGTGGAACCGACCCCTTGGAGCCTTCGACCATCCGCCTCGGCCTGCCGAAGGGCCGCATGCAGGAGCAGGTGCTGGAACTTCTGCACGACGCCGGCATTCGGCTCACCTTCGGCCGCCGTGGCTACCGCCCGCAGCTCTCGCTCGAAGGCTTCGAGGCCAAGCTCTTGAAGCCGCAGAACGTCGCCGAGATGCTGCACGTCGGCTCGCGCGACCTCGGCTTCGCCGGTGCCGACTGGGTGGCCGAGCTGGGCTTCGAGCTGGTCGAGCTGCTCGACACGCGCCTCGACCCGGTCAAGATCGTGGCCGCCGGCGCTCCCGAGTTCGATCCGACGGGCCCGCGCTTTCGCGTCGCCACCGAGTACCAGGCGCTGACGACGGCCTGGCTCGCGCGCGAGGGCTTCGCCGGCTGGATCGTGCACGCCTACGGCGCCACCGAGGTCTTCCCGCCCGAGGACGCCGACTGCGTCGTCGACAACACCGCGACCGGCGAGACGCTCAGGGCCAACGGCCTCCACATCTTCGCCACGCTGATGGAGAGCTCGACCCGGCTCTACGCCTCGCCCCAGGCGCTCGAGCAGCCGGCGAAGCGGCGCCGCATCGAGCACTTCACGCTGCTCTGCCGCTCGGTCCTCGACGCCCGACGCCGGGTGATGATCGAGGCCAACGTGCCGGCCGACCGGCTCGAGGCGGTCGTTGCCGTGCTGCCGGGCATGGGCCAGCCGACCGTCGCCACGCTCGCCGGCGGCGCGGGCTACGCGGTCAAGGCGGCGGTCCCCCGCGCCGAGCTGCCGACGCTGATCCTGCGGATCAAGGAGGCGGGCGGTGCCGACATCGTGGTCTTCCAGCTCGCCCAGATCGTGCCGTGACCGACGACATCCCGCCCCGCACCGCGGTCGTCGAGCGGGCGACCTCCGAGACCCGGATCGAGCTCGCGCTCGCCCTCGACGGCACCGGCCGCGCCCAGATCGATACCGGCCTCGGCTTTCTCGACCACATGCTCACCGCACTCGCCAAGCACGGCCGGCTCGACCTCGAGCTGCGCTGCGAGGGCGACCTCGAGGTCGACGACCACCACACCTGCGAGGACGTCGCCCTCGCGCTCGGCCAGGCGCTCTTCGAAGCGCTCGGCGACCGTCGCGGCATCCGCCGCTTCGCCCACGCCTACGCGCCCTTGGACGAGGCCCTCGCCCGGGTCGTCGTCGACCTCTCCGGCCGGCCGTGCGCGGTGGTGGGTCTGGGCCTGCATCGCGACGCCATCGGCCACGTGGCGTCCGAGAACCTGACGCATGTCTTCGTCTCGCTCGCCACGACCGCGCGCATGGCGCTGCACGTCGACGTGCTCCGCGGCGACAACGACCACCATCGGGTCGAGGCCGCCTTCAAGGCCCTGGCCCTCGCCCTGCGCCAGGCGGTGGCGGCGGACGGCGATGAGATCCCGAGCACCAAGGGGCTCCTCGTTTGAGCGCCGTCGTCGTCGTGCCGACGGGAACCGCCAACCTCGCCTCCGTCCGCGCCGCCTTTCGACGGCTCGGTCACGCGACCAAGGTCACCGGCGCGCCCGAGGCGATCGGCGCCGCACGGCACGTCTTTCTGCCGGGCGTCGGCGCCTTCGGCGCGGCCATGGTGAGCCTGCGCGAGACGGGTGCCGGCGACGCGCTGATCGCGCGGATCGCCGCCGACCGCCCGACCATGGCGATCTGCGTCGGCCACCAGCTCTTGTTCGAGGCGAGCGCGGAGAGCCCCGGGGTGGCGGGGCTGGGCATCGTCGAGGCGAAGGTCGGCCGCTTCTCCGATCGGGTCCGGGTGCCGCAGTTCGGCTGGAACGAGGTCGAGGGCGAGGGCCGCTTCCTGCGGCCGGGCTTCGCCTATTTCGCGAACAGCTACCGGGCGACCGAGGCGCCGGGCTGGAACGTGGCCACAGCCGGGCACGACGGCCCGTTCGTCGCCGCCATCGAGCGCGGCAACGTCATCGGCTGCCAGTTCCACCCGGAGCTCTCGAGCGGCTACGGCCGCGCCATCCTGGAGGCGTGGCTCGCATGTTGACGGCGCGAATCATCCCCTGCCTCGACGTCGCCGACGGGCGCATCGTCAAGGGCGTCAGGTTCCAGGGCCTGAGGGACGCGGGCGATCCGGCCGAGCGGGCGTGGCTCTACGAGCAGCAAGGCGCCGACGAGATCGTCATCCTCGACGTCTCCGCGACGCCCGAAGGCCGCGCGCACGGCCTCGAGGTCGTCGAGCGGGTGCGCGCCGGGCTCTCGATCCCGCTCACGGTCGGCGGCGGGGTGCGGCGGATCGAGGATGCGGCGGCCTTTCTCGACGCCGGCGCCGACAAGGTCTCGATCAACACCGCTGCCGTCGCCGAGCCCGAGCTGGTCCGCCTCATCGCCGAGCGCTTCGGCAGCCAGTGCGCCGTCGTCGCCATCGACGCCGCTTGGCGCGGCGGCCGCTTCGAGGTGCTGATCAAGGGCGGCCGCGAGGGCACCGGCCTCGATGCCGTCGTCTGGGCCAGGCGCGTCGCCGAGCTCGGCGCCGGCGAGCTGCTGGTGACGAGCTGGGACCGCGACGGCACCCGCGAGGGTTACGACCTGCCGCTCACCAAGGCGGTGGCCGAGGCGAGCCGCCTGCCGGTCATCGCGTCGGGCGGTGCCGCCAACGCCCGCCACCTCGCCGACGCCTTCGAAGCCGGTGCCGATGCGGTGCTGGCAGCGTCCATCTTCCACGACGACGAGACCACCGTGGCGGCGATCAAGGAGGAGCTGGCGGCGATGGGCGTGCGGGTGCGGCGATGATCATCCCCTCGATCGACCTCCAGGGCGGCCAAGCGGTCCAGCTCGTCGGCGGCGAGACCCTCGAGATCGCGGCCGGCGACCCGCGGCCCATCGCTGAGCGCTTCGCGGTCGCGGGCGAGCTCGCCGTCATCGACCTCGACGCGGCGATGAACAAGGGCTCGAACCGCGCCCTGATCGAGAGGTTGATCCGCGACTTCCCCTGCCGCGTCGGCGGCGGCATCCGCTCGCAGGCGGCGGCGACCGCCTGGCTCGACGCCGGTGCTGCGAGGATCATCATCGGCACCGCCGCCACGCCGGAGCTGCTCGCCGGGCTGCCGCGCGAGCGCCTGGTCGCCGCGCTCGACGCGCGCGACGGCGAGGTCGTGGTCGAGGGCTGGACGCAGCGCACCGGCCGGCGGGTGCTGGAGCGCCTCGCCGAGCTCAAGGAGCTCGTCGGCGGCTTTCTCGTCACCTTCGTCGAACGCGAGGGCCGCATGGGCGGCACCGACCTCGCCTTCGCCAAGGCGATCGTCGAGGCGGCGGGTGAGGCGAGGGTCACCATCGCCGGCGGTGTCACCGAGGTCGAGGAGATCCGCGACCTCGACGCGATCGGCGCCGACGCCCAGGTCGGCATGGCGCTCTATCGCGGCCACATGGACCTCGGTGCCGCCATCGCCGCACCCCTGCGCTCCGACCGGCCGGACGGGCTGATCCCGACCGTGGTGGTCGACGAGCAGGGCACCGCACTCGGCCTCGTCTACTCGAGCCGCGAGAGCATCGCCGCCGCGGTCGCCGAGCGTCGCGGCATCTACCGCTCGCGCTCGCGCGGGCTGTGGCGCAAGGGCGAGAGCTCGGGTGCCGTGCAGGAACTTCTGCGGGTCGATCCCGACTGCGACCGCGACAGCGTCCGCTTCTTGGTGCGTCAACGGGGCCGGGGCTTCTGCCATCTCGACCAGCGCACCTGCTTCGGCCCCGATCGGGGCCTCGGCGCGCTCATGCGGACCCTCCAGGCCAGAAAGGCCCGAGCACCCGCCGGCTCCTACACGGCGAGGCTCCTCGCCGACCCCGGCCTGCTCGCTGCCAAGCTCACCGAGGAGGCGGCCGAGCTCAACGAGGCCACCGAACGCGAGCACGTCGTCCACGAAGCCGCCGACGTCCTCTTCTTCACCCTCGCACGCCTCGCCGCCGAGGGCATCGACCTCGCCGAGATCGAGCGCCACCTCGACCGCCGTGCGCTCAAGATCACGCGTCGCGGCTGAAGGCGTCGCCGCTACTCTCCTCGTAGAGCCAGACCATGCGGTCGACGAACCACAGCTTCATGGCGGCGGCGCCGTGCACGCCGAGGACGGCCGCCCAAAAATCCCGCGCGACGAAACCGTAGGCGGCGGGCACGAGGAAGACGAGCGAGCCCAGGATGATGAGCCGCGCCGCGCGGGCGTGGTGCGCGGGGATGGGGACCTCGCGCCGGGTGAGCCACAGCCGTTCGCCGAGGACACCCTTCGACATCCAGTTGTCGGTGGAGGCGGGGGGCGGGAAGACGCGCGGGTTGAGCCACGTCCAGATGAGGACGACGCCCAGCGGCCCGAGCGCCCACCAGCCGATCCAGACATGGCTCCACAGCGCCAGGAAGAGGACCGGCGTCGTCGCCACGCGGGTCCAGCCGCTCCAAGGGTTGGCGTGCCGTCTCCAGACCTCGTCGGTCATGCGGAAGGCGGTGGCGACGGCGCGGTCCCAGGTCGAGCGAGGGCCCCTCGCACGGTCGCTCAATGGGCGACGTCGAGCTCGACGCGGCTGCCGCAGAAGGCGGTGAAGCCGTATTGCACGGGCCGGTCCGCGGTGTCGACGTCGAGGCCCTCGGTGACGAGCACGGGCTGGCCCGCGGCCATGGCGAGGGCCTGGGCCTCGGCCGGGGCGGCGGGACGCGTCGAGATCCGGGTCCGGGCGCGCTTCACGCCGGCCACGCCGCAACGTTCGAGTGCCGCCGTGATGCCGCCCGTCGCCTCGACCGCGGCGGCGATACCGGGCAGGCGCGCGAGCGGGAAGTGGTGCTGGCTGCGCGCGAGGGGCACGCCGTCGGCGAGCGCCACCGTGACGACGCGGACGACCAGGGCGCCGCGGGCGATGTCGAGCTGACCAGCGATGGCGGCGACGGCGCGGACGGTCTCGATCGTCTCGATGCGCCGCGCCGCGGTCTTGCCTTGCGCCTCCACGTTGGCGGTGAAGCTCGTCCGTACGCCGAGTGCGTAGCGGAGCGGCGCCGGGCAGGCGAAGGTGCCGCGGCCGTGCTCGGTCCGCACGCGGCCCTCGGCCGCGAGCGCCTGCAGCGCCTGGCGTACGGTGTGACGATGGACGGCGAACCGCCGCGCCAGCTCGGCGGCGCTGGGCAGCCGCTCGCCCGTCGCGTAACGGCCCCTGGCCAAGTCTTGGGCGAGCGCGTCGCGGATTCGCCGCCAGCGGCTCACGCCGATCATCTCGCCGGGCTCCGTCCTGATCGCTTCGGCTGTCATCAAGGCGTCACGGCGCAATGGTTTACGTTGTAGTCCAATATTGATAGACGGTTGAGATGTTGTCTAGACATCGAGAGTCTTCAGAGGTCGATCGCCGGGCCTGGATGGGTGTTCTCGCCCGGGCGCCGCGCGACGAGCTCGAGCGTCTCTGGAGCGCGCACGGCGCCGTGTGCGAGTTCGCGCCCCTGCGCCCGACCGAGACCGGCCTCGTGATGGTCCGCGGTCGCGCGGGGGGCACGGGGCAGCGCTTCAACGTCGGCGAGATGACGGTGACCCGGGCCGCGGTTCAAGGCACGGGCGGCCGCGTCGGGCACGCCTATGTGCGGGGCCGCGACAAGCGCCACGCCGACCTCGCCGCGCGGTTCGACGCGCTGCTGCAAGAGCCGGAGCGCCGCGAGCATCTGCTCGCGGAGGTCATCGCGCCGCTCGCCGCCCGCGAGAAGGAGCGCCGCGCCCGCCTGGCAGCGAAGGCGGCGGCGACCCGGGTGGAGTTCTTCACCATGGTCCGGGGGGATTGACCTTGGAGGCCGCCTTCCGCGATCCGGCGCTCGACGCCCAGGCGGTCTTTCGGACGCTGCTGGATGCGCTCGCCGCCCCGGGCGTGCCGCGGCGGCTCGCGGGCGATCTGCCCGCGCCGCCCCAGCCCCTCGGCCGCGGCGCCTTCGCGGCGGTCCTGGCGCTGGTCGATTACGAGGCGCCGCTGTGGCTCGGGACCGAGGTCGCGCAAGCGACCGAGGCGCTGCGCTTTCACACCGGAGCGCCGCTCGTGGACGAGGCCGAACGGGCCGCCTTCGCCGTGGCGCTCGATGGCGCCCGCCTGCCGGCGCTCGCCGACTTCGCCCAGGGCAGCGACGCCTATCCCGACCGCTCGACGACCCTGCTGATGGAGGTGGCCGCGCTCGAGGCGGGCGGGTCCTGGCGGCTGACCGGGCCGGGCATCCGCGACGAAGTCTCGCTCGAGGTGCGCGGCCTGCCGTTCGACTTCGTCGGCCAATGGGCGGACAACCGCGAGCGCTTCCCGCGGGGCATCGACGTCTTCTTGTTCCGCGACGATGCCGTCGTCGGCCTGCCGCGGACCACGCGCATCGAGGAGGACTAGCCCATGTACGTCGCGGTGAAGGGCGGCGAGAAGGCGATCGAGGCCGCCCACGAGTGGCTGGGCGAGGCGCGTCGCGGCGATACCGCCGTGGCCGAGGTCGCCGTCGCGCAGATCGAGGAGCAGCTGCGGCTCGCCTGCGATCGCGTCATGGGCGAGGGCTCGTGCTACGACCGTGAGCTCGCGGCGCTCGCCGTCAAGCAGGCGCGCGGCGATCTCGTCGAGGCGGCGTTCCTGGTGCGCGCCTACCGGACGACCCTGCCGCGCTTCGGCTTCAGCGAACCGGTCGATACCGAGGCGATGCTCGTCCAACGCCGGGTCTCGGCGACCTACAAGGATCTGCCCGGTGGCCAGGTCTTGGGCCCGACGTTCGACTACACGCACCGCCTCTTGGACTTCAAGCTCATGGCCGAGGGCGAGCCGGTGCCGCCCGCCTGCGAGCGCGCGCCCGACGGGGACGGCGACGGCTCGCGCGACGGCCGCATGGCCAGGGTGAGCGCCATTCTCGACCGCGAGGGGCTGATCCAGGAGGAGCGGCCCGACGCCGACGACGCGCCCGTGGGCGACCTGACCCGCGAGCCCCTGCTGTTCCCGGCAGGGCGTGACGTGCGGCTGCAGAGCCTCGCCCGCGGCGACGAGGGCTTCCTTCTAGGGCTCGGCTACGCCACGCAGCGCGGCTTCGGCGCGACGCACCCCTTCGTCGGCGAGATCCGCATGGGCGAGGTGACGGTCGAGTTCACGCCCCAGGAGCTGGGCTTCGCCGTCGAGCTCGGCGAGATCGAGCTGACCGAGTGCCAGATGGTCAACCAGTTCACGGGCTCGATGAGCGAGCCGCCGCAGTTCACCCGCGGCTACGGCCTGGTCTTCGGCCACGCCGAGCGCCGGGCGATGGCGATGGCGCTGGTCGACCGGGCGCTGCGGGCCGAGGAGCTCGGCGAGGATGTCACCGCACCCAGCCAGGACGACGAGTTCGTCTTGATGCACGCCGACAACATCCAGGCGACGGGCTTCGTCGAGCACCTCAAGCTGCCGCACTATGTCGACTTCCAAGGCGAGCTCGGCACGATCCGCGCCCTGCGCGCGGCGCACGAGGCCGCGCGCCGGGAGGCCGCCGAGTGAGGATCCTGGGCATCGACTTCACGAGCGCGCCCACCGCGAGAAAGCCGATCACGGTCGCCCGCGGCCGGCTCGAAGGCAAAACTCTTCGTATCGTCGGCGTGGAGCGGCTCGCGACCTTCGCGGCCTTCGAGGCGTTGCTCCTCGAGCCGGGCCCCTGGGTCGGCGGCTTCGACTTTCCCTTTGCCCAGACGCGGCGGCTGGTCGACGACCTCGGCTGGCCGGCGGACTGGCCGAGCTGTGTGCGCGAGGTCGCACGTCTGGGTCCGGAGGGGTTCGCGCGCATGATCAAGGCCTACGAGGCGGCGCGGCCGGCCGGCGCGAAGCAGCCGCGTCGGGCGATCGATCGCGCCACGGGCGGCCAGCCGCCGCAGAAGGTGCAGTGGCAGCCGGTGGGGCTGATGTTCGCGCGGGGTGCGCCGCGGTTGCTCGCGAGCGGCGTCCACATCCCGCTGCTTCATCCGACCGGCACCGACCGGGTGGCCCTCGAGGTCTATCCGGGCGTGATGGCCCGAGCGTTGATCGGCCGCGCCTCCTACAAGTCCGAGGATGGCGACGCGCCGTTCCGGCGCCGGCAGCGGGAACGGCTCGTCGCGGCGCTGGGCGGGGCGCCCGTCCGCGACGTCTACGGCCTCGACATCCGGCTCGACGCCGCCGGGCTGGTCGAAGACCCCAAGGGCGACGTGCTCGACGCCGTGCTCTGTGCCGTGCAGGCGGCGTGGGCTGCGCGGCAGCCGGGCTGGGGCATTCCGCCCGCGGCCGACGCCCGCGAAGGCTGGATCTGCGATCCGCACCTCTGCGAGGCGCTCGCCGCATGACCGAGGCCGGCTACAACTTCGCCTATCTCGACGAGCAGACCAAGCGGATGATCCGCCGCGCCATCCTCAAGGCGGTGGCGATCCCGGGCTACCAGGTGCCCTTCGCCTCGCGCGACATGCCGTTGCCCTTTGGCTGGGGCACGGGCGGCATCCAGGTCACGGCCGCCTGCATCGGCCCCGGCGACACGCTCAAGGTCATCGACCAGGGTGCGGACGACACGACCAACGCCGTCTCGATCCGCCGCTTCTTCCGGCGCATGACGGGGGTCGCGACGACCGCGGCGACGCGCGAGGCGACCTTGATCCAGACCCGCCACCGTATCCCTGAGGAGCCGCTCGCGGCGGGCCAGATCCTCGTCTACCAGGTGCCCATGCCGGAGCCCTTGCGCTTTCTCGAGCCGCGCGAGACCGAGACCCGGACCCTGCACGCGCTCGCCGACTACGGCCTCATGCACGTCAAGCTCTACGAGGACATCGCGCGGACAGGGCGGATCACGACGAGCTACAGCTATCCCGTCATGGTGGACGGCCGCTACCTCATGTCGCCCTCGCCGACGCCCAAGTTCGACAATCCCAAGATGTCGATGAGCCCGGCGCTCCAGCTCTTCGGCGCCGGCCGCGAGAAGCGCATCTACGCGGTGCCGCCCTGGACCGAGGTCGTGAGCCTCGACTTCGAGGACCACCCCTTCGAGGTCCAGCGCTGGGACCGGTCGTGCGGCCTGTGCGGGGCGAGCGACAGCTATCTCGACGAGGTCGTCGTCGACGATGCGGGTGCGCGCCTCTTCTGCTGCTCGGACACCGACCACTGCCGCCGCCGCCGCGCCGCGGGCCATGTCGGCGAGGCGGCGCCCGTGGGCTATCCGGGAGCCGCGCCGTGAGCGCGGTCATGCCCCCTGTCGACGGCCCGCTCCTGCAGGTCCAAGGCGTGCACAAGCGCTTCGGCCGCATCCACGCCGTCGACGAGGTGTCCTTCGACGTCTGGCCGGGCGAGGTGCTCGCGGTCGTCGGTGAGAGCGGGTCGGGCAAGACCACGCTCTTGAACCTCATCGCCGGCCGCGTGCCGGTGAACAGCGGCGCCGTGCTCTACCGCTCGCTCGACCGCGGGCTCGAGGACGTCGTCACCATGGACGAGCCCCGGCGCCGCCGGCTGGCGCGGAGCGAGTGGGGCTTCGTCCAGCAGTCGCCGCGCGACGGCTTGCGCCTCAGGGTCTCGGCCGGCGCCAATGTCGGCGAGCGGCTGATGGCCGAGGGCGAGCGCCATTACGGCCGCATCCGCGCCCGGGCGAGCGACTGGATGGGGCGCGTCGAGATCCCCCTGGACCGCATCGACGACCTGCCAGAGACCTTCTCGGGCGGCATGCAGCAACGCCTGCAGATCGCGCGCAATCTCGTGACGCGGCCGCGTCTCGTCTTCATGGACGAGCCGACCGGGGGGCTCGACGTGTCGGTCAAGGCACGGCTGCTCGACCTTCTGCGCAACCTCGTCAGCGATCTGTCGCTCGCCGTCATCGTCGTGACCCACGACCTGGCGGTGGCTCGCCTCATCTCGCACCGCATGCTGGTCATGCAGCGAGGCCGAGTGGTCGAGCTGGGGCTGACCGATCAGGTCTTGGATGACCCCCAGCACGCCTACAGCCAGCTGCTCGTCGCCTCGATCCTGCAAGGCTGAGCCATGTTGACCGTCGAAGGTCTCGACAAGCGCTTCGTGCTCCACCTCCAGGGCGGAGCGACGATCGACGTCTTCAGGGGCGCGGGCTTCCGGGTCGACGCCGGCGAGTGCGTCGTCCTGGCGGGTCCGTCGGGCACCGGCAAGTCGACGCTGCTGCGGCTCGTCTACGGCAACTACAAGGCATCCGGCGGCGCCGTGCGAGTCGTCCACGACAGCCGCGAGGTCGATCTCGTTCAAGCGGATCCGCGCACGATCTTCGCGGTCCGCCGCCGGACGATGGGCTATGTCAGCCAGTTCCTGCGCTGCGTGCCGCGCGTGCCGGCCGTCGACGTCGTGGCCGAGCCGCTGCGAGCCTTGGGCTGGGAGCCCGAGCCGGCCCGCGAGTGGGCGCAGCGCTTGCTCGCGCGGCTCAACGTTCCGGAAAGTCATATGGGCCTGCCGCCGGCCACCTTCTCGGGTGGCGAGCAGCAGCGCGTCAACATCGCCCGTGGCTTCGCCCACGACTACCCCGTGCTGCTGCTCGACGAGCCGACCGCGTCGCTCGATGCGGCCAACCGCGCCGTCGTCGTCGCCATGATCAACGAGGCGAAGGCGCGGGGTGCCGCGCTCCTGGGCATCTTCCACGATCGCGACGTGCGCGAGGCGGTCGCCGACCGGACCATCGACGTCGGCGTCCTGCGGGCCGCGGCGTGATCGCGGGCGCCCTCCTGCCGTCGGGCCCCGTCGCGGTCCGCATCGCCGACCGCGACGAGCCGGTGCAACCGCGTCCCGAGGTCCGCCGGCCGGGCGACGCCGCGCTCGTGTCGCACGACGGCCGGATCGCGGCCGCCGGGATCGCCACCCCGGGCGCTGCGATCTGCTTCGGCTCGTCCGGCGGCGGACCGGCGCGGATAGAGTTCCTGGAGCGATCGCTCGAGGCAATCCTGCAGCGACGGAAGGCGAACGCGCGCGAGACCGTCGCCGAGGCGAGCGCCCCGATGGCCGTGGTCGGGGACGCGCCCAACGAGGATCCCGGCGGCGCGCACTCGGGCGACGTCGCCGCGTTCGACCTCGCCGGTCACAGGTTGCTCGACGCGCGCTCCTCGGACTACGTTGCGGCCGGCCTGCTGCACGCCGCCTTGCGGCGCCCCGACCGCCACGACCGACCGCTGGCGCGCGCGATCGACCTCGCCAGCGATGGCCCCGCCCGGATGGTCGGGCTCGCCGCCGGTCGCCGTGCCGATCTCGTCCGGGTGCGCCGATTCGGTGCGATGCCAGCGGTCCGGGCAGTGGGGCGCGAAGGGAGATGTGTGGCTTGAGCGAGACGCTCATCGAGAACCGGATCTGCACGCCCGAGACCGTCTTCACGGGCGCGCGCCTCGTGCTCGCCGACGAGGTCGTGGCGGGCACGCTCGCCATCGAGAACGGCCGCATCACGAGCATCGACCAGGGGTCGGCCCGATACCCGGCGGCGATCGACCTCGAGGGTGCGCACCTCGTCCCGGGCCTGGTCGACGTCCACACCGACAACCTCGAGCGCCACTTCCAGCCGCGCGCGGGCGTGCTCTGGGACAAGGTCGCGGCCGCCATCGCCCACGACGGCCAGGTTGCCGCCGCCGGCATCACCACCGTCTTCGACAGCCTGACCGTCGGTGCGGCGCAGGGCTGGGACACCCGCGCCGAGATGATCGAGCCGATGATCGAGGGCCTCGAATATGCCCGCGATCACGCCATGCTGCGGGTCGAGCACCTGCTTCACCTGCGCTGCGAGATCACCCATCCCGACATCGTCTCGATCTTCGAGCACCACAGTCGCAGCCCGCTCACGGCGATGATGTCGGTGATGGACCACGCGCCCGGTGACCGGCAGTCGCCGGATGTCGAGATCTACCGCCAGCGCTACCAGAAGAACCCGCATCTCTCGCCCGAGCAGGTCGACGCGCACATCCAGGGCCTCATCGAGGACTCCAAGCGGTACGGCCCGCCCAACCGCGCGCGCCTCGCCCAGCTCGCCAGGGTGCGCGGCATCCCCCTGGCGACCCACGACGACGCGCGGGCGGAGCACATCGAGGAGGCGGTGGCCCTGGGCGCGTGCCTCACCGAGTTCCCGACGACGATGGAGGCCGCCGAGGCCGCCCGGGGGCGCGGCCTGCCGACGCTCATGGGCTCACCCAACCTGATCCGCGGCGGCTCGCACTCGGGCAACGTCGCCGCCGCCGACCTCGCCCGGGCGGGCCTCTTGGACATGCTCGCCTCCGACTACATCCCGGCGAGCCTGCTCCAGGCGGCCTTCAAGCTCACCGGCGAGAGCCTCGGCTTCACCGTCCCCGCGGCGGTGGCGATGGTGACGTCGGTGCCCGCCCGCGCCGTCGGTCTGGTCGACCGCGGTCGGCTGGAGGTCGGCGCGCGGGCCGATCTCGTCGAGGTTCGCCTGGTCCGCGACCGCCCGCTCGTCCGCTCGGTGTGGTCGGCCGGGCGTCGGGTCGCATGATGGCCTTCCGCTACGCCCTCTATCTCGCACCGCCTCCGGCGAGCGACCTGCATGCCTTCGCGAGCGCGTGGCTGGGCCGCGATGCGACCACCGACGAAGCGGTGACCCAGCCGGTGGTCGAGCACGTCCCGGCGGATACTCTCAGGGCGATCACCGCCTCGCCGCGGCGCTACGGCTTCCACGCCACGATCAAGCCGCCGTTCCGGCTCGCGCACGGCCGTCGCGGCGAGGAGCTGCACAAGGCCGCCCGCCTGTTCGCCGCCGCGTGGCCCGCCTTCACGATCGGGCTCGAGGTCAGAAGCCTGCGCGGCTTTCTCGCCTTGATGCTGCGCGAGGCTTCGGAGCCGCTCGATCGCTTCGCTGCCGCCTGCGTGCGCGATCTGGAGCCCTTCCGCGCGCCCTTGAGCGACGCCGAGCTCGAGCGCCGGCGGCGCTCGCCCCTGACCCCGCGCCAGCTCGCCCATCTCGAGCACTGGGGCTATCCCTACGTCATGGAGGATTTCGCCTTCCACATGACGCTCACCGACAAGCTGCACGACAACCTGCACGACCGTGTGCTCACCGACCTGTGCAGCCGGACCCGGCCGCTCACCGCCGAGCCCTTCCGCGTCGACGCGCTCTGCGTGTTCGAGGAACCCGACCCGCACAGCCCCTTCGTCCTGACCGCCCGCTACCCGCTCGGCGCCTGAACTTCCGCCCAGCCGACGAGCGACGCCGCGTCGACCTGCGGGCGCGGCAGGCCGGCGATCTCCAGGGCCGTCGCCACCGCCGCGGCGGCGAGGCCGAAATGGCAGGTGGCGATGGCGGGCATGGCGTCGTCGAGACCGCGTTCCAGGGCGAGCCGGCGGATCGCCGGCGCCGGCGCGAAACGCTGGCCCGCCGCCGTCTCGGCGACGACCTCGCCCGCGCGGAGGACGACGTCGGCGGGGATCGCCACGTCGGCGAAGCGCTCGGGCAGGACACCGACGTTGCTCGCCACGAAGCGCGCGTCGATCACGCGCGCCGTCCGCCCGTCGAGGGCGCTCAAGGTGGCGTCGGTGCCGATGAACATGCCGCGGCCGGTGGCCGGCGGAGCCTCGACGACGCCGACGAAGACCGGGTCCTCATCGGTCAGCGGCAGGCCCGCCGCGCGCCAGGCGGGCGTGCCGCCGTCGAGGAGCCGGACCTCGTCGAACCCGGCATCGAGCAGGGCCAGGCGCGCGAAGGGCGCCGTCGTCGTACCGCCGTCCATGTCGGTGACGACGAGGGGCGTGTCCGGCGCGATGCCTAGCGGGGCGAGCGACACGCGGAGCGTCGCCGGGGCGGGCGGCGTGAGTGCCGGCACGTCCGCCGCGGGTGAGGGGCCGAGGGCCGCGAGGTCCAAAAAGGCGGCGCCCGCTGGGTGCGCCTCGGCGTAGCGGCGGCGAACGTCGATGCCGGCGGCATTCAAGGGCGGGTAGAGCCACGACGCATCGAGCAGGCGCCAGCGGCCGGCGCGCTGCGCGAGCTCGCTCGGCGGGATCAGGGGGGAGCTGTCGGTCATGATCCCTTCGCTCGGCCGTTCGGTTCGCCGGATGTCTCGCGCGCCTTTCGTCGGCATCGAAAACGCACTAACTCTTAGCGCGCGTTCGCTCGGAGGTCTCGATGCTGCGATCCCGCACCGCGCTCGGCGGCATGGTCACGGCACCGCATCATCTCGCCGCGGAGGCCGGTGCGGCCATCCTGCGCGAGGGCGGCAACGCGGTCGAAGCGGCGGTCGCCGCGGCCGCGACCATCGCCGTGGTCTATCCGCACATGAACAGCATCGGCGGCGACGGCTTCTGGCTGATGGCCACGCCCGGCGAGGCGCCCGTCGCCATCGACGCGAGCGGGCCCGCGGCGGCGCTCGCCACCGTCGAGCGCTATCTGGCCCTCGGCGACGCCATGCCGGCGCGCGGCCCCGATGCGGCGCTCACCGTCGCCGGCGCCGTCGCCGGCTGGGGCCTCGCGCTGGAGGTCGCGGCCGCCTGGGGTGGGCGGCTGGCGCTCGCGCGCCTGCTCGCCGACGCCCTCCGCCACGCCGAGGACGGCGTTCCCGTCACCCCCGGCGGCGCCGCGCTGACGGCGGCCAAGCGCGCCGAGCTGGAGGCGGTCCCGGGCTTCGCCGAGACCTTCCTGCCCACGGCTCTCGAGGCCGGCGCGGTGCTGCGCCAGCCGGCGCTGGCGGCGAGCTTGCGGCGAATCGCCGAGGCGGGCACCGACGACGTCTACCGCGGCGAGCTCGCGCGGACGATCGCCGGCGGCCTCGAGGCGGTGGGCGCGCCGCTGCGGCTGGGCGACCTCGAAGCCTACCGCCCGCAGCGGGTCACGCCGCTCGCGGTGCGTGTCGGCGATGCCGAGGTCTGGAACCTGCCGCCGCCGACCCAGGGGGTGAGCTCGCTCATGATCCTCGCGCTGTTCGACCGTCTCGGCGTCGTCGAGGCGGATGGCGTCGATCATCTCCATGGGCTGGTCGAGGCGACCAAGCGCGCCTTCGCGAAGCGCAACAGTGGCCTCGGCGATCCCTCCTCGATGCGCGAGGACCCGCGCGCGTGGCTCGACCCAGCGTTCCTCGACGCCGAGGCCGCGGCCATCGACCCGGTCAAGGCCGCGCCCTGGCCCGACCCTGCCGCGGCGGGCGACACGATCTGGCTGGGTGCCGCCGACCGCGAAGGCCGCGTCGCGAGCTACATCCAGAGCACCTACTGGGAGTACGGCTCGGGCGTCGTCGTCCCGGGCACGGGCATCGTCTGGCAGAACCGTGGCGCCGGCTTCGCGCTCGCCGAAGGCCCCAATCAGCTCAGGCCAGGGCGTCGCCCCCTCCATACCCTCAACCCCGCCCTCGCCCGCTTCGACGACGGGCGGACCATGGTCTACGGCACCATGGGCGGGGACGGGCAGCCTCAGACCCAGGCCGCCGTCTTCACCCGCTACGCCCGCTTCGGCCAGGACCTGCAGGCGGCGATCACCGCACCGCGCTGGCTGTTGGGCCGAACCTGGGGCGAGACCTCGACCACGCTCAAGCTCGAGCGACGCTTCCCGGCATCCTTGTGCGACGAGCTGCGCATCGCCGGCCACGCGCTCGAGCTGGTCGACGACTTCGACGACCGCATGGGCCACGCCGGCGCCATCGTCGTGCATCCCTCGGGTGTGCTCGAGGGAGCGACCGACCCGCGCGCCGACGGCACCGTGGCCGCGGTCTGAGCGATGCTCGTCAAGCGCCTGCTCGTCGTCGCGCACGCGCCCTCGCCCAACACCGCGGCGCTGCGCGACGCCGTCGTTCGCGGCGCCGGCGGCATCGAGGGTGTCGACACCGTGGCCTTGAGCCCCTTCGAGACCGGCCCCGCGGACGTGCTCGCCGCCCACGCCCTCATCCTCGGCACCCCAGAGAACCTCGGCTACATGAGCGGCGCGCTGAAGGACTTCTTCGATCGCTGCTACGATCCGGTGCGCGAGGACACCGAGGGCCTGCCCTACGCGCTCTACGTCCGCGCCGGCCAGGACGGCACGGGCACCCGCCGCGCGGTCGAGAGCATTGCCACGGGCCTCAAATGGAAGCCGGCGCAGCAGCCGCTGATCTGCCGCGGCGCCTGGGATCCGGGCTTCGTCGAGGCGGCCCACACCTTCGCCATGACCATGGCCGCCGGTCTCGACGCCGGGGTGATCTGAGCCGTGTCCCAGCGGATCGTCCTCGTCGGCGGCGGCCATGCCCATGCGCTGTTGCTCCACGCCTGGGCGCGAAGGCCGCATCCCCATGCCCGCCTCGTCCTCGTCTCGCCCGCGCGCCACACGCCCTACTCGGGCATGCTGCCGGGCCACCTCGCGGGGCACTACGGCTGGGCCGACTTCCACGTCGATCTCGAGGCCCTGGCCCGTGCGGCCGGTGCCGAGTTCGTCCTCGACCGCGGCGCGGGCCTCGACCTCGGCGCCGGCCGCGCCCTGCTCGACGGCGGCAAGGCGCTGCCCTTCGATCTCCTCTCCCTCGACATCGGCTCGACCTCCGAGCCGCCGGCCTTGCCGGGCGCCGAGCATCTGCGGCCGGTCAAGCCGATGGACGCCTTCCTCGACGCCTGGAACGGCTTTCTCGCCGACCCGGACGCGGCGTCGGTGGCCGTCCTCGGCGGCGGTGTCGGCGGCGTCGAGCTCGCGCTCGCCATGGCGCACCGTCTGCGCGGGCGCGGCGAGGCGCGGGTGACGCTGGTCGAGCGCGAGGCCGAGATCGCCCGTGAGCTCGCGCCCGGTGCCCGGCGGCGGCTGGAGGCGGCCCTGCGGCGTGCCGCCGTGGTGGTTCGCACGGGCGCCGCGGCGACGGCCGTCACCGAGGCGGGCGTCGAGCTCGCCGGCGAGTGCATCGCCGCCGGGCTCGTCGTCGCCGCCACCGGGGCGCGGGCCGCGCCGTGGCTGGGGGAAAGCGGTCTCGCGCTCTCGGATGCGGGCTTCGTGCGGGTCGGCGCGGACCTCCGCGCGCTCGGCGCGCCGCGGGTCTTCGCCGTCGGCGACATCGCGCACCTGGAGCACGCGCCGCGGCCCAAGGCCGGCGTCTTCGCCGTGCGCCAGGGGTCGGTGCTGCACGAAGCCTTACTCGCGGCCCTCGATGGTCGGCCGCTGCCGACATACCATCCGCAGGCGGATTACCTGCGCCTCGTCGCGCTCGGCGGCCGCCGGGCGCTGGCGACCAAGCACGGCTGGACGATCGGCGGCGACGGACCCGTGGGCGCGCTACTCTGGCGGCTCAAGGACCGCATCGACCGCGACTTCATGGCGAAGCTGAAGACGTAGCGCTGGCGCACGAGCGCCCTGATCGTCCAGTCGGGGGCGAGCTTCACGCGGCTTGCCGAGCGCCGTCGCAGGCCGGCGGCAGCTCGTCGGCCTCGAGCGTCTCCTGCTCGAGCAGCTTCTGGGCGAGCTCGGCAATCTCCTCGCGGCGGTCCTCGACGATCCGCCGCGCTCGCGCGGAGGCCTCGTCGATGAGGTCGCGAACGGCCTCGTCGATCTCGCGCGCGGTCGCCTCGGCGTAGCGTCGTCCGCCGCCTTCCGCGGGCGTGCCCAAAAAGCGGCCTCCTTCGCTCTCGTAGGCGGCTTGCCCGAGGCCCTCGTCCATGCCGAAGCGCGTGACCATCGATCGCGCGATCTCGGTGACCTGCTGCAAATCGTCGGCGGCACCGGTCGAGATCTGGTCGAAGAACACGCGCTCGGCGGCGCGCCCGGCGAGCAGGACGCACATCTTGTTCTTGAGCTCCCGTGCCGACATCAAGAAGCGATCCTCGGTCGGTCGCTGCATGGTGTAGCCGAGCGCGCCGATGCCGCGCGGGATGATCGAGACCTTGTGTACCGGATCGACGCCCGGCAGCGACTGGGCGACGATGGCGTGGCCGAGCTCGTGGTGGGCGACGATCCGGCGCTCCTTCTCGTTCAGTAGCCGGTTGCGCTTCTCCAGCCCCGCGACGATGCGCTCGACGGCCTTGTCGAAGTCCTCTCGGGTCACCGCGTCGCGACCGGCGCGGGTCGCCATGAGTGCCGCCTCGTTGGCGAGGTTGGCGAGGTCGGCGCCGGTGAAGCCCGGGGTGATGGCGGCGATCGCGTCGAGGTCGATGTCCGGCTCGAGCTCGATGTCCTTGGTGTGCACGTCGAGGATCTGACGCCGGCCTTTCTTGTCGGGCCGATCGACCAGCACCTGACGGTCGAAGCGGCCGGGCCGCAAGATGGCGGGGTCGAGGATCTCCGGCCGGTTGGTCGCGGCGAGCAGGACGATCCCCTCGCTCGTGTCGAAGCCGTCCATCTCGCCGAGGAGCTGATTGAGCGTCTGCTCGCGCTCGTCGTGGCCACCCTGCATCTGGCCCATGCCGCGCGCGCGGGCGAGCGCGTCGAGCTCGTCGATGAAGATGATGCAGGG
>CAYZSE010000065.1:0-18757 GCA_964481035.1 uncultured Geminicoccaceae bacterium | reverse complement strand
CCCAGCCACCGCCGCGACTGAATTATTGTAAAGTTGTCGCATTTCCACATCCTCCTCAGAAGTGTTGCGCCGTGGCCGTCACGATGTTGCCGCCAATCGTCCAGCCGGGCGATCCCGATTTGTGACCATGATTGTGCAAAATGCAAATATTAAATTCAAATCTTTTCTTTTTTATTTGGAATTATTTTATTTCTTAATTGGCTGGCGAGATGTCTAACGGTGGGAAAAGGTGCTGCAAGACTTCGAAGCCCTCGAAGTGCGGGTGGCCGGCGTAGAGGCCTTTGCGCTCGCCGGCGTTCTTGTGCGCGTCGCGGAAGGCTTGTGAGCGGGTCCAGTCCTCGAAGGCGTCGCGTGTGGCCCAGACCGTGTGCGAGGCGAACAGCGTGTGCTCGTCGGTCGAGGGGCCGCGCAGCAGGTGGAACTCGACGAAGCCCGGCATGTCCTTCAGGTGCGTGTCGCGGTCGAGCCACAAAGCCTCGAACTCGGCCCGGGCCACCGGATCGGCCACCGCCTCCCTCCACGCCGTCACCGCCGACCACCAACTGCCATCATGAACGACCGGGAGGGGACACTTCATCATGATACATGGAGTACGCCTCTGGGTTTGGACACGATTAAGCGGCGGATTTGACAGGGGTGCGGGTGTCGCGGTAGCCGAATTGGATGGGCCTGAGATAGCCTAAGGCGGAGTGCAGGCGTTCAGCGGGGCCTCCCGCGCGTTGCCCGTCTCATCTCGATCTGGGCGATTTTGCAACGCGTTCTTCATCTCGGACCGCCTACCGGTTCATTCAATGCAGCGTGCGCGTGAGGGGGTCGCGATTACCTCGCGGCCCCGCGGGCCCGGGCCCGGCGGGCCGCGGCAGGCGCAGGCCGGCATCGCGCAGGTGCCGGACCAACGTGATCGCCGCGTGGCGGGCGACGGGGATGCCCTCGGCGAAAACGAGCCGCTCGAGAAAGGGCGCGTCCGGCAACCCGGCCTGCAGGACCGCCAGGGCATCGAGCGCGTCCGCCTCGTCGGTGGTGACGGCGCGGTTGCACCAGTTGAGAAAGGCGAGCGGCCGTCGTGCATGCGTGTCGAGGGCGACGACGAGCCCATCGAGCGCTGCGTGCGTGCGCGGCCCGTTTACCGCCCCGCACAGCACGCCGAAGGCATGCGCGAGGTGCGGGCTCGTCGCATCGCCGGTCGCGACGCGATGGCGCAAGGCCCAGAGCAGAAGCCGCTCGGCGTCATTGAAGGCCGAGACGCGGCGGTCCGACAACATAGCGGCGTCGACCATCATCCAACCTCGAGCTCGTCGTCGTAGCGCGCAATCGCCCGCGCCAGCGCCTCCTCGGCGAGCGCCGCGGCATGCAGGCGGCGGGCGGTGCAGCGGCGCAGGAGGATCGGCGCGTTGGCCGCACCGCGGCTTTGCGCCCTCAGGCAGCGCGCGCGGAGCTTAACGAGCTCGTGCAGCAACGCCTGACGCTCGCCCGGATCGAGCTGGTCGGCGAGCGCGAGCTTGAGGGTCTCCACGAGCGGCAGCAGGCCGTGGCAATGGTCCGCCGCCGGTCGGGCGACCAGTCCGCGCAAGTGCTCGCGCCCGGTCGGCGTCAGTGCCACCCGACCGTCCGCCTCGAGAGTGACCGCCCCGCGCTCCATCCAAGCGACCAGGCGATCGCTTATGACGCAGTGCGTCGGCGTGAGCCATGGATGGCAGACCGCCTGCACGTGCGCGCAGAGCGCGCCGGACGGGGTCGGGCCGTCGATCAGCAGCCCGAGCACCGCGAGGTCGATAACGATGGTCGAAGTCGGCACCTTCATGGCAACCCATTTCCTAAAAAGCGGACTATATTGGTGCTATTAGCGCCTGCAGCAACGCTTGGCAAATACGCAAAGGTCCAAGCGGCGTTTCGGAACTGTTTTCATTCTACTCGGCAAAGATCTCGTCATACTGATCTTCAGTACCGCTGCAGACGCGCGGCGATGGGCAGCCGGCTCCCCGACCGCCCTCGCCCGCCCGTCAGACAGTTGCGACGCGGCGCCGCGCGCGCAGCCACGCGAGCGCGGCGCCTGCCGTCAGCATGAGCGGCAACGCGCCCGGCACCGGGGTGATGTGCAGTTCCGGTGCTGCGCCGAGCTTAGAGCCGACGGTGTGGAAGATGCCGTAGGCGTTGCGACCGTCGCCGCCGGCATTGCCGTAGATGCCGCTGACGGCGATCGCCGCGACGGCGTCCGGCTCGGCGAGCCAGGTCTCGAAGAGCGTGGTCACGTCCCACCTGTAGAGGCCCGGGGCGCCTACCATCGTCGTCGCGACCGCGCGGCTCCCCTCGGGCCCGTAGTTCACATCGAAATTGTTGCCGGCGACGGGATCGAAGCTCGGGTCGAAATCCGTGCTCGGCGGGTTGTTGAAGCCGTAGGCGCTCAGCGAAATCGGCCTGTCGTCGCTGGCTTCGAAGAGAAACTCGGCGAGCGCCGGGTCGTGCTCGAGCCGCAGCAGCGCCTTGCCGCCGGCCGGCAGGGCGGCGGGCAGATCAGCCCGATCGAAGCCGATGAAGCTGATCGCGTCCTGGCCCGGAAAGCCGATGGCGGTGGCCTTGCCCGCGAGCAATCGCGCGTCGCTGTTGCCGCTCACCCCCCCGCGAAACGTGTAGTAGGCCGCATCGGCCGGAAGGTTCGCGAAGGCGGCGGCCTGGGCCGACGCGGCGCTCCCGAGCGCGGCGCCCCCGATCGCGGCGCTGACGCCGGCAACCCTCAAGACGAATTGGAACATCCCCTGTCCCCCCAATGTTCGCTGCAATGATCACTGCAAGAGATCACCCGGCCGCTGAGTCTTCACCGCCGAGGAAACTGCAGTGTTCTGTGTTTAAAGAAAAAAAAAGCGTAAGTCAACAAGTCTCTTGTAGAAATAGAATGATAAAAATTTATTTTATTTGATCTCTTGCAAGACTTCGAAGCCCTCGAAGTGCGGGTGGCCGGCGTAGAGGCCTTTGCGCTCGCCGGCGTTCTTGTGCGCGTCGCGGAAGGCTTGTGAGCGGGTCCAGTCCTCGAAGGCGTCGCGTGTGGCCCAGACCGTGTGCGAGGCGAACAGCGTGTGCTCGTCGGTCGAGGGGCCGCGCAGCAGGTGGAACTCGACGAAGCCCGGCATGTCCTTCAGGTGCGTGTCGCGGTCGAGCCACAAAGCCTCGAACTCGGCCTCGCGGCCGCGGTGCACCTGGAAGCGGTTCATGGCGATGAACATCGAGCGGTCTCCTCGTTCAGGGGCTGAAGGCGGTCGAGGGTGCGGCGGAAGTGCGAGAGGCTGGCGCTCCGCAGCGGCACGAAGGGCTTGTTGGCGCGCTTGCAGAGCTCGCGGGCGAGGAGGCAGGCGCCGTGGCTCACGCAATCGACGGGGCAGAAGACGAGATCGGCCTGCTCGACCAGGTCCTCCAGCCGCTGCAGGCTGTGCTCGATGCCGCCGTCGTGGTGCAGCAGCTCGGCCTGGCGGCGCGCGGCGCCGCTCTTGAGGTGCGGGACGGCGCTCGGCCGGCCGCCGACATAGAGCAGTCGGCAGGGGCCGAGCGGGCAGCGCGCGGCGCCGGTCGCGGCGGCCGCAAGCGGCACCGGGCAGACCGGCAGCTGCTCCAGCCGCTCGATCTGCGTCTGGAGCGCCTGGATCTCGCGGGCCTGCTCGCGCAGGCGGGCGCGCGCCGCCTGCAGGCGGCGCTCCTGCTGCTGCCGTCGCCGCTCCTGCTTGGCCACCGTGGCGCAGGCGGCAGACGGGCGCGCGCGCGGCGGTTGCAGGCGGACGCAGAAGGAGCGCATCTGTTGCACCTCTTCCTCCAGTGCTGCGATCCGGGCGTCGCGCTCGGCGAGCGTGGCCTCCGCCTGCCGGCGCACCCGGGCGAGACGATCCTCCAGTTCGCGGATACGGCGCTCCGCGGCCCAGACCTGGCGCGCGTCGCCGCGGTTCAAGCCACCCATGAAGTGCGAGAGCATGTGGACGTCGCCGAAGGCAGCGTTCCTGAGATCGTCGGCGACGTGGCGATGGCTCAAGAGCGCCCAGTAGGGTCCGGCCACGTCGCCCTTGGCGCAGACGCGATCCCAATAGGTGCGGAGCTCGGCCGGCTCCCGCGTTCGGCCGACGCGGGCGACGGCGGCCGCGTACTTCTTGTCGAGCGTCTTCTGCAGGAGCTGGCCGATCGGCCCGGCTTTGCAGGCCTCCTGCACGAAATAGCCGTGGACCTGATAGTCGGAGGCCCCCGGCGTCACCCGCACCTGGCCCTTGCGGATGAGGAGCGCGATGTCGCGGCGGTCGAGGCAGGTGCCGACGATCGAGCACTGCACCGTCCCCGGTATCTCCCAGATCCGAAAGCGCTTGGAGGTCGCCTGGCGGCGCAACTCCGCGACGCTGAACGAGGCGAGCGGGTCCGGGTTCATGGCTCAGCTCCCTGGATCGGCAGCGGGCGCGGTGGCAGCGCGTGCGGGACGACGAGCGGTCCGAGGCCGTCGGGGCGGGCGAGGATGTCGGCGCCGAGGCCGAACACCTGCGCGACGAGCTCGGCGGTCAGGACCGCGCCGGGCGGACCGGCGGCGACGAGCCGGCCGCGGTCGAGGACGACGAGACGGTCGGCGGTGGCGGCGGCGAGGTTGAGGTCGTGGAGGATGGCCAAGACGCCGTGGCCGGCGTCGGCGAGCGCTCGGGCGGTCGCCATGACCTGCGCCTGGTGCGCGAGATCGAGGCTGGCGGTCGGCTCGTCGAGCAGCAGATAGCGGGGCCGGCCGGGCGGCTCGGGCCAGATCTGGGCGAGCGCGCGGGCGAGGTGCACCCGCTGCTGCTCGCCGCCCGAGAGCGTCGGCACCGTTCGGCCGATGAAGCCGTCGCCGTCTGCCGCCACCATGGCGCCCGCGACGACCTCGCGCGTCGCCGCGGCCGGCTCGACGTGCGGCACCCGGCCGAGCGCCACGATCTCCTCGGCGTGGATGGGCATGGTAATGACGTTGGCCTGCGCCAGGACCGCCCGGCGGCGGGCCAGCTCGCGTGGCTCAACCCCGGCGAGCGGTCGGCCGTCGATGGTGACGCGACCCGTGCTGAGCCGCAGCGCGCCCGAGAGGCAGGCGAGCAGCGTCGACTTGCCGGCACCGTTGGGCCCGAGCACGACGGCGAGCTCGCCGGGGCGGACCTGCAGCGACACGCCGGCGATGAGCCAGCGGCGACCGACGAGCACGCCCACGCGCTCCGCCGCCAGCATCAGACGGTGAACCGGCGGCGGTTGGCGAGCAGCAGGGCGAGGAAGAACGGCCCGCCGAGCGCGCTCGTGAGGATGCCGATGGGCAGCTCCGCCGGCAGCACGAGGAGCCGCGCGCCGATGTCGGCCGTGAGCAGGAGCGCGGCGCCGAGCAGCGCGCTCACCGGCATCAGCCAGCGGTGGTCGGCGCCGACGAGGAGGCGCGCCAGGTGCGGCACGACGAGCCCGACGAAGCCGATGATACCGCAGGCGGCGACGGCAGCACCGGTGCCCAGCGCCACCAGCGCGATGAGCAGAAGCTTCGCCCGCTCCACGTCGATGCCGAGATGGCCGGCCTCGCGCTCGCCCAGGAGGCAAGCGTCGAGAACGCGGGCGAGGAGCGGCAGGCCGAGGACGGCGATGCCCATGAGCACGGCCGCGGGCCACAGCGCCCGGGGATCGGTGCCGGCGAGGCTGCCGAGCGTCCAGAAGGTGAGGTCGCGCAGCTGCTGGTCGGTGCTGAAGAAGGCCGCGAGCCCGAGCCCCGCGCCGGCGATGGCGTTGATGGCGATGCCGGCGAGCAGCAGCATCGCGGTCGTGGTCCGGCCCTCGTAGGTGGCGAGCCGCTGGACGACGAGGGTCGCCGCGAGCGCGCCCGCGAAGGCCGCGAGCGGCAGGAGCAGCGGGCGCCATGGTGCGAAGACCTCGCCCAGCGCGACGATGACGACGACCGCACCGAGGGCCGCCCCGCTGGAGACGCCGACGAGCCCCGGATCGGCCAGCGGGTTTTTGAAGAGGCCCTGCATCGCCGCCCCGGCGACGGCGAGCGCCGCGCCGACGAGGATGCCGGTCGCGACGCGCGGCAGGCGCAGATCCATGACGACGCTCGACGCCACCGGATCGCTACCCGAGCCGAGGAGCACGCCGAGGACCTCCAAGGGCGCGACGATCACGGCACCGACACCGAGGCCGGCCACGACCGCGAGCAGCAGTGCGATCACCCCCGCGGCCAGTAGGAGCCGGCGGCGGCGCTGCCGCCGGTCCAGCGCACCGGCGAGGCGCGCCGCGACGGGAAGGGCAGCCGCCGTCATCGCTCGGCCAGGATCAGATCGGGGTGGAGCGCGCGGGCGAGCGTCGTGACGGCCTCGCCGAGCCGCGGCCCGAAGCCCAAGAGCAGAAGCCCGTCCATCGCGACGACGCGGCCCGTCGCCGCCGCCGGGCTCGAGCGCAGCTCGGGCCGCGCGAGCAGCGCGTCGGGACCGCCGAGAGCCTCCAGTGTTGCCGCCGGCAGCAGCACGACGTCGGGCGCCGCGGCGATCGCAGCCTCCTGCGAGAGCGGCTTGTAGCCCGCGAACCCGTCAACGGCGTTGGTCCCGCCCGCCAGCGCGATGATGGCGGCAGCCGACGTGTCGCGCCCGCCCGTCAGCGGTGCGCCGCGGCCGACATTGAGCATGAAGAGCACGCGCGGGCGGCTCTCGAGCGCCGCGAGCGCCCCCTGAACCGCGGCGACTTGGCCCCGAACGTCCAGGGCGAGTTGCGCCGCCTCGTCGCGAAGCCCGAGAGCCTCGCCGACCGCTTCGACCTTGGCGACGACGCCCGCCACGTCCGGCGCGTCGGGGATCTCGACCACCCGTACGCCGGCGCCCCTCAGCTGGTCGATGACGACCGGCGGTCCCGCCGCCGCACTGGCGAGGACGAGGTCGGGGTCGAGCGCCACGATCGGCTCGGCGGCGAGCCGCCGCAGATAGCCGACATCGGGCAGGTCTTCGGCGGCCTCCGGATGCCGGCTCGTGCTGTCGACGGCGACCAGCCGATCGCCCGCGCCGAGCGCGAAGACGATCTCAGTGACGTCACCGCCCACGGCCACGATCCGGCCCGCGGCGAGCGCCGGGCCGACCGCGAGCAGCAGCGCGGCGGCGACGACGAGCCCTCGCTTGTCGGCCCCGAAACCCATGCGCGCCCCTCCCTCGACACGGCTCGTCCAATGCGAACCGCTCCGGTTCTGTAACCGGAAATCTCCGAATGCGTCAATCAGCATCAAACAAAGCGTAAATATTGGAATGCTTCCATATTCCAATTTTACTTGTAACTATTCCAAATCGAAGCCCGTACCCGGCCGCTTCGCGGCGGCCACTCGCCACGTCCGGGCAGCCACCGCGCCCCGGTCGGCGCCCGGTGCACCGAAGCAGAGGGATCCTGGCCCGTCGGATCGGCGCGGTGACGCGACGGGAACCAAGCTGCCGACGGCGAGCGGCGATTCTCGGGCCTCGCCGGCGGCAGCGGTTGTCATCAAATTGTCTTGGCTGTGCGTCACACCGAGACACCGAGTGAAGAAAACTCACGGGATTGGGAGACTGTCGATGCGTGTGCAGGTCGTCGGTGCAGTGGCAGCGATCATGGCGGCGGGGACGGCCGGGACCGCCTCGGCCCAGATGAACTTCAACCGGATCGCCTCGTTCCCGGTCGCGGCCAACCTAGAGGCGGAGACGGATCCGGCGACGGTGACGTCGTCCGAGATCATCACGGCGACCGCCGACGGCACCATGCTCGTCTATTCCGACAGCCCCTTGGGCGCGATCGGGATGATCGACATCACCGATCCGGCGAGCCCGGAGCCTCGTGGCGTCGTCATGATGAACGGCGAGCCGACCTCGGTGGTCGTCGTCGGCGGCTCGGCGCTGGTCGGCGTCAACACCTCGGAGAGCTACGTCGCGCCGTCGGGACGGCTCGACGCCATCGCCCTCGACAGCGGCGCGGTCGTCGCGACCTGCGACCTCGGCGGCCAGCCCGACAGCGTCGCCGTGTCGTCCGACGGGCGGTTGCTCGCCGTCGCCATCGAGAACGAGCGCGACGAGGACCTGAACGACGGCATCATCCCGCAGCTCCCGGCCGGCGCGCTCGTTCTCGTCGACCTCATGGAGACGGGCGCGCCCGACTGCGCGAGCCTGCGCACCGTCGACCTCACGGGCCTCGCCGAGGTGGCCCCCGAGGACCCCGAGCCCGAGTTCGTCGACATCAACGGCCAAGGCCACGTCCTCGTCACGTTGCAGGAGAACAACCACCTCGTGATCGTCGACGGGGCGGCGGGCGAGGTCGTCGCGCACTTTTCGGCAGGTGCTGTCGATCTCGCCGACGTCGATGTCGAGGAGGAGGGCGCGATCCGCTTCACGGGCGCGCTCGAGGGCGTCAAGCGCGAGCCCGACGCCGCCAAGTGGCTCGACGACGAGCGCTTCGTGATGGCCAACGAGGGCGACTACGAGGGCGGCTCGCGCGGCTTCACCATCATGAGCAGCAGCGGCGAGGTCCTCTACGAGAGCGGCATGAGCTTCGAGTACGCGGTGGCGCGCCTCGGCCACTATCCGGACGAGCGCAGCGGCAACAAGGGCGTCGAGCCCGAGGGCCTGGAGGTCGGCGTCTTCGGCGACGAGACGCTGATGTTCGTGCTCGCGGAGCGCGCCTCGGTCGTGGGCGTCTACCGCGACACCGGCGGCGCGCCCGAGCTCGTGCAGATCCTGCCGGCCGGCCTCGGTCCCGAGGGCGCGGTCGCGATCCCCGCCCGCGACCTCCTGGTCGTCGCCAACGAGGAGGATCTCGTGGAGGACGGCGGCGTCCGCTCGCACGTGATGATCTACGAGCGTCAGGCGGCGGCGGCCGTCTATCCGACCATCATGTCGACCGTCGACGCGGCCGGCCTGCCGCTCGGCTGGGGCGCGCTCTCGGGCCTCGCCGCGCATCCCGCCGCACCGGGCGTGCTCTACGCCGTCACCGACAGCTTCTACGCCGCGAACCCCCAGATTTTGACGATCGACACGGCGACGACGCCGGCACTGATCACCTCGGCGGTGACGGTCAGCCGCGACGGCGAGCCCGTGCCCTATCTCGACCTCGAGGGCATCGCGGCGCTGCCCGACGGCACCTTCTGGCTGGCCAGCGAGGGGCGCACCGACCGCGATCGGCCGCACGTCATCCTGCACGTCGACGCGACGGGCACCGTCGTCGAGGAGGTGGCCATCCCCGAGGCGTTGGCCGCGCACGAGATCCGCTTCGGCTTCGAAGGCATCACCGCGGTGGGGGAAGGTGACGACCTGCAGCTCTGGATGGCGGTCCAGCGCGAGTGGCAGGACGACCCCGCGGGCACCGTCAAGCTCGTCGCCTACACGCCGGCCACGGGCGAGTGGGGGGGCGTGCGCTACCCGCTGGAGCCCAAGGGCGCCGGCTGGGTCGGCCTGTCGGAGATCACCGCCGTCGGCGATACGGTGTACATCGTCGAGCGCGACAACCAGATCGGCGACGCCGCGGTCTTGAAGAAGCTCTTCGCCGTGCCGACCGCCGAGATGAAGGCGGCGCCGCTCGGCGGCGAGCTGCCCGTGGTGGCGAAGACCGAGGTGCTGGACCTCGTGCCGCACCTCGCTGCCTTCCACGGCTACGTCCAGGACAAGGTCGAGGGCTTCGCGGTCGACGCCGCCGGCAACGCCTTCGCCGTGACCGACAACGACGGCGTCGACGACGCCTCGGGGGAGACCCTGTTCTTGCGGCTCGGCCGGTTCTGAGCGCGTGCGGCAGAGTTGACGGGCCTATCCGCTCTTCACCGTTCGTTAGCGCGGCAATGTCATCTCTCGTGCCAAGGGCCGCCCGCTCGGGAGGCCCGCAACACGATTGCGGATCGCGACGCGACGATGGACGAGCATGTGCGAGCCGACGGCGCCTCCGGGCGCAAGCCAGCAGCGATCGTCGCCGAACCCGGCCACGACGCTATCGTCACGGCTCTCCTCGACGGGATCGCCGAGCCGCTGTGCGTCGCCGACGATGCCGGTTTGATCGTCCTCGCCAACCGGGCGGCGGCGCGCGCGGTCGGCGTGCAAGACGCGGCCGCGCTCGCCGGGCGGCCGCTTGCGGAGATCCAGCCGCGGGACGGCTGGTTGCCAGGGCGCGACGACGACGGCGCGCCGGCCGGCACCGCCGTGGCGACGGGCGGGCTGGGCGGCCTACGGCTGTACCGCTGTGCCGAGAACGGCGCGCCGCTCGATCCACGGCTTCTGCAGCAGGTGCTGGACAGCGTTCTCGATCGCGTGTCGGCCGGGGAGGACGAAGCCCGGTTCCTGTTCGCCGTTGCGGCGACCGGGAGGTTCATGGGTCGAGAGCTGGACGAGTCGATGGGCCAACGCGACGTCGATTTCTACCCGCCGGAGGAGGTCGCCCCCTTCATCGGCGCCGACCGGCGCGCGCTCGCCGCCGGCGCGCCCCTCGTCGTCGAGCAGCCGTGCCGTCGCGAGCGGGGTCGAGAGGGAACGCGGAGGGCGCTCGAGGTGCCGATGCGCGAGGCGACGGAGCGGGTCGTCGGCCTGGGCGCTGACGGCCCTGACGTCACCGAGCTGCGCCGCGCCAAGGCGACGCTCGCCCGGCAGACGCGCGAGCTGCACATGGCGCAGCGCGTCGCCGGTCTCGCCAGCTGGCGTTGGCAGGCGGGAACCCGGTACCTCGTCGGCTCGTCCAACCTCACGCATCTCCTTGGTCTCGATCCCGCGGCCGACCGCTGGCCGGTGGTCGAGCTGCTTCGCCGGGTTTGTCCACGCTGCCGCCGCCGCCTCCTGGCCTCGGTGCGGACGGCGCTCGCGCGCGGCCACCGTCGCGCCGTCGAGGTCTGCCTGGACGGCCACGACCCGGACGGCAAGCGGATGCGCTGCACCTTCCATCGCGAGGTGTCCGCGGCGGGTGTCTCGATCTTCGGCGTCGTCCAGAACGTCACCGAGCAGAAACGTCTCGAGCGTCGCCTGCACGACCTCGCCTACCGCGACGGGCTCACTGCGCTCGCCAATCGCTCGGCCCTGCACGAGGCGCTCGCCCACGCCGTGGCGCGGTACGATCGGGACGGTCAACCCGCGGCGTTGCTGCTCTTGAACCTCGACCGCTTCAAGGTCGTCAACGACACGCTCGGTCACGCGGCGGGCGATCGCCTGCTGGTCCTGGTCGCGGACCGGCTGCTCGCGGGCAGCCGCGGCGCCGACCTGGTGGCGCGGTTGGGCAGCGACGAGTTCGCGCTCGTGCTCGGCGGCGTCGGCCACGTCGATGCCGCCCGCGACGTCGCCGAGCGTCTGGTCGCCGCGCTCAGGGAGCCGTTCGTCTTGAACGGCACCAGCGTGACCATCGGCGCGAGCGTCGGTGTCGCGCTTCTGCCGCAGGATGCGACCGAGGCGGAAGCCTGGCTGCGCAACGCCGATCTCGCCCTCTACCAGATGAAAAGCGAGGGGCGGGACGGGATCCGGCTGTTCGACCGCTCGCTCGACCGGTCGCGGCGGCTTCGGCTCGACCTCATCGCCGAGCTGCGCGAGGCCATCGCGACCGAAAGCCTCGACCTGCACTACCAGCCGCAGATCGACCTCCAGAGCGGGGCGATCGTCGGCTTCGAGGCGCTCGCGCGCTGGCGGCATCCGCAGCGTGGCATGATCCCGCCGAGCGAGTTCGTGGCGCTCGCCGAGCAGTCGAGCCTGATCGGGGAGCTCGGCCGCTACGTGCTGCGCCGCGCCTGCGCGCAGTGGCGGCGCTTCGCCGCGGCCGGGCGCCCGGAGGTGGCGGTGTCCGTGAACGTGTCGCCAGCCCAGCTCTGGCACATCGATCTGGTGGCGGAAACCCGGGCCGCGCTCGCCGCGCACGCCATGCCGGCCGCCAACCTGGTGCTCGAGGTGACCGAGAACGTGTTTCTCGACCACCACCGCGGCGCCGTCAGCGGCATGCTCGGCGAGCTTCGCGCGCTCGGGGTGAAGCTCTCGCTCGACGACTTCGGCACCGGCTTTTCCAGCCTCGCCTATCTGAGCGGCTTGCCCTTCGACCACCTCAAGATCGATCGCTGCTTCGTGAGCGAGGTCGATCGCGACGCCGATCGCCGCCTTCTGCTCGAGGGCATCGTCGCGCTCGGCCATGCGCTGCGGCTCGAGGTCGTCGCCGAGGGGATCGAGACCTCGGCCGAACTCGCCGTACTCGAAACACTGGGCTGCGATCTCGGGCAGGGTTACCTGTTCGGTCGCGCGGTCGATCCGACGACCGCGGAAGGCCTGCTGGCCACGCCTACGCCTTGCCCGGCAACGCTGGCCTCGACCCCCTCCTCGGCGGCGTTTCCTGCCGGCGGCCACGGCGGCCGCGGCGGCCACGGTGGCGACGAGCGGTCGTCTCGACTTTCCTGATCCGCCACGTCCGCGCTCCTCGCGGACGAGGCAGAGCCGGCACGGCAACGATCCCGGCGCTTCGGCGACGGGCCGAGCGCTTGCGCGAGCGTTTCGGGCGCGGCGTTCCCGCGGCGGACGGGCTCACCGCCGCCAGACCCGAGGACACGATGTTGACGCGGGCCTTGTCCGGACGCGCGGACCGCAGCCTCGAGATCGCCCAGGCTCTGGCGGCGAGCGCTTCCGATGCACGCGAGCCCGTGCCCGATATCAGCCAGCGCGCCTCGACGCAGGCGATGCGGGCGGCGGCGGCCCGGCCCGGCGAGATGGGCGGGATACATGGCGAGGCGGTTCAGGCGGCGAGCGGGGCGGAGGCGCTGCCGGCTCGCCGGCGCGCCAGCGAAGCTCTTGACCGCCACCCCGCAAGGTTCAGAGTACGGTGCCGGGCTCCGGAGGGTCCTTGTCATGAACCTCGCTTCCCTGCCAGGCCGCGGTCGCGACGGCCGTCTCGTCGTCGTCTCCCGCGATCATCTGCGCTGCACCGCGGCCCCGGCGGGCGCCGACACGCTGCAACAGGCCCTCGAGCGCTGGGATCGCGCGGCCCCGGTGCTCGAGCGGCTGGCCCAGCAGCTCGAGGCCGACGAAGCCCCGGAGGCGGTCGATTTCGACATCGACAAGGTGTTGGCGCCGTTGCCGCGCTGCTACCAGTTCCTCGACGGCAGCGCGTATCTCAGCCACGACACGCTCGTGCGTCTCGCCCGCGGCTCGGAGCTGCCGCACGGGTTTCACGAGGCACCGCTGATGTATCAAGGCGTTTCCGACATGTTCTTGAGCCCGCGCGCGCCGATCGAGGTCGGCGATGCGAGCTGGGGCTTCGATCTGGAGAGTGAGGTCGCCGTGGTCGTCGACGACGTTCCTCAAGGCACCGATCGCGCCGCCGCGCTCGACCACATCAAGCTCGTTCTGCTTTTGAACGACCTGTCCTTGCGCAACGTCATGGTGGGCGAGCTCGCCCGCGGCTTCGGCTTCGTGCTCTCCAAGCCGCGCTCGGCCCTCTCCCCGTTGGCGGTGTCGCCCGCGAGCCTGGGTGCCGCCTGGCGCGACGGCAAGCTCTTCGGGCGGCTGGTGAGCCGGGTCAACGGCATGGAGGTCGGAGCACCCGACCCGGGTCGCGACATGCGCTTCGACTACGCCGAGCTCGTCGCCTACGCCGCCAAGACCCGCCCGCTCGCCGCCGGGACCATCATCGGCGGCGGCGTCGTCGAGAACCGTGACCCGCGGGCCGGCTTCTCCTCGCTCGACCGCAAGCGGGCGGCGGAGATCCAGGCCACCGGCGCGGCCGCGACGCGCTTTCTCGTGCCCGGCGACCGGGTCGAGATCGAGTTCTTCGACGACGCCGGCAACAGCCCCTTCGGCCGCATCGACCAGCCGGTGACGGCGGCTCAGCCGGCGTCACCGGCGGTGGCGTAGGCCCAGGCGACGGCGGCGAGATCGAGGCCCACCAGCGGCCCGAACAGTGCGAAGCCGCCGCAGAAGACGTCCTGCCAGATGCCGAGGCCGATCAGGCCGGCGACGATGCCCGCCGAATACAGCCGCAGGTTGTCGCGGCGCACCGCCTGCGCGACGCGCAGGACCGCCTCGACGCCGAGGTAGATCGCGAAGAGGACCGGCAAGGACCATAAACCCTGCCCGCTCGCGAGCAGGAGCGCCACGCCGAGGGCCACCGCGGTCAGCCCGGCGAGGCGCCCGGGGCCGTGCTCGACGCGGAGCGCGAAGGCGAGCCGGACGAGGCCCGCCGCGACGAACAGCACCCCCGCGACGTCGAGCAGCCCCGTGATCGTGACGAGCGGCGCGAGCGCCGCCGCCGCCGCCAGGGCATAGGTGGCGAGGACGACGTGACGGCGGCGCGGCAGGGGTGACAGCGACGGCGCGTTGGTGCCGATCATGGCGTTGAACCTCCGCAGTTCACCCCTTTAATACACAAGCTCTATGCGTATTATCCAGGCCGACGGTGCAACGCAGGGCTGCGTCAGGTCGCCGGTCGCGGGGCGCGGCAGCGGCGCTTGTAGGTGACGTTGACGCGCTCGGAGGCGAGCAGGAGCCGGGTCAGCAGCAACGAGAACACGACGAAGGCGACGAGCCCCACCTGGCGGGGATCGAGATCGCCGCCCAGCACCGGCGGCGCGTTCGCGTGCTGGGTGAAGATCTGGCCGAGCCCGCCGGTGAGCCAGATGCCGGCGATGGCGAGTTCGGGAAACCAGCGCCAGCGGCGCACGCCGGCGGCGAGGATGGCGACATAGACGGCGAGCGAAAAGCCGATGAGCCAGGCGGGCCGATCGGAGCCGAGACCGTGGCGGGCGAACTCGACGCTGTCGGCGATTACCGCGAAAACGAGCAGCCCGAAGAACACATAGAGCCAACCCCCGATGCCGTGGAGCGGATGGCGGCGGGCCTCCTCGACGCCGAGCGGGCGCCAGCTCACGGCTGCACCTCGGCGGCGATACGGTCGACGGCGGCGAGCATGCGGGCGATGTCCGCGTCGCGCGAGAGCCGATGCTCGCCGTCCTTGACGAGCTCGACGGTGACCGCCTCGCTCGCCACGTGCTCGGCGAGGCGGAGCGCGGTTCGCCAGGGGACGTCGGGATCGCGTTGGCCATGGATCAGGTGCATGGGACAGGAGATGGGCAGGGGCGCGCGCAGGACCAGATGCCGGCGGCCGTCCTCGACCAGCTTCAAGGTAATGGGCGTCGGCTCGTCGCTGTAGTCCGAGGGCTCGAGATGCACGCCGTGGTCCAATAACGCCGCCTGTTGCGCCGGCGTCGCGACGTTCCAGACGAGATCCTCGGTGAAGTCGGGCGCGGCGGCGATGCCGACGAGGCCCCGGACCCGCGCTGGCCGGGCGCGGGCCACGAGCAGCATGATCCAGCCGCCCATCGACGAGCCGACCAGGACCAGCGGTCCGGCGGTCGCGGCGTCGACCACGGCCACGGCGTCGGCCGCCCAGTCGCCGATGCAGCCGTCCTCGAAGCGTCCCGCCGAGCGGCCGTGGCCCGAATAGTCGAAGCGGGTGCAGGCGAGGCCGCGCGCCCGGCAGTGCGCCTCTAGGGCGAGCGCCTTCGAGCCCTCCATGTCCGAGCGGAAGCCCGCCAGGAAGACGACGTGCGGCGCCGTGCCCGGCGTGGTGACGTGGGCGAGGCGGCGGCCGTGGGCCTCGACGGAGGCGATCTCGGTCATGGGCGCTCCCGGTCTCCGGGCGAGGTGGGCCTCATCGCCCGGTACGGGCGATGGCGCGGCACGGCTTTCGCCGGCGCACGGAGCCTGATACCACCGATGCGGGATGCGACAACGGCGATCGAGCACGGGCATGGGCGAGCACGCACCGGCCGTCCTTCAGGTGCTGCCGCGGCTCGAGAGCGGCGGCGTGGAGCGGGGCACGGTCGAGATCGCCGTGGGGTTGCTCGCCGCCGGCTGGCGCAGCTACGTCGCGGCCGAGCGCGGCCGGCTGGTCCAAGAGCTCGAGCGGGCGGGCGTCCGCTATGTCGAGCTGCCGCTCGCCGCCAAGAACCCGCTCGTCCTCTGGCAGAACGCCCGCAGGCTGGAGACGCTGGTCGAGGCCGAGGGCATCGATCTGCTCCACGCCCGCTCGCGCGCGCCGGCGTGGAGTGCGCTGCGCGCCGCGCGCGCCACCAAGCGCCCCTTCGTCACCACCTTCCACTCGATCTACTCCGGCTACGAGCCGGGTCTCAAGCACGGCTATAACGGGGTGATGGCGAGGGGCGACCGGGTGATCGCGATCTCCGACTACGTCGCCGAGCATCTCCGGGCCCACTACCAGGTCCCGGAAGCCCGTCTGCGCACGATCCCGCGGCCGGTGGACCTGGAGCTGTTCGATCCGGCGGCGGTCGACGACGCCCGCCGGGCGGCGCTGCGCCGCGCCTGGGGGCTCGCCGACGACCTTCCGATCGTCATGCTCCCGGGCCGGGTGGCGCGCCGCAAGGGACACCTCGAGCTGTTGCGCGCGGTCAAGCGGCTGGGCCGGGCGGACCTGCTCTGCGTCTTCGTCGGCCCCGTCGCGCCGGAGGACAGCTACAAAAAGCAGGTCGAGCTGTTCGCGCGCACCGCCGGGCTCGAGGCTCAGGTGCTGTTCGTCGGGCAGTGCGACGACATGCCGGCGGCCTTGAGCCTCGCCGACGTCGTCGCCGTGCCGTCGGTGGAGACGCCCGAGGCGTTCGGGCGTGTCTCCGTCGAGGCGCAGGCGATGGGCAAGCCCGTCATCGTCCATGCGATCGGCGGCCTGCCGGAGACCTTGATGCCGGCCGCCACCGGCTGGCTCGTCGAGCCCGGCGACGTCGACGGGCTCGCCGAGGCGCTCGCCCTCGCGCTCGCCATGCCGGCCGACGTCCGCGCCCGGGCCGCCGAGCGGGCGCGCACCTTCGTCGCCGAGCGCTTCAACCTCGAGCGGATGATCGCCGCGACCCTCGACGTCTACCGCGAGCTGCTGCCGGCGACCGCGCGGCGGGCCGCGTCGTGAGCGCCCGGCACCTCCTGCTCGCGGCGGTGCTGGCGGCCCTGCTGCTCGGGCCGCGGCCCGGCACGGCGCTCCTGCCCAACCCCTGGTCGGCGGTCGGGCGGGTCGACATCGGCACGACGCACGCCTGCACCGGCACGGTGGTGGCGCCGCGGCGGGTGCTCACCGCGGCGCACTGCCTGTTCCATCCGGATACCGGCCGGCGGGTCCCGGTCGCCGAGGTCGTCTTCAATGTCGGGCTCTATGGCGACGAGGCGGTGGCCCGGCTCAGGCCGACCGCCGCCCGGCTCCACGGCGACTACGCGGGGGCCGATCCGAACGCGCTGGCGACCCTCGAGCGCGACCTCGCGGTGCTGGAGTTCGCCCGCCCGCTGCCGGTGGAGCCCTTGCCGCTGCGCGCCTCGGGCGAGGCGCTGCCGGCCTTGCTCACCGCCGTGCGCTACGGCCAGAGCCGGCCCACCCGCACCCGCGTCGACCACGGCTGCGGCATCAGCTTCGCCCTGCGCGGGCTCTGGCAGCTCACCTGCAAGGGCGAGCCCGGCAACTCCGGCGGGCCGCTGCTCGCGCCCGGGCCCGACGGCCCGCGCCTCGTCGGCATCATCGTCGCCGTCCGCGTCGGACGCAGCGCCGGCGACATGCTCGCGGTCCCGGTCGAGGGCGGAAGGCGGCTGCCGACCGCGCGCGTCGCCGAGCCCCGCGCCGCCCCGGTCGAGGCCGCCCGCCGCCGGCCCTGACGGCGCCCGGGCGCCCGCACGGCCGTTCAGAGCTCGATCCAGTAGCGGCGCAGCGGGCCGCCGCCGAAGATGTCGTCGACGATGTCCTCGAGGCCGCCGCCGTTGGCCTCGATGATCGCCGCCGAGGCGGGGTTGTCGTCGTGGCAGGTGACGAGCAGGCGGGTGAGGCCGAGGCGGCGCGCCTCGTCCTTGCCGAGCGCCAGGAGCCGCTTGCCGAAGCCGCGGCCCGTCAGGCTCGGGCGGATGCCGTAGCCGACGTGCCCGCCCGACAGGCGCAGATGGTCGTTGAGGGTGTGGCGAAAGCTCATCTCGCCGACGAACACCTCGCCGGCGACGAGCCAGTGCAGCGAGCAGGGCACCGCCGGCACGCGCCGCCCGCCGGGCAGGATGATGTCGCCCGTCTGGCTGAGCCGCGCGGCGAGGAAAGCGTCGAAGTCGCGCTCGACCGCGGCGATCTGGCCGCGGCGCAGAGGCGGGCGGTTGCCGCGGCGAAAGCCCTCCGCGAGCGCCTCGAGGAAGCTCTGGCGCCACCGCGGCGAGGGGGTCGCCAGGCGGGCCTCGGCGAGGGCCGGCGGCCGGGCGGTGGTCGACATCCGGGGCACCTCGCGGCACGCCGCTTCGCTGCGGTCCCGCCAGCTCATCGCGCGTCTCCCCCACCATCCTCGCTCGCCGCAGAAAGCCGCTCGCGGCGCCGAGGTGAAGGCCGACCTTCCGCGCGGCCGGCCGCGGCCCCGGCTCGGCCCGCCGACGTGCGCGCCCGCGTTGACGCCACGCCGGTGCCATGCGAGCAAGACGCGAGCGAGGACACGGAGGGCGGAAATTGGTCGACCGCTCGTTCAGCGCGGACGGCGACGTCCAGAACAGCGTCGTCGTCACCGGCGACGGCAACACGCTCACGCTCGGCGACAGCGGCGTCCGGCTGCAGCTCTGGCGGCGGCACGTGCCGGGCCCGCCGCGGCGGCGCGCGAGCGAGCTCGCCATCCTCCTGCCCGACGCGGGCGCGCTGCCGTTCGTCGGGCAGGAGGAGCTGATGGCCGAGCTCGAGGCCTGGCTCGACGACGGGATCGACCGCTCGGTGCACGCGCTCACCGGCATCGCCGGCAGCGGCAAGACGCGGACGGCGGTGGAGCTGTGCCGGGCCGCCGAGGCGCGGG
>CAYZSE010000064.1:0-18911 GCA_964481035.1 uncultured Geminicoccaceae bacterium | reverse complement strand
GATTTCGATTTCAAGTTGAGCGCATCCCGCATTTCCTCGAAAGACGGCGAGATGCCGTGACGGGCAACGTGCTGATGGATGAATCGTAGCAGTTGGTTCTGCCGTGGCGTGAGCAATGGCGTTCTCCCCCGTGTGAGCGCTTTATGTTCTACATACGTTCCTGATTTCGGTCAATCCCGTGCCACTCGAAAGCCGTGACAGTTTCTTGATTAACGCGTCGGTATAACGTCGACCACCACCCGCAGGTGGCAATTTGGTCCTCAGAAGCCGGCGAAAGCGGTGAAACGCACTACTTTTACGAGAGAGCCCGGCGCCGCTGGTGGGTCGAAAGCGGGCCGCACGACGAGGCAATCGGCCTGCGCCAGCGCCGCCAGCATGGCGCTGTCCTGGCGTTCGGCCGGTCGGACGCGCGGTGGGCCGTGCGGATCGAAGGGCGCCTGCAGCCGGCCGCGAACGAAATCCTGCCGGTCGCCATTGGCCTGCAGCGCGGTCGCGAGCTCGGCCGGCTCGAGCGGCAGGCTGCTGGGCGCCGCACCGCACAGCCGCTCCAGCGCCGCCCGGACGAAGAGGAGCGTGCACACGAGCGCCGAGACGGGATTGCCCGGCAGGCCCAGGACCGGCACCTCGCCGAGGCGCCCGAACAGCAGCGGCTTGCCGGGCCGCATGGCGATCTTCCAGAAGTCGAGCTCGAGCCCCACGGCGCCCAGCGCGCTGCGCACGAGGTCGTGGTCGCCCACCGAGGCGCCACCGGTGGTGACCAGCAGATCGAGCCCCTGCGCTCGCTCGGCCAGCGCCGCCATCTCCTCCGGCCGGTCGCGGACGATGCCGAGGTCGTGCGGTGCACCGCCGAAGCTCCGCACGGCGGCGGCGAGCGCCACCGCGTTCGAATTCGGCACCTGCGCCTTGGTCGTCGGCAGGCCCGGGGCCACCAGCTCGTCGCCGGTGCCGGCGATGCCGACCCGCGGCCGGCGCCGCACGGGGACGTGACCATGGCCGAGCGCCACGGCGAGACCGAGGTCGCGGGCACCGAGCCGGCGGCCGGCCTCGAGCATGACGGCGCCGGCGGTGAAGTCCTGGCCGTGGCGGCGGATGTGGCGATCGGGTGCCGCGCTCGCAAGGACCTCGACCCGGTCGCCCGCGCGTCGCGCGTCCTCTTGGATGAGGATGGTATCGGCCCCGGCGGGCACGAGGCCGCCGGTGAAGATCCGCCGGGCCGTGCCGGCCGCCAGGGGCCGCTCGTCCGCCTGGCCGGCCGCGACCTCGCCCTCGACCACGAGCCGCGCCCCGGCCCGGGCCTCGCCCGCGCGCACGGCGTAGCCGTCCATCGCCGAGACGTCGCCGGCCGGCTGGTCGCGCAGGCCCGCGAGCGGCTGGGCGAGGACACGACCGCCGGCCGAGGCGACGTCGACCCATTCCAACGGCGTCGGCGAGAGAGCCCGGCGGATCCGCTCCTCGGCCTCCTCGACGGAGATCACGGGGTCGGCTCGGCGGTGTAGACGCCCGACCGCCCGCCTTCCTTGCGCACCAGGCGCACGCCGTCGATGACCATGCCGCGGTCGACGGCCTTGCACATGTCGTAGACGGTCAAGGCCGCCGTCGTCACGGCGGTCAGCGCCTCCATCTCGACCCCGGTCCGCCCGCGCACGCGGCAGGTCGCGGTAATCCGCAAGGACGACGCGGCCGGCTCGGGCGCGAGCGTCACCTCGACCTTGTCGAGGCTCAGGGGGTGGCAGAGGGGGATGAGATCCGGCGTCCGCTTCGCCCCCATGATGCCGGCGAGTTGGGCCACGGCGAGAACGTCGCCCTTGGCGAAGCCGCGCGCCGCGATGCGGTCGAGCGTCGCAGGCGCCATCCGCACGACCGCCTCGGCGGTGGCGAGCCGGTCGGTGGCCTCCTTGTCGCCGACGTCGACCATGCGGGCGTTGCCGGCGGCGTCGAAATGGGTGAGCTCGCCGCTCATGACGTCGGCCAGCGCCCCAGGAGCCGACGGGTCGCGGCGGCGACGTCGGCCTCGCGCATCAAGCTCTCGCCGACGAGAAACGCGCGCGGGCCCGCAGCCGCCATACGCAGGAGGTCGTCGTGGGTGTGAAGCCCGCTCTCGCAGACGAGGATGCGGTCCGGGGTGACCCGCGGCGCGAGGCGCTCGGTCGTCCCCAGGTCGATCTTCAAGGTCTTGAGGTCGCGGTTGTTGATGCCGACGAGCGGTGTGGGCAGGGCGAGCGCGCGGTCGAGCTCGTCCTCGTCGTGGACCTCGACGAGCGCGGCCATGTCGAGATCGCGGGCTGCCATGACGAGGTCGAGGGCGAGCCCGTCGTCGTCGATGGCGGCGAGGATGACGAGGATGCAGTCGGCGCCGAGCACGCGGCTCTCGTAGACCTGCCAGGGATCGACGACGAAGTCCTTGCGCAGCACCGGCAGGCCCACGGCGCCGCGAGCCTCGACGAGGTGCGCGTCGTCGCCCTGGAAGAACGGGCCGTCGGTCAGGACGGAAAGGCACGTGGCACCGCCCGCCGCGTAGGCGCGAGCCAGGCTCACCGGATCGAAATCCGCACGGATCAGCCCCTTGCTCGGCGACGCCTTCTTGATCTCGGCGATCAGCGCGAGGCCGTCCTCGTCCGCCGCCGCGCCGAGCGCCTCCTCGAAGTCGCGGGGCGCCTCGTCAAGGATTTCGGCCTCGAGGTCGGCCTGCGAGCGCGCGGCCTTGCGCGCGGCGACCTCGGCGCGCTTGGCCTCGAGGATCCGGTCGAGAACGTCAGCCATGGTCGCGGCTCGCTTGGATGAGACGGTCGAGCACCGCCCGGGCGCTGCCGTCGTCGATGCGCCGGGCGGCGAGCTCAGCACCGGCGGCGAGGTCCGGCACCGCGTCGGCGACGACGAGCGCCGCCGCCGCCGAGAGCAGCACGGCGTCCCGGTAGGCGCCCTCGGCCCCGTCGAGCACGCGGCGCAGCAGCAAGGCGTTCTCGGCGGGCTCGCCGCCTGTCAATGCGGCCGTCGGATGGGCTTCGAGCCCGGCGTCGGCGGGCGTCACCAGAAAGCGGCGGACCCGGCCGTCGGCGAGTTCCGCGACCTCGGTCGCGCCTTCCGGCGAAAGCTCGTCGAGCCCGCCCGTGCCGTGCACGACCCAGGCCTTCTCGCTGCCGAGGGCCGCGAGCACCCGCGCCATCGGCTCCAGCCAGCGCGGGTCGAAGACGCCCAGGAGCTGGCGCCGGACACCCGCCGGATTGCACAATGGACCCAGGAGATTGAAGATCGTGCGGGTGCCGAGCTCCATGCGTGGGCCGGCGACGTGGCGCATGGCGCCATGGTGGCGCGGCGCCATCATGAAGCCGATGCCGGCCTGGTCGATGCAGCGGGCGATCACCTCCGGGTCGAGCTCGATGTCGACGCCGAGGGCGGTGAGCACCTCCGCGGAGCCGGATTTCGAGCTGAGGCTGCGGTTGCCGTGCTTGGCGACCTTGACCCCGCAGGCGGCGACGACGAGCGCGGCGGTGGTCGAGATATTGACGGTGCCGGCCCCGTCCCCGCCGGTGCCGCAGGTGTCGATGGCGCCCGCAGGTGCGGCGACGGGGACCATGCGCGCACGCATCGCCTCGGCCCCGGCGGCGATCTCGTCGACGGTCTCGCCACGCACCCGGAGCGCCATGAGCAGGCCGCCGATCTGCGACGGCGTCGCGTCGCCCTGCATCATCAGGTCGAAGACCGTGCGCGCCTGCTCGCGCGAGAGCGCCCGTCCGTCCGCCGCTTGCGCCAAGATGATCTTGAAGTGGTCGAGCTCGCCGGTCATGCCGCCAGGGGCTCCCGGCAGCGGTCGAGGAAATTGCGCAAGAGCGCGTGGCCGTGGCGTGTCTCGATGCTCTCGGGGTGGAACTGGACCCCGAAGACGGGCAGCGCGACGTGCTCGACCGCCATGATCAGGCCGTCCTCGCTCCAGGCCGTCACCTCCAGCACCTCGGGGAGCGTCTCGCGCGCGCCGTGCAGCGAATGATAGCGGGTCGCGGTGAACGGGCTCGGCAGGCCCGCGAACACGCCCCGGCCATGGTGACTGATGGCGCTCGTCTTGCCGTGCATCAGGTTGGGCGCGCGCTCGATCCGGCCGCCGAAGGCCTGGAAGATGCTCTGGTGCCCGAGGCAGACGCCCAACAGCGGCACCCCCGCCTCGGCGGCGGCACGGACGAGCGCGACGCTGATGCCGGCACGGTCGGGATCGCACGGGCCCGGGCTGATGACGATGCCGTCCCGGCCGATCTCGAGCGCCTCCTCGACGCCGAGCGCGTCGTTGCGGTGGACCTCGACCCGTCCACCGACCTCGCCCAGGTAGTGAAAGAGGTTCCAGGTGAAGCTGTCGTAGTTGTCCAAGAGCAGCATGGCGTCACCGTTCCTCGTAGCGGCGCGGCAAAGAGGCCGGACCCGCCGTCCTCGTCAAGCGGCGCCGGCGGCGCAGCTCAGCCACGGCCGGCGTAGCCCGCGGCGTGGCTGGCGGCACGAACCAGCGCCTGGGCCTTGTTCCAGCTCTCCTCGAACTCTAGCTCGGGATCGCTGTCGGCGACGATGCCGCCGCCGGCCTGCACGTAGAGTAGGCCGTCCTTGATGAGCCCGGTCCGGAGCGCGATGCAGGTGTCCATGCTGCCGTCGGCGCCGAAATAGCCGACCGCGCCGGCGTAGAAGCCGCGGCGCACCGGTTCCAGCTCGTCGATGATCTCCATCGCCCGAACCTTGGGTGCGCCCGACACCGTGCCGGCCGGAAAGCCCGCCACCAGCGCGTCCACGGCGTCGAGGCCGGGTCGCAATCGACCCTCGACGTGCGAGGCGATGTGCATGACGTGGCTGTAGTACTCGACCACCATCTTCTCGGTGACCTGCACGGTCCCGACCTCGCCGACCCGGCCGACGTCGTTGCGGCCGAGATCGAGGAGCATCGTGTGCTCGGCCAGCTCCTTCGGATCCGCCAGCATCTCCGCGGCGAGCGCCTGGTCGCCGGCGCGGTCGGCGCCGCGCGGCCGGGTGCCGGCGATCGGCCGGATGGTCACGATGCCGCCGCGCAGGCGGACCAGGATCTCCGGGCTGGAGCCGACCAGCGTGTAGCCGTCGAGATCGAGGAAGAACAGGAACGGCGACGGGTTGAGCCGGCGCAGCGAGCGGTAGAGGCTGAACGGCGGCAGCTTGAAGGGCAGGGTGAAGCGCTGGCTCGCCACCACCTGGAAGATGTCACCGGCGCGGATGTACGCTTTTGCCGCCTCGACCATGGCGCAGAACTCGCCGCGGGTCATGTCGGCGACGGGGTCGGGCCGGACGGTCGCCGGCGGAGGGGTGCCCAGGGGGATCGAGCGACCGAAGTCGGTGACCACGTCGGCCACACGCTCGCAGGCGAGGTCGTAGGCCGCGCGCGCCGAGATGTCGGACGCGGGACGCACCGGCGTGACGATGGTGACGAGGTCCTCGACGTTGTCGAAGACGGCGACGACGGTCGGGCGGACCAGCACCGCGTCGGGGATCCCGATCGGATCGGGGTTGGCATCGGGCAGCCGTTCCATGTGGCGAACCATGTCATAGCCGAGATAGCCGAACAGGCCCGCGGCCATCGGCGGCAGATCGGCGCCGAGCTCGATGCGGCTCTCGGCGAGCAGCGCCCGCAGGCTCGCGAGCGGCGGTGTCGGGTCGACCACGAAGGCATCGGGCGCGACACGGGCGCGGCGGTTGACGGTGACCTCGGCGCCGCGCACGCGCCAAACGAGGTCGGGCTTCATGCCGATCATCGAGTAGCGGCCGCGCACGGCACCACCTTCGACCGATTCGAGCAGGAAGCTGTAGGGCCGGCCCTCGGCGAGCTTGATCATCGCCGAGACCGGCGTCTCCAGGTCGGCGACGACGCGCGCCGCCACCACCTGCGGCGCGCCCGCCTCGTAGGCGTGCGCGAACGTGGCGAAGTCGGGCAAGGGCGTGCCGTCGACCGGAGCGCGGGTGATCACGAGGTGGGATCCATCGGAAAAAAGCGCTCCAGAGCGCGGCGGTCGACCGAGATCGCGCGCGCGCGGCGCAGCGCCTGCTCGAACTGCGTCAGGAGATCGCGGCTGAAGCCCGCCGCGACCTGCTCGGCGGTGGCGGCCGCCACCTGGTCGTCGCGGCCGACCTCGGCATCGACCACGACCAGCGCCGCACCGTCACCGATATCGACGGGCTCGTTCGCCACACCGCCGGGCTCGGTGGCGAAGAGTGCCGCTTGGACCGCCGGTCGGTCGGTGCGATCCGTGCGGGTCTGTGCCGGGATCGTGCGCCGGACCAGATCGTGGTCGCCCGCCACCTCCTCGAGCGAGCGACCGGCTTCGAGGTCGGCCAGCGCCGCTGCGGCGGCTTCGCGGGCGAGGCGCGCGGCCTCTTCGGCGCGCCAAGCGGCCACGACCTCGTCGCGGGCCTCGTCGAGGGTGAGGGGCCGCGCTTGCTCGATGCGGTCGACGCGGTAGACGAAGAAGCGGCCGTCGTCGGTCTGCTCGAGGAGCGAGACCTCGCCTTCCGCCGCGTCGAACGCCTCCGTGAGCAGCTCGCCCCATGCGGCGAAGGGCGCGAAGGCGTCGCCGTCGGCCGTGCGGCCGGCGCGATCGAGCCCGGACGCGCGCTCGAAGGGCAGGGCGAGGTCGTCGGCCGCCTGCTCGAGGGTGGCGCCGCCGCCGATGGCGTCGTCGAGCGCGGTAGCGAGGTCCGGCAGCTGGTCGACCGCCAGTTCGCGCGCCGCCTGCGCCCGCAGCTCGTCGCGGACCGCCTCGAACGGCCGGACGCGCGCGGCGCTGACCTCGTCGACCACGAAGATGTGCCAGCCGAACGCGCTCTCCACCGGCGGCATGATCGCCCCGGCGCCGGACGCCGCGAAGATCGGCGCGGCGAACGCCTCCGGAAGCGCCGCCTCCTCGACGGGGCCGAGCGCCGAGAGCGCCACGCCTGCGACGGCGTCGACGACGGCCGCTGGCGTCTCGCCCGCCTGCAGGCGGGCATGCGCCTCGCGCACCGCGGCCTCTTCGCCGCCGCGCAGCTGGCGAACGGTGCGGACCTCCGGCGTGGTGTAGGCGTCGCGGCGAGCGTCGTAGCGCTCGCGGAGCACTTGCTCGTCGACCGCGATCTCGTCGACGAGCAACTCGGGGCTCAACAGCACCGCCGCGATGTCGCGCCGCTCGGCCGCCTGGAAGCGGGCCTGCCGTTCGGCGAGAAACGCCTCGAGCGGAGCGTCGTCCGGCGGCGCGACGTCGGCGAACCGCGCCCGCGGCACGACGAGGAGCTCGCCCTTGCGGCTCTCGGCGAAGCGGTCGGCGAGCCGGTCCACGAGCGCCGCCGGCGGCGGGCCGATCGCGCGGATGGAACCGGCGAGCGCGTCGCGCGTCCGCTCGGCGCGCAGCTGCTCGGCGAAGGCGTTCTCGTCCAACCCGTTCTGTCGCAGAAGCAACTGGAAGCGCTCGCGGTCGAAGCGGCCGTCCACCTGAAAGGCGGGCTCCTCGGATATCAGTCGGGCGACCGCCTCGTCGGAGGTGGTCATGCCGATGGCCTTCGCCTCGGCGTCCAGCAGCCGCTGGGCCACGAGGCTCTGCAGCGTCTGCTCCAACAGCCCGAAGCGGATCGCATCGCTGCGCGTCACCGGCTCGCTCGATTGCTGCTGGAGTTGCTGGAGCGTCCGGCGGAAGCTGTCGTCGAGCTCCTGCGCCGTGACCTCGAGGTCGCCGACGCGCGCCACCACGTTGCCGGCGCCGCCGGTAAAGACGTCACCGATGCCCCAGATCGCGAAGCTCACGACCAGCAACGCGAGGAGGACCTTCATGATCCAGCTTCGAGCGAAGCTGCGGATGGCGGCGAGCATTTCGTCTCCGGGCGTTCGACCAGCGATCGCGGCAGCATACGAAGCCGCGCGCGGCTCAGCAACGCTCGCCGCCATGAAGGGTTTGGCACGGGCTCGAGCCGTGCTAGACCCCGAATCGTCTTGTCATGAGGAGAGCGCGCGATGCGGCTGCCCCGACCGGTCGTGCTGGGCAACTGGAAGATGAATGGGCTGGTGGCCGACGGCGGTGCGCTGGTCGGTACCCTGAAGGCGCGGGCGGGCGAGGCGACGCCCGGCACCCTCGGCGTCTTCCCCCCCGCCACCTTGATCGAGCGCTGCCGCGGCTGGCTCGCCGGCGCGCCGGTCTTCGTCGGCGCCCAGGACTGCCACGCCGAGGCGAAAGGCGCGTTCACCGGCGACCTCGCTGCGACGATGCTCGCCGAGGCGGGCGCACAGGCGGTGATCGTCGGGCACTCCGAGCGCCGCCAGTTCCATCGCGAGACGGATGCGCAGGTCTGCGCCAAGGCGCACGCGGCGCTGGGGGCGGGCCTCAAGGCCGTCGTCTGCATCGGCGAGACGGAGGAGGAGTACCTCGCGGGCCAGACCCTCGCGCGGCTGGAGAGCCAGCTCGCGGGAAGCCTGCCGGACGGGACCAACGCCGGCGACGTGGTCGTCGCCTACGAGCCGGTCTGGGCGATCGGCACCGGACGGACGCCGTCGAGCGAGGAGATCGTGCTCGCGCATCGCACGATCCGCGAGCGGCTGGTCGCGCGGTTCGAGGACGGCGGCGGCATCGCGATTCTCTACGGTGGCTCGGTCAAGCCGTCGAACGCGCGCGAGATCCTCGCCCTCGACAATGTCGACGGGGCGCTGGTCGGCGGCGCCAGCCTCGTCGCCGACGACTTCTGGGCGATCTACGAGGCGGGGCTGGCGGCGCGCTGAGGCGCTGCGGACCGGAGCCCGGACCCGAGATTGAGGCGGACATGGAGCAGATCATCCTCGTCGTTCACCTTCTGCTCGCGCTCGCGCTGGTCGGGGTGATCTTGCTGCAGAAGAGCGAGGGCGGCGCGCTCGGCGGTCTCGGCGGCGGCATGGCCGGCGGCGGGTCGAGCTTCGGCGGTCTCTTTACCGCGCGCGGCGGCGCCAACTTTCTCACGCGCACGACCGCGATCCTGGCGACCTGCTTCATCGCGACGAGCCTGCTCTTGGCGATCCTGTCGAGCGCCGGCGAGCGCGGCTCTTCGGTGCTCGACACCCTGCCGGCCGAGGTTCCCGCCGAGCAGCCGGCCGAGCCCGCGGCGCCACAGGCACCGATCGCCGACTGACGTCGACCCTCGCCCCGTCGTTTCAATTGACGGTGGAAAACGCCTCGTAGAGCTTGCGGGCACCGTCCGACCGCACGATAACAAGGGCCCATGGCGCGCTTCGTATTCATCACCGGCGGCGTGGTGTCGTCCCTCGGGAAGGGCCTTGCGTCGGCGGCCCTGGGCGCTTTGCTGCAAGGTCGCGGGTTTCGGGTCCGGCTGCGCAAGTTCGATCCCTACCTCAACGTCGACCCGGGAACGATGTCGCCGTTCCAGCACGGCGAGGTGTTCGTCACCGACGACGGCGCCGAGACCGATCTCGACCTCGGGCACTACGAGCGGTTCACGGGCGTAGCAGCGCGCCGCACCGACAGCGTCAGCGCCGGCCAGATCTACGCCGAGGTGCTGCAGAAGGAGCGCCACGGCGACTATCTCGGCGGCACCGTCCAGGTCGTCCCGCACGTCACCAACGCGATCCGCGACCGGGTCATGCAGGACACCGCCGACGTCGACCTCGTGCTGGTCGAGGTCGGCGGCACGGTCGGCGACATCGAGGGGCTGCCTTTCCTCGAGGCGATCCGCCAGATGGGCTACGAGCTCGGTTCCGCCCGCTGCGCCTACGTTCACGTCACTCTCCTACCGTTCCTGCGGTCGGCGGGCGAGATGAAGACCAAGCCGACGCAGCACTCGGTCCGCGACCTGCGCGCCATCGGCATCCAGCCCGATGTCCTCCTGTGCCGCTCGGAGCAGCCGATCAGCGAGGAGGCCCGGCGCAAGATCTCGCTGCAGTGCTCGGTGCCGGTCGATGCCGTCATTCCGGCCCTCGACGTCGACACGATCTACCAGGTGCCGATCGACTACCATCTCGCCGGCTTCGATACCGCGGTCCTGCATCGCCTGGGACTTCCCGACACGGGCCAGCCGGCGCTCGACCGCTGGCACGCCGTCGTCGACGCCGTGCGCTATCCCGAAGGCGAGGTGACCATTGCCGTCGTCGGCAAGTACACGGAGCTGATCGACGCCTACAAGTCGCTCGACGAGGCCCTCGTTCACGGCGGCATCGCCAACCGCGTCAGGGTCAAGCCGCGGTGGATCGACAGCCGGATCTTCGAGAGCGAGGCCGTGGCGGCGAGCCTCGGCGACGTCAACGGCATCCTGGTGCCGGGCGGCTTCGGCGAGCGCGGCGCCGAAGGAAAGATCGCGGCGGTCACCTTCGCCCGCGAGCGCCAGATCCCCTATCTCGGCATCTGCTTCGGCATGCAGCTCGCGGTCGTCGAGGCGGCCCGCAATCTCGCCGGGCTCGAGGGCGCGAACTCGACGGAGTTCGGGCCTTGCGCCGACGCCGTGGTGGGGCTGATGACCGAGTGGGAGCGCGACGGCCGCAAGGAGCGCCGCGAGGCCGACGGCGACCTCGGCGGGACGATGCGCCTCGGTGCCTACCCGGCGAAACTGGCGCCCGGCAGCTTGGTGCAGGGCATCTACGGCACCGGTGACGTCTCCGAGCGGCATCGCCACCGCTACGAGGTCAACGTCAACTACCTGCCGCGGCTGGAGGCGGCGGGCCTGCGCTTCTCCGGCATGTCGCCGGACGGGCGCTTGCCCGAAATCGTCGAGAACCCGAGCCATCCGTGGTTCGTCGGCGTTCAGTTTCATCCCGAGCTGAAATCGCGCCCGTTCGCGCCGCACCCGCTGTTTCGCTCCTTCGTCGAAGCGGCGCTCGCCCAGTCGCGGCTCGTCTGACCATGACCGGAAGGGATCGCGAGTTGAGCGACGATGCTCCCAGCGCCAGCGTTCAGGTGGGCGCGGCCACCTTCGCCAACGACCGGCCGTTCGCCCTGATCTGCGGGCCGTGCGCGATCGAGAGCCGCGCGCACGCGCTGGAGACGGCGGAGGCCATCGCCGAGATCACGGCGCGGCTGGGCATCACCTGCGTCTACAAGAGCTCCTTCGACAAGGCCAACCGCACCAGCGCCGCCTCGTTTCGCGGCGTCGGCATGGACGATGGCCTCGCCATCCTCGCCGAGGTGCGCGAGCGGACGGGCTTGCCGGTCCTGACCGACGTCCACGAGAGCTGGCAGTGCCGGCCGACCGCCGAGGCGGTCGACGTCCTGCAGATCCCGGCCTTCCTCTGCCGCCAGACCGATCTGCTCGCCGCGGCGGCCACCACGGGTGCTTGTGTCAACGTCAAGAAGGGCCAGTTCCTCGCACCTTGGGACATGGCTCAGGTCGCGGCCAAGCTCGCGAGCTTCGGCGCGACCAAGTTGCTGCTCACCGACCGTGGCACGAGTTTCGGCTACAACACGCTCGTTTCCGACTTCCGCGGCCTGCCGATCATGGCGCGGACGGGCTGGCCGGTGGTCTTCGATGCGACCCATTCGGTGCAGCAGCCGGGCGGCCAGGGTGCGTCGTCGGGCGGGCAGCGGGAGTTCGTGCCGGTGCTCGCGCGGGCGGCGGTCGCGGTCGGCGTCGCCGGGCTGTTCATCGAGACCCACGCCGAGCCCGAGCGAGCGCCGAGCGACGGTCCCAACATGGTCCCCCTTGCGGAGCTGGCGAGGCTGTTGCAGGAGCTTCAGGCCATCGACCGCCTGCGCAAGCCAAAGCCATCCGCCACGTCGACCTGAGGGCACGCCCATGAGCACCACCGATATCGTCGAGATTCACGGCCGCGAGATCCTCGACAGCCGCGGCAACCCGACCGTCGAGGTCGAGGTCACGCTCGCCGACGGCAGCACGGCCCGCGCCGCCGTTCCTTCGGGCGCCTCCACCGGCGTTCGCGAGGCCCTGGAGCTCCGCGACGGCGACAAGAGCCGCTATGGCGGCAAGGGCGTCTTGAAGGCGGTGGAGGCCGTCAACGGCGAGATCGCCGACGTCGTCATCGGCCGCGACGCGATCGAGCAGGTCGCGATCGACCTGGCGATGCTCGAACTCGACGGCACCGACACGAAGAGCCGGCTCGGCGCCAACGCCATCCTCGGCGTGAGCCTCGCCGTCGCCAAGGCCGCCGCCGACGCGCTCGACCTGCCGCTCTACCGCTATGTCGGCGGCACCCAGGCCCGCACGCTGCCGGTGCCGATGATGAACGTCATCAACGGCGGGGCGCATGCCGACAACCCGATCGACGTGCAGGAGTTCATGATCATGCCCGTCGGCGCTTCCTCCTTCGCGGAGGCGCTGCGGATGGGGGCCGAGTGCTTCCACGCCCTCAAGAAGGGCCTGCACGATGCCGGCCACAACACCGCGGTGGGCGACGAGGGCGGCTTCGCCCCGAACCTGAAGAGCACCGACGAGGCCCTCGCCTTCCTCGCCAAGTCGGTCGAGGCGGCGGGCTACAAGCTCGGCGACGACATCGTGTTCGCCCTGGACGCCGCCTCGAGCGAGTTCGGCAAGGGCGGCCGCTACGAGCTCAAGGGCGAGGGCAAGACCCTCGATGCGGCCGGCATGGCCGACTACTACGCCGACCTCTGCCAGCGCTACCCGATCAAGTCGATCGAGGACGGCGTCGGCGAGGACGACTGGGAGGGCTGGGCGATCCTCACCGAGCGGCTGGGCAAGACCGTGCAGCTCGTGGGCGACGACCTCTACGTCACCAACCCCTCGATTCTCGCGGACGGCATCGCCAAGGGCATCGCCAACTCGTTGCTGGTCAAGGTCAACCAGATCGGCTCGCTGACCGAGACGCTCGAGGCCGTCGAGATGGCGCACCGGGCGCGTTATACCTGCGTCATGTCGCACCGCTCCGGCGAGACCGAGGACGCGACCATCGCCGACCTGGCGGTCGCCACCAATTGCGGCCAGATCAAGACCGGCTCGCTGTCGCGCTCCGATCGTCTCGCCAAGTACAACCAGCTTCTGCGGATCGAGGACGAGCTCGGCGGGACCGCCCGCTATCCGGGGGCGGCGTGCTTTCTCGTCGGATGAGCCTGCCGCGACGTTGGCGGCAGTGGGCGCTGATCTGGGGCCCGGCGGCTCTGATCGGCGCCTATTTCGCCTACCACGCGCTCTACGGCGAGGTCGGCTACGTCGCCTACCAGCGCCTCGTCGTCGAGAGCGCCGGCGTCGAGCGTGAATTGGCCGAGGTGCAAGCCACCAATGCGGCCCTGGCGCTGGCGCTCGAGGGCTTGCGGCCCGAAACCCTGGATCCCGACGCGGTCGAGACGGCGCTTCGCGAGCTCGGCTATGTGCGCCCGGAGGAGGTCATCGTCCTGGAACCGGACGAGGCCGGCCGCCGTTGACGCAGGGCAGAGATGGAGCCTGCCAACACGTTGGTGCTGCGACGCAGCACCGCCTAGGACCGAGCCAGGGCCGCGTCGTCGCGGCGCCGAGGGGAGACCACGGGCATGGCCACCGAGAACGCCGGTGCGGACACCGGCAAGACCACGTCGCGACGCCGCAGCACGCGCAAGCCGGCGCTGCCCGACGCGGACACGCTCTTCACCTATTACCGCGACATGCTGCTGCTGCGGCGCTTCGAGGAGAAGGCCGGCCAGCTGTACGGCATGGGTCTCATCGGCGGCTTCTGCCACCTCTATATCGGCCAGGAGGCCGTCGCCGTCGGCATTCAATACGCGCTCGAGCCGGGCGACACGGTCATCACCGGCTATCGCGACCACGGCCACATGCTGGCGACGGGCATGGAGCCGGGCCGGGTCATGGCCGAGCTCACCGGCCGCATCGACGGCTATTCCAAGGGCAAGGGCGGCTCGATGCACATGTTCGCCCGCGACAAGGGCTTCTACGGCGGCCATGGCATCGTCGCCGGCCAGGTGCCGCTCGGCGCCGGGCTCGCCTTCGCCCACAAGTACCGCGAGGACGGTGGGGTCACGGTCTGCTATTTCGGTGACGGGGCGGCCAACCAGGGGCAGGTCTACGAGACCTTCAACATGGCGGCCTTGTGGAACCTGCCGATCGTCTTCGTCATCGAGAACAATCGCTACGCCATGGGCACGTCGCAGAAGCGGGCCGCGGCGGGTCAGCATCTCTACGAGCGCGGCACGGCCTACGGCATCCCCGGCTCCGAGGTCGACGGCATGGACGTGCTCGCGGTCCGCGCGGCGGCGGACGAGGCCGTGGCGCACGCCCGCGCCAACGGCCCGGTCATCCTCGAGGCGCTGACCTACCGCTATCGCGGCCATTCGATGTCGGACCCGGCCAAGTACCGGACCAAGGAAGAGGTCCAAGAGATGCGCGAGCAGCGCGATCCGATCGAGCAGCTCAAGCGGACGATGATCGACGGCGGCGTCGCCGAGGAGGAGCGGCTCAAGGCGCTCGACAAGGAGATCCGCGGCATCGTCAACGACGCGGCGCGCTTCGCTCAGGACAGCCCGGAACCCGATCCCGAGGAGCTCTGGACCGACGTGCTGGTCGAGGCCTGACGAGCGGCGGCCGGCGCCGCGCCGGCGCAAGATGACGCCGGCCGCGTGCCGGCTCGGGAGAGCGCCGGCCGCGTGCCGGCGAGGGAGGACGTGATGCCGATCGAGATACTGATGCCGGCGCTGTCGCCGACGATGACCGAGGGCACGCTCGCCCGCTGGCTCAAGAACGAGGGCGACGCGGTCACGCCCGGCGACGTCCTCGCCGAGATCGAGACCGACAAGGCGACGATGGAGGTCGAGGCGGTCGACGAGGGCAAGCTCGGCAAGATCCTCGTGCCGGGCGGCTCGGAGAACGTGGCGGTCAATACGCCGATCGGCCTCATCCTCGAGGACGGTGAGGACGAGGGGTCCCTCGAGCGGGCGGCGAAGGGCAACGGGCAGGCTGCCGAGCCCCCGGCGGAGGCGGCGCCGGCACCGGTCGAGGAGCCGCAGCGGGCGTCGACAGGGCCGAGCCTGCCGGCCGAGCCGCGCGCCGAGGCCGACGCCGTGCCGGAGGTGCCCGCGGGCACCGAGACCTTCACCCAGACCGTGCGCGACGCGCTGCGCGACGCGATGGCCGAGGAGATGCGCCGCGACGAGCGGGTCTTCCTCATGGGCGAGGAGGTCGCCGAGTACCAGGGCGCCTACAAGGTGACCCAGGGGCTGCTGGACGAGTTCGGCGCAAAGCGCGTCATCGACACGCCGATCACCGAGTACGGCTTTGCCGGGATCGGCGTCGGGGCGGCGATGGCGGGGCTCCGGCCGATCGTCGAATTCATGACGTTCAACTTCGCCATGCAGGCGATCGACCACATCATCAACTCGGCGGCGAAGACGCTCTACATGGCCGGCGGCGAGCTCGGCTCGCCCATCGTCTTCCGCGGCCCCAACGGTGCGGCAGCCCGTGTCGGCGCCCAGCACAGCCAGGAATACTCGAGCTGGTACGGCCACTGCCCCGGGCTCAAGGTCGTGTCCCCCTACTCGGCGGCCGACGCGAAAGGCTTGCTCAAGGCGGCCATCCGCGACCCCAACCCGGTGGTCTTCCTCGAGAACGAGATCCTCTACGGGCAGAGCTTCGAGGTTCCCAAGCTCGACGACTTCACCGTACCGATCGGCAAGGCCAAGGTGCTGCGGCCGGGCAAGGATGTGACCATCACCGCCTTTTCCTTGATGTGCACCCGCGCGCTCGAGGCGGCCGATGCCCTCGCCGAGCAGGGTATCGAGGCGGAGGTGGTCGATCTGCGGACGATCCGCCCCTTGGACACGGCGACGGTCGTCGGCTCCGTCAAGAAGACCAACCGGCTCGTCTCCATCGAGGAGGGCTGGCCGCGGTTCGGCATGGGGGCGGAGCTCGCCATGGCGATGATGGAAGACGCCTTCGATCATCTCGACGCGCCGGTCGCGCGTGTCACCGGCAAGGACGTGCCGATGCCCTATGCGGCGAACCTCGAGCAGCTGGCGTTGCCGCAGGTGGCCGACGTCGTCGCGGCGGCCAAGGCCGTCTGCTATCGGTCCTGAGGGAGAGGCGGATGCCCATCGAGATCCTCATGCCGGCGCTCTCGCCCACGATGACCGAGGGCACGCTCGCGTCCTGGCACAAGAAGGAGGGCGACAAGGTGGCGCCCGGCGACGTCCTCGCCGAGATCGAGACCGACAAGGCGACGATGGAGGTCGAGGCGGTCGACGAGGGCGTGCTCGGCAAGATCCTCGTCGCGGCGGGCTCGGAGAACGTCGCCGTCAACACCCCGATCGGGCTCCTCTTGGAGGAGGGCGAGGACACCGCGGCGCTGGAGGGCGCCGCCGGCGGGGGCAAGGGCGAGGCTGCGCCGGCACCAGCGCCGAAGCCCGCGCCGCCGGCCGCGGCCGCCGAGCCGACGGCGGCACCCGCCGCGGACGGCGCGGACCGCGCGGACCGGGGCGAGCGCGTGTTCGCGAGCCCGCTCGCCCGACGCATGGCCGCGCAGGCGGGGCTCGAGCTCGCGCACCTTAGGGGCACGGGCCCGCACGGTCGCATCGTCAAGGCGGACATCGAGAAGGCGTTGAGCGCGGGCACGGCCCGGGCCGCGTCGCCAACGCCGCAAGCGCCTGCCGCCGCGCCGGCGGCTCCGGTCGAGGCATCGCCGCCCGCCGCCGGCGCGCCGAGCGAGCCGCACGAGGTCATCGCGCTCAACTCGATGCGCCGCACGATCGCGCGCAGGCTCAGCGAGGCGAAGCGCGAGATCCCGCATTTCTATCTCTCGGTCGACGTCGAGCTCGATGCGCTGTTGCGGCTGCGGAGCGACCTCAACGGCCGTGCGGGCGCCGACTACAAGCTCTCGGTCAACGATTTCCTCATCAAAGCCTGCGCGGTGGCGCTCAAGCGGGTGCCCGACGCCAATGTCAGCTTCGGCGGGGACAAGCTCTACCGGTTCACGAACGTCGACATCGCGGTCGCCGTCGCGATCGACGGCGGCCTCATCACGCCGTTGGTGCGCGGCGCGGACCAGAAGGGTCTCGCGACCATCTCGGCGGAGATGAAGGACCTGGCCCAGCGGGCGCGGGACAACAAGCTGCAGCCCGAGGAGTACCAGGGCGGCGGCTTCACGATCTCGAACCTGGGCATGTACGGCATCAAGGACTTTCAGGCCGTCATCAACCCGCCCCAGGCGAGCATCCTCGCCGTCGGCGCCGGCGAGCAGCGGCCGGTGGTGCGGGACGGGGCGCTCGCCATCGCCACGGTGATGACGCTGACGCTCTCGGTCGATCACCGGGCCGTCGACGGCGCGCTCGGGGCCGAGGTGCTGCAGCAGATCAAGGCGATCATCCAGGATCCGCTGGCGCTCTTGCTTTGAAGCTCGGTGAAGCGCCTCGCACCATCTGGCCGGAAAGGAAAGCTCCATGGCGTCGAAGCTTGACGTCGTCGTCATCGGCGGTGGCCCCGGCGGCTACGTCGCAGCGATCCGCGCGGCGCAGCTGGGCCTGAAGACGGTCCTTGTCGAGCGCGAGCATCTGGGTGGCATCTGCCTCAACTGGGGCTGCATCCCCACCAAGGCGCTGCTGCGCTCCGGTGAGGTCTTCGAGCTGATGCATCACCTGCAGGAATTCGGCTTCGCGGCCGACAACCTGCGCCACGACTTTGCCGCCGTCGTCAAGCGCTCGCGCGCGGTGGCGGGCCAGCTCACCCGCGGCGTCACCCACCTGCTCAAGAAGAACAAGGTCGAGGTCATCGAGGGCGAGGGCAAGCTCGCCGGCCGCGGCAAGGTCGTTGTCGCGCTTCGCAAGGGCGGCGAGGAGACCATCGAGGCGGCGCACGTCGTCATCGCCACGGGCGCCCGCGCGCGCCAGCTGCCGGGGCTAGAGGCGGATGGCGAGCGGGTGTGGACCTACAAGGAGGCGATGGTCCCCAAAGAGCTCCCGAGATCGCTGCTGGTGGTCGGCTCGGGGGCGATCGGGGTCGAGTTCGCGAGCTTCTACCGGGCGATGGGCGTCGAGGTGACGATGGTCGAGGTCGTCGATCGCATCCTGCCGGTCGAAGACGCCGAGATCTCGGCCTTCGCCCACAAGCAGTTCACCAAGCGCGGCATCGCCATCGAGACGAACGCCACGGTCAAGACGCTCGACCGCGGGCCGGACGGCGTGACCGCGACGATCGAGACCAAGGACGGCGAGCGCAAGCCGCTCTCCGTCGATCGGGTCATCATGGCGGTGGGGATCGTCGGCAATACCGAGAAGCTCGGGCTCGACGGCACCGGCGTCGAGGTCGAGCGCGGCCACATCAAGGTCGATCCGTTCTTGCGGACCGGCGAGCCCGGCGTCTACGCCATCGGTGACGTCTGCGGCGCGCCGTGGCTGGCCCACAAGGCGAGCCACGAGGGCGTGCTCTGCGTCGAGACGATCGCCGGCGTCGACGGGCTGCACCCGATGGACGTGACCAAGATCCCCGGCTGCACCTACTCGACGCCGCAGGTGGCGTCCGTCGGCTGGACCGAGGCTGCGGCGAAGGAGGCCGGCCGCGAGGTCAAGGTCGGCCGGTTCCCGTTCATGGCCAACGGCAAGGCCATCGCGCTGGGCGAGCCCGAGGGGATGGTCAAGACCGTCTTCGACGCCGCGACGGGCGAACTCCTCGGTGCGCACATGGTGGGCGCGGAGGTGACCGAGCTAATTCAGGGCTACGTCATCGCGCGGCAATTGGAAGCGACCGAGCTCGATCTGATGCATACCGTGTTCCCGCACCCCACCTTATCGGAAATGATGCACGAGTCGGTCCTGGACGCGTACGGCCGTGCGATCCACTTCTAAGAGTGCAACCGAGAACGAGGAGCCAATGGCCACCGTCACGGTCAAGGCCGGGCCCGAGCATCGCCCCGCGACGACCCACCAGCGCAAGCCCGCCTGGATCAGGGTCAAGGCGCCGACGCATCCGGTCTATTTCGAGACCAAGAAGCTCTTGCGCGACAAGAGCCTGCACACGGTCTGCGAGGA